>DAOUML010000233.1:0-16369 GCA_034411635.1 Anaerolineales bacterium
GTCTTCGACTGGTTCTATTTGTACTTCCAACTTTTGTTCGCTCATCCTCCAAGTTTACTCAATTCTTCTATTCTTGGTTTAAAATGACCGAACCGAAAGCGGTATCCTTTCATGACTAGAAGAGAATCGAGAAGGTCTTGATTGCTCATATTGTCACCTAATAATGCAAGCAATGTGGAGCGGGATGTTATCCCGCTTTTGTTCAGGCAGGCGGGATAACATCCCGCCCTACAGCGGCGGATACGGGAAAGCCCGCCGGTCTTGCGGAGGCAGGGGGAAACGGCTCTCGGCCAGTAAAACCTGTCCGCGTGTGGCGAGGGCGGCGAGTTCTTCGGGAGCGAGATAAGGCTCAAGGTCTGCGAACAGGTTCGAGCGTGTTTCGAGCGCGGCGCGCATCCGGCGGATGTCGTCGAGATGAGCGGGGTCGATATCCTGCCCGGCGAAGTCCCAGATGACGGTGCGCAGTTTGTCATCGACATGGAAACACAGGCCGTGGTCGATGGCGTACAGGTGGCGGGTACGTTTTTGGAGGATGACGTGGCTGCCCTTGCGGTCGGCGTTGTTGATGAGGTGGTCGAAGAGGGCGACCGGGCGCAGGCGGTCTTTGTCGGCAGGTTTGAAGTTGAAGTAGTGCTGGTTGGGGTTGTATTCGATGAATTGTTGCAGCGAGCCGGGGCCAAATGGACCTTCTTTGCGCAGGGTGGTGAACGGTACCAGGCCCCAGCCCAGGAATTCGCTCAGGATGTAGGCGGCCACTTCGCGCCAGGCCAGGCTTTCGGCGGGGAAGTCCCAAAGCGGGTTGGTTCCTTTTTGGGGTTTGTAAACGCCGGCGAAGGTTTGTTCCTGGTAACGGATTTCGACCAGGAAGGTGTAGTTGGAGCCAAGCATGAACTGGCCTTGCAGGTCGATTTCGCCGTGCTGGAAGGCAGTATGTAAATCTTGCGAGGGGTTTGGCGAGTCCATGATGCGATTCAGAGTAGTGGGCGAATGTCGTCCCAGCCATAGGCGCTTTCGATGAGTTCCTGAGCGGCAATGGTAATGGGCTTTTCTTGCAGGTATTTTGCGCCGAGCGCCTGGTAAAAATAGCGGGCGGGATTATCGCGCAGCACCCAGACAAACATAGACTGGAAATCGCGCGTGGTCAGGTGGTTGGCGGCGGCGCGCACGAGTTGGCGGCCAATGCCGCGTCCCTGGGCGGGTTGAAGCAGGTAGATGGCGTACAGTTCGGCTGTATAGCCGGGGATCGGGTCGCGCCCTGGGCCGGCTGAACAAAAGCCGAGGATTCTTTCATTTTCTTCGGCAACAAAGACGCACACTCCCTGTTGTTCGGCCTGGGAAATGTATTCTTGCCAGTATTTTTCGCGGTTCTCAACCGACAGGTTGGCGAGGGTTTCGGCGGCGACGATGCCGCGATAGGTGGTTTGCCAACTGGCGACATGCACCCTGGCAATGGCTGGGGCGTCTTCAGGGAGCGCAAAATGGATTTTCATGACGGGGAATTAATGCTTATGCCCGTTTTTCTTGGGGCAGAAGTGGCCTTCGGGTTCCATCGGCTGGCCGCATTGTGGACAGGTGGGCCGGCCACGTTGCGAGACTTCCTGCCCCCAGCGGGCCAGGGCGCGGGCCTGGCTGCGGGTGCACCAAAAACGGACGATGGCGGCTTCTTCGGGGTCGTCCTGACCGCCCAATATTTCTTTGGTGACAATGACGATCAGGTCGCGCTGTTTGTCGTAGCCCAGGCCGATTTCACCGGCGCGGAAGATGGGTTCAACCGGGGGAGTGATGCGCATTTGCTCTTCGTAATACTCCGCCGAGGCTTCGGACAGGTCAGCATTTTCCTCGACAAGTTGGGCAAGGAATTGTTCGATGCCAATCGCCAGGGATTGCAACTGGATTTTCTCAATAATAATGGTGACCATTCGCGCAGCCTGCCAGCCTTGCAGGTAAAAGACACGCTGACCGGGCGCGCCAATGGCATCGGCGGTAACATGTTCACAAGGGTCAATATCAATTTCAAATCGCGGCATGGGAAAAATCCTGATGGATAATTTGGAGTGAGTATACCAGAAATCGAATTTGTAAGTCCCTAAGATGCGCGTTTTAGGGCATAATTGCGCTAAGAGTCGCCAAGCGGCGCATCTGCCATAGCACGCGCTCAAAGGGTAAAAAATGTAAAGTCGGGAATTTTGCCATCCACGCAGGCAAAGACTGCCTGCGCGCCTCATAAGTGGGTTGCGAGTCAATTACTGTGGATAAGCCTATTTTTCTTGAAATGCTCGGCCAATTAAGAACAATTAACCGTCTGCGTTTATTGTTTGTGGTTATTTTTGTGTTAATTTCCTGGCTTGAATTAATCAGCCCGACATATACCGTGTTGCCGGGCCTTCTAACCGGGGTGGTGGTTGTCTTTTGGCTATTCTTTGCGTGGTTCTATCGCCTGGTGGCAAAGGGGAAATTCAAGTTTGTCTCTTTTCCAGGCTTACTATGGTTATTTTTGGGTAATGTTTTTCTTGATATTGGCTTAATCACAATTGGAACCTGTGCTACCGGGGGCATTTATAGTTTACTGCCGATGGCTTATATTTTATATTTTGGCGCGCTCGAAATCTTTTTCAAGCCAGCAATTCTATTGGGCCTGAATATGATCGCGATTGCGGCCTATCTCTTGTTAATTTTTGTCAATCATTGTAATTTCATTCGTTGGCCTGTGTTTATCCCTGCGGCGTGGAACGTTGAGACAAATTCAGGATACGGCATTGCTCCCTTTGTTATTCTGTCGTTATTTTTTAACATCTTGCTGATGTTACTTCGCTCAAAACAGAATCACACTCAATGGTGGACAATCAAATCCGATAACCAATTTCTGAGCGGACTAAATCTCTTGTCGCGGATTGCGATTGATAATGTAAATGATAAAACAGCCCTGATCTCCCTGTCCGATAAAATCAAAGCCTTGCTGGGGGCCGATAACATTTACATCACCCAATATGATGATGAAAGCGAACAGGTGGTAGGGTTGGCCGCCGATAGTGATGTTTACGAGTTATATGCAAAAATTCAACCCATTCCACGTTACGAAAATACGCTCACCTTTTCCGTAAAACAAGCGCGCCAGCCTTTGGTGGCTGAAAATATTCGCTGCTCCCCTTATATTTCTCCACGCGTGGCCGCCCATTTTTCGGCCCGCTCAGTTCTGGCAGCCCCAATGTTCGGCAAACCAGACAATCGCTTTCTAGGCGCGCTGTTGGTTGCATTTAACCAGCCGCATTATTTCTCGCACGCTGAAATTGCGCGCATTATGCAGGTGATCGATATTTTATCCCTGCTGATTTCGCGTATCATGCTGTATCAGGAAGGCATGCACCGAGCCGAGTTGCTCGAAAAAATGGCCGGGCAAGTAACCAACCTGGTTTCAGATTTGAAACACACCACCTTACTGCCTTCCATTGTTGAATCGGCGCGCAGTTTATTGCAGGCCCAGCGCGCGGCCCTGCACTTACAGCAAAAAGATGGAAAAATGAAGTGCGAGTACTCTGTTGGCCTTTCAGATGTATTCCTGAATCAACTCACTTCCCGATTTAACCAACTCGCGGGCGGAAAAATTTTGAAAAATCGGGAATATCTTATCATTCCAGATGTGAATCAGGATTCGCGCACCAGCCCGGTACAAGATTTAATCTTTGGCGAAAAATTTAGCGCCTACGCCGTCTTTTCGCTAATCCCTGAGCGCGAACAACAAGGGGCCCTCACCTTATATTGGGATACGCCCCACGTTGTCTCCAATGAAGAAATTTTGGTTGGCAAACTGTTCGCCGAACGCGCCAGCGTCATCATTCGCAGCGCCGGGGAATATGCGCGCGCCACTGAAGATGCGATAACCGACACGCTCACCAACCTGCCCAACCGCCGGCATCTCGACCAGCGCATTGAGGCTGAAATTGAACGCTCCCAGCGCTATCACCACAAATTCTCCCTGCTGATGATTGATCTCGACGGCTTCAAAGGCATCAACGACACGTTTGGTCACTCAATTGGCGATAGCGTGCTAAAGCAGGTTGCGGTTGCTTTGCGCCGCGCGCTGCGCGCTTCCGATTTTTTGGCGCGCTATGGCGGCGATGAATTTTCGATCATTCTGCCAGAAACAGGCCTGCAACGCGCGATGATGGTGGCTGAAAAATTGCGCCTTGCGCTTACCTCCACCCGCCTGCACTTACCCCAAGAGACCCAGCGCTATCTTTCTGGCTGCGTTGGCATTGCGATTTACCCCAATGACCGCGAAAACGCCGAAGAAATGCTCATTTGCGCCGACCAACGCATGTACCGCGCCAAACGCTCTGGGTCAGGCAGCATCATTTATACGGACGAATGAGTGGCGCGTTACGCATATTCTACGTAAAAAGGTATAATTTGGTAATTTCCTAAGGCAGTTATATCATTTACCCGTATTCGCCAAGTGAATTGCCTGTGGTTATAAATTGCGCGCCCATGCCCTTATCAAAAGCGCAGTTTGCAACCAGAACGGGTATAAAAAGGAGCGCGCCATGTATGACCCTCAAAAACTGACAGAAATCAACAATTCATTCAACAAATGGGAGGCAATCGACCTGAAAAAAGCACTGGTTGCCTTGCCCGAAAGACGCAAAAACTTTGTCACTACATCCTCTGAACCTGTCGGACGGCTTTATACCCCCCTCGATACCCAAAATCTCGATTACGAACGTGACCTGGCGCACCCCGGCCAGTATCCGTATACCCGCGGAGTCCACCCCACCCTGCACCGCTCCAAACTGTGGACAATGCGCATGTTCGCCGGATTCGGCACCGCCGAGGAAACCAACGCCCGCTTCAAATACCTGCTCGAACAGGGCCAAACCGGACTGAGCATCGCCTTTGATCTGGCGACCCTGATGGGCTACGACACCGACCAGCCCGAAGCCCTGGGCGAGTTTGGCAAATGTGGCGTGGCAATTTCTTCATTAAAAGACATGGAAATTCTCTTGGATGGCATCCCGCTCGATAAAGTCTCCGCGAGCATGACCATCAACTCACCCGCCGCCATTATCTGGGCCATGTACATCGTCGCCGCCGAGAAACAGGGTAAACGCCCCGACCAGTTGCGCGGCACCACTCAGAACGACATCCTGAAAGAATTTATCGCCCAAAAAGAATACATCTTCCCGCCTGAGCCGTCCATGCGGTTGGTGGTCGACACGATGGAATTTGGAGCGCAAACCCTGCCGCAGTGGAACACCATCTCAATTAGCGGTTACCACATCCGCGAGGCCGGCTCCACCGCCGCCCAGGAACTGGCCTTCACCCTGTCCGATGGGTTGGAATATGTGCGTTGGGGCATTGCGCGCGGCATGGACGTGGACGAGTTCGCTCCACGCCTTTCGTTCTTCTTCAACGCCCACAACGACTTCTTCGAGGAAATTGCCAAATACCGCGCCGCGCGCCGCATCTGGGCGCGTGAAATGCGCGAAACATTCGGGGCCAAAAATCCGCGCTCGTGGCTGATGCGCTTTCACACCCAGACCGCCGGCGTCTCGCTGACGGCTCAGCAGCCGGAAAATAATGTCGTGCGCGTCGCCATCCAGGCTCTGGCCGCCGTGCTAGGCGGGACGCAATCCCTGCATACCAACAGCCTCGATGAAGCCCTGGCCCTGCCCTCCGAAGAAGCCGTCACCATTGCCCTGCGCACCCAGCAAATCATCGCCGAGGAAACCGGCGTCACCAACACTGTCGACCCGCTCGGCGGCTCGTTCTTTGTCGAAGCGCAAACCGACCATATCGAGGCCCAGGCCTATGATTACTTTCGGCGCATCGAGTCTCTCGGCGGCGTATTACCGGCCATCGAGAAGGGTTTTTTCCAAAGTGAAATTTCAGATGCCGCCTACCGCTACCAGCGTGAAATCGACAGCGGCGAACGCCGCATTGTAGGCGTCAACGCCTATGTAGATGAGAAAACCCCCGCCGTGCCACTCCTGGCAATGGATCCGCAAGGCTACCAACGGCAGATGTCCCGGCTGGAACAGGTCCGCCGCGAACGCGACCCTGGCCGGGTAGGCCAGGCCCTCGACCGTTTGCGCCTGGCCTGTGAAGGAACAGAAAACACGATGCCCTATATTCTGGAGGCGGTTCGCGCTTATGCCACCCTGGGCGAAATGATTGCCGTAATGAAAGAGTCTTTCGGCGTGTACGAAGAACCGAATTGGATTTAACCGAAATTTATACCGTTTTTGTTTTTGACAGCGACTGGGCAACCACGTGGTCGAACATCGTCACATTAAGCGGTTTTGAAATGTAGTGATCAAAGCCCGCCCCCAGCACTTTGCGCCGGTCTCCTGGCAGAGTATGGGCGGTTACAGCAATCAGCGGAATATCGGCCAGCGCTGGATCGCTCTTCATGGCTGCCGCGGCATCCCAGCCGTTCATTTCTGGCATGCTCAAATCCATCAACACAATATCGGGTTTTTGGCTTTGTGCCACGCTCAAGGCTTGTTTGCCGTTGTTGGCAGTAACCACCTGATAGCCATTACGCTCAAGCAAAAAGCGCATCAAATCCCGATTGTCTTGATTATCTTCAACCAGCAGTACCTTGATCGCCATCGCGCCTCCAATTTGGTCTTATTTTACGCCTCTTTGTGACCGTGAACATGTCAAATTGGTATAAATTTAGAGCCTAAAATGTAAGTTTTCTTGTATAATGAATGCAGTGTTCGTTTCAATAAGGAGAGGAGCGTCATGGAATACATTTCAAACTTCATTAAGGAACGCTCGGCAATCGCATTAATTCTTGCGCTGGTTGTCGGTGTCGCTCTTGGAATAACCTGGGGTTGGTTGATTCAGCCTGTTGAGTGGTATGACCAACCCATCGATAACCTGCATCCCACGTTGCGTTTGGATTACTTACGAACGACGGTTGACTCATACCGGGTAAACCTGGACGATAACCTGGCAATCGAGCGATTCAAGCGACTCGGCCCGTACGCCTACTCTGATTTTCAAGAACTCAAAGCGACGCCCGGAAAAATTGACCCGGTAGTGCTTGAAATCTTTGAACAGAAGATGACCGCCGCCGGATTGATGGTTCAGGCCGCGCCAGAGACAGACGAAAGCCCATCTATTTTAAGTTGGTTCTTTTGGGTGGCAGTCATTGCGCTCCTTTTGGTTGGCCTGGCCTTTGGCTTCTACCTTTTCCGAGGCTATCGACGCTCTGGCGCGCCGCTCACCGCCGCCCAGCAAGCCGCTGAAATGACCCGCTCAGTTGAAAAGACAGATTACTCGGCCACATCAGACGTGCCACCCGTAGCGCAATTTGTAACCACCTATGTAATCGGTGACGATCTTTTCGACGATTCATTCAGCATCGACGCGCAATCAGGTGAATTCTTGGGCGAGTGCGGCGTCGGCATTTCTGAAACCATTGGCGTTGGCGACCCCAAAAAAGTAACAGCCGTTGAAGTTTGGATGTTCGATAAGAACGATATTCAAACCGTCACCAAAGTTTTGATGAGCGCCCATGCCTTCAATGACCCCAATTTCAGGGCAAAACTTGAGTCGAAAGGTGAAATGTTCCTGCTCGAACCGCAAAAGCAGATCATGCTTGAAACTCAAACCCTGCAAATGATTGTAACGGTTATCGATGCCCAGTATGGTCAGGGCCAACTGCCCAACCAGAGTTACTTCGAGCGCGTTACGCTTGAACTGGCAATCTGGTCGAAGTAAATAAATCTAAAATAGAAAAAACCCCCGCGCTTTTAGCGCGGGGGTTTTTTGATGGGCAACCAAAAAACTTTACTCGATTTTCAAAATCTTCAGGCGCACCTTGCCACCCGGCGTTTCGGCTTCAACGACATCGCCAACTTTGTGATCCATCAGCGCTTTCCCAAAAGGCGATTCATGAGATATCTTGCCATTGCGCGGGTCGGCCTCTTTCGCGCCAACAATATGGAATATCTCCGGCTCATAATCATCTTCCTGAACCGTTACCCTTGCGTCGACAAAAACAATATCACGCCGTGCCTGGTTTTCTTCTATAATCTCGGCATTACCGAGGATATATTCCAACTCTTGAATTCGGCCTTCAAGAAAAGCCTGGTCTTCTTTCGCTTTGTGATAATCGGCATTTTCGGAAAGGTCGCCCATCTGAATGGCGTCTCGCAAACGAAGAGCCAGCGCCTCGCGTTGCGGCCCCTTCAAATCGGTAAGTTCTTCTTTCAAGCGGGCTGCGCCTTCGGCGGTCAGGTAGGTGGGAGCGTTTTTCGACATGGGTGGGTATCCTCTGAGAAAACATTGAAGGTTGCAGGAGAAAGCCAGGGCCTGCAACCTTCAACTTTCATCCTGTCAAATTGACTATGGCTTTAGCGACGGATCAAACAGTCGCTTGTGTTCTTCCACAGCGTAGCGGTCGGTCATCCCGGCGATATGGTCGCAAATGGTACGCTCTAGCCCGCGGCTGCTGATTTTTTTCTGCACATGATTGGGTAAAATCGCCGGTTCGGCCCGATAAGCCTCAAACAATTCGCCAATAATTCGTTCGGCCTTAACCGCCATGCGCACAACGCGATAATGGCGATACAAATTACTATACAAAAAGTCTTTTAACTCGCGGTTGCGGCGGCGCATTTCTTCGCTATAGCCAATCACGTTATAACTAAGTTTCTGCACTTCAGTAGCCGATTTTGCGCCACTTTCGCGCAAACGCGTATCGGTAGATTGAACAACATCCGTAACCAACATACCCACCAGATGACGAATCATGCGATGACGATCCATTTCATCCAGATATGGGCCGCGCCATTTGAAAGATTCGACCAGAATTTCCCAGATGGCAATTCCTTCCAACATCTGCGGGCTAATCATGCCAGAGCGCAGACCATCGTCCAGGTCGTGAGTGGTATAGGCCAACTCATCGGCCACATTGGCGATTTGGGTCTCCAGGTTGCCGCGCAATTCGGGGTTAAAATCGCGCGCATCTGAAATATCGTATTCCGATTCGTGTTTAACGATGCCCTCGCGCACTTCCCAGGTCAGGTTCAGGCCAGGAAATTCGGGGTAACGGTTCTCCAGTTTGGTAACAATCCGAAACGATTGTTTGTTGTGGTCGAATCCACCAAAATCTTTCATCAAACGATTGAGAGCAATTTCGCCAGAATGACCAAAGGGCGAATGCCCCAGATCGTGAGCAAGGCAAATGGCCTCAACCAGGTCTTCGTTGGCCCCCAGCGCGCGGGCCAGGGTACGACCAATTTGGGCAACTTCCAACGAATGAGTCAGACGGGTGCGAAAGTAATCGCCCTCGTAATTAATAAACACCTGGGTTTTGTATTCCAGGCGGCGAAAGGCTGTCGTATGGAGAATACGGTCGCGGTCACGCTGAAAGCAAGAGCGAAACTGCGGCTCGCTATCCAGATAAGCGCGCCCTTTGGTATCTTTGCTGCGCATCCCATAAGGAGCCAGGGCCTGGTCTTCGAGTTGTTCAAGGGTAAAACGGTCAAAATACATGCCAGCCTCTACGGAGAGACAAGGAACGGGGGCTCAAAGAGTCCCCGCTGGGTGAGTTGCATGGTGGGGCGAGAGGGGGTCGAACCCTCACGATATCTCTATCGGCGGATTTTAAGTCCGCTGCGTCTGCCGATTCCGCCATCGCCCCGGTTTTTTTATTTTCGTATGCCCTTCTATTGTATCCGAAGTGACTTTTACGTCAAGGAGGGAAGCGCAGAACGCCCAGGACTTTCTTAAAGTCCGAAGGGTGTCACTGCGAGGCGCTCTTCCCTGGCACCGCCCGCCAGGGCAGGTGTGCCCAAGCAGTCTCCCGTTTAATGGGCAAAACTGACCTTTTGGAGATTGCTTCGTCGCTGGAGAACGCTCCTCGCAAGGACAGTTGGCGACTTTAAGAAAGTCCTGGCTTTAGCCCGTTGGCGAATAGGCAAAATTAGAGCAAATCAGGATTTAGATGCAATCGCCCTGTTAGAGCAAGTCAACTGCAAGGATTTTCCTGGGGTAAAATACATTGAGAAGCCATAAACCGAAACTTTTTTCCAAAATTTACGAATATCCCTCTATAAACACCCCTCATCAGCCAGCAATGCATCTGCCATATAAAAAGGAGCAAGGATGGACAACAAACAAAAAAACGCCCCACAAACCGACCCCAACCAGCCAGCCCGACGCAAATCTGAGCAGCAAATGGAAGAATTCAATACCAGCATGTCGGCCTTGCGCACTCAGACCGACCGCACCCGCAACATCTTTGGCTTTGGTCGCCGGATCATCGTTCCGCCCGATGAAATTCATGTCGTGGTTGGAGATGGCCTGCACATCGCCGCCATGTCGAATGACCGCCGGGTGTTTGGGCAAAGCGCATCGCGCCCCTCCCGTTACTGGTTGAACCCGCTGACCCAGGTCATCAAACTCAAAACCATCAGTTTCACCGTCCCGATTCGCGGCAACAACGACGAAGGCGTCGAAGCGCTCGATAACAGCAAAGTCAGTTTCCGCTTGTGGGCGCACGCCGTCGCCAAACTCAACCCCGAAAAAGCGGATATTGCCGCTCAGCGCGTTGGCCTGGATACGGGCGGCCTGATCAACACCATCACCGAAGTCGGCACAGCGGAATTGATTGCCGCCGCCGCATCGATGGGGCTGAACGACATCATCGCCAACCGTCAGAAACTTGCCGAAATTGCCTTCCCGAAGGTCAATAATATTCTCTCGGAACTGGGCTATGACCTGGCGCTGCTCACCGTCACCCAATTGGAAGGCATGGCCTACCACAAACTGGTCGAACAGGCTGAATCGCGCATCTCCAAAGAAACCAGCATCGCCACCAACAAAGAGCAGGTGCAGGAACTGCAAGACGACCAGGGACGCGAGCGAACCGAAGCCGAAATTCGCGCCATGACTGAGAAGAAACTGGCTTCTGAGCGACTGGATGCTGAACGCGAAGTCGAAACCGCCACCCTTTCACAGCAAGAAGCCCTGGCCATTCGCCGCCACGAACTCGAAGTCAAGCAATTGGAACTGGCAAAATCTGCCGCCACTGCCGCGCACGAAACCGACCTGGCCAAAGTACAACTCGGCCAAACCCTCGGTCAGGCCGAGGCAGAAAAAGCCGCCACCCTGGCCCGCATCCAAAAAGAGCGCGAGGCCGAATTGCGCGCCCTTGAACAGCAAAAAACTGCGGCCATCAAACTGGCCGAAACCAAAGCCGAAGCCGAACGGATGGCAATGGAACAAATCCGCCAGATTGAGCGCGCTGCCGAGCGCACTCAGGCCGAAGCCGAACGACTGCGCGCGGAAAAACTGGCCGCCGCCGAGCGCGACAAGGAAATTGCGCTGGTCGATGCCAATAAACTGGGTGAATCATTAAAAGTCGAAGCCGAAGCCGAAGCCCGCGCCTTGCAAATGCGCACCGAAGCCCAAACCAAGGCCGAACTGATCAAAGCCGACGCCGAATCGACCGCCACCGAAAAGCGCGCCCGCGCCGCCAAAATTCGCGCTGAAGCCACTCGGGCCGAATCTGCCGCCCAGGGTTTGGCCGAGGCCGAAGTTGAAGCCGCCCGCGTGCAGGTTGCCGAAAAACAAGTCGTCGTCAACCGCGCCGAGGGGTTGGCCCAGGCCGAAGTTGCCCGCGCCCAGGCCGAAGTCGAGGCCGAGCGAATCCAGCGTCTTAAAGAAGTCGAAATCACCGCCCAGCAAAAACTGGTCGACCTGTACGAAAAAGCCCCGGTGCTGGTCGAACTGGAGAAGATGAAACTCGAACACGCCCACCGCGAACGGCTCGCCACCCTGCAAGTGGAGGCCTACAAGGAAGCCTTTATGGCAATGGCGCCGGGAGTCAAGGTTCACATCTACGGAACCGGCGGGCAGACCGGCAAAATCATCACCGACCTGATGAGTTTCTCGCAGAGCATCAACCTGCTGGGCGAAGAAGTGCCGCTCGTCGGGCGAATCATCAACGCCAGCGGGGTTCGCAGCGCGGAAGTGGACGAGGCCGAAAATACCACTGTCGATTGGATGCGCAACAACCTCGATAACTTCCGCCCCTACATCCAAAATGTGATGGCTGAAGTTAACCCGCGTCTTTTCTCCAGCCTGAAAGTAAGCGACCTGATGGAACGTCTTGCCCCGGTCATCTCCGGCAAGGAAGACCTGAGCACCAGCCTCGACCAGTTGCGCCAGGACGCCAACTTCCGCGTCGTCGGCGACCTGCCCATCGTCCCCATTCTGAAACTGTTCGGCATCGAACTGCCGGAAGGCAAGAAAAAAGCCAAAACCACCGTAGACATCGATGAGTCGGCAACCACACAGGCCACCCCCGAACCAGAAGATGACAAAAAAGCCTGATTCCTTGAATTGAATCGCAAAAGACCTGTTCCACCACCCGGAGCAGGTCTTTTTGTAAAAAATGGCTAAACATATCCAAATTGACATTTTTTGACTTGACAAATCGCCCTGAGGGCATATAATCACGCCCAACTTAACAAACAAAAACAAAGACGTGGACGAGTACGCTCCAAAGCGATTTTCAGAGAGCCGGGTCGGTGGTCGAGTACGAAGGTATCGAGACCTAAGTGGTGTGAATCCGGTAAAAGCGCAGGAGCCGAATGGCCCACCGAGTTGAGCGGGTGAAATTGAAAGCCGAGGGTTGAGTAGCCGCGCAGCGGCGTATCGAAACCCAAATCTGACAAAAAGTAACCCAATCCGGGAACTCCCGTTATAGAGCGAGGACATAATCAGGGTTTTAACCATCGTCCATTAACGATTAACCATCCCCCAACCCTGCCGTGTCCGAAAAGAGTGACGCTGGCTTCAAATTCCTGTTGCATCACAACAGGAATTTTTTATAGGCGCAAGCGTAATTTGGGTGGTACCACGGGAGTCCCCTCTCGTCCCAACGGACGGAGGGGACTATTTTGTTAAGAAAAGGAAACCTATGGTCACAGAACTCATCCAAACCAGCACCAAAATCGCCCCCATCGTCCGCCGCCTGCCCGCCGACCTCGACACCCCGGCCAGCGTCTATCTCAAAGTGCGCGGGGGCGGCCCCTCCTTCCTGCTCGAATCGGTCGAAGGCGGCGAGCGCGTCGCCCGCTACTCCTTTATCGGCATCGAACCACGCTACGAGTACCGCATCACAGGCCAGAGCGTAGAGCGCCGCTCGGCAACTTCCATCGAGCGCATCCAAATCCCCGCAGGGCAAGATCCGCTCCACTACCTGCAATCCCAGTTATCCGGCTTCACCCCCGAACTGCCCGAAGGCCTGCCGCGCTTCATCGGCGGGCTGGTTGGCTACCTCGGCTACGAAACCATCCGCTACTTCGAGCCGCGCCTGGGCAAGCACCTGCAAAGCGGCGCGCTGCCCGAATCGGTCTTCCTGCTGGCCGACACCATCATCGCCTTCGACCACGCCCGCCCCAGCCTGGATATCATCACCTATGCCTTTGATGGAGATGTAGACGCTGCCCACCGCAAACTGGACGCCATTGAAGCGCGTTTGCTTGCTCCCACACCGCTCCCGCGCGGAACGGACGCCCCGACGCCTGCTTCCGTTGAAGTGGCATCCAACCTGACCCAGGCCGAGTACGAGCAGGCCGTGCGGGTTGGCAAGGAACACATCGCCGCCGGCGATATTTTTCAGGTCGTCCTGTCGCAGCGACTCTCGCGCCCGGCCCACGGCGACCCGTTCAACATCTACCGCGCCCTGCGGCGGCTGAACCCCTCGCCCTACATGTACTTTTTCGACTTCGGCGACCTGAACGGCGAACCGTTCTACATCGTTGGCGCTTCGCCTGAGATTTTTGTGCGGCTCGAAGGCCGCAAAGCCAGCCTGCGCCCCATCGCCGGCACGCGCCCGCGCGGCACAGACATCGCCTCCGACGAAGCCCTGGCCACCGACCTGCTTGCCGACCCCAAGGAACGCGCCGAGCATCTCATGCTGGTCGACCTGGGCCGCAACGACCTGGGCCGCGTCTGCGAGTTTGGCACCGTCAAAGTGCCGGAGTTTTTCACCATCGAACGCTACTCGCACGTCATGCACATCGTCTCGCACGCCGAAGGGACGCTGCGCCCCGAACTGAGCGCCTTCGACCTGGTGCGGGCCACCTTCCCGGCTGGCACCGTCTCCGGCGCGCCCAAAGTCCGCGCCATGGAAATCATCGCCGACCTCGAACCCGACGCGCGCGGCCCCTACGCTGGCGCGATTGGCTACTTCTCCTTCGACGGCAACATGGACACCTGCATCGCCATCCGCACCCTGGTCGGTCACGGCGAAACCGTCAGCGTCCAGGCTGGGGCCGGGGTGGTTGCCGATTCTGACCCAACCAAAGAATACGAAGAAACCCTCAACAAAGCCCGCGCCGTCTTGAAAGCGGTCGAAATGGCGGAAAAAAGATAATGATGAATGCAGAATGAAGAATGCAGAATACCCCCCCCGCATCTCAAATTACCAATCACCAATCTCCAATCTCTACTCTCTAATTCTGCATTCATCATTCATCATTCTGCATTTAGAAAGGCTCTCCCATGCTCATCCTGATCGATAACTACGACTCCTTCACCTACAACCTCGTCCAATACTTCGGCGAACTCGGCGCCGATATTCGCGTCTTCCGCAATGACCAGATCACGCTCGACGAATTGATTGCCCTCAAGCCCTCGCGCCTGGTCATCTCCCCCGGCCCCGGCGAACCCATCGCCGATGGCGGCATCTCCGCCGACGCCATGCGCCATTTTACCGGTCAGATTCCCGTCCTGGGCGTTTGCCTCGGCCACCAGTGCCTGGGCGCAGTCTACGGCGGGACCGTCTCGCGCGCCCCGCGCCTCATGCACGGCAAAACCTCGCGCGTCCACCACTACGGCCAGGGACTGTTCGCCGGTATCCCCAGCCCCTTTGAAGCCACCCGCTATCACTCGCTGATTGTCGAATCCCCCGTCCCCGCCGAACTGGAAGTGACCGCCTTCACTTCCGAAGGCGAAATTATGGGCCTGAAACACTGCAAGCACCCAACCTACGGTGTCCAATTCCATCCAGAATCAATTCTTACGGAACACGGCAAGCAAATTTTGCGCAACTTTCTTGATTTGTAGGTCGATACTCGATAAATCGATATTCGGAACTCGATAACTCGAAAATCGAACATCGAATAACGAGTATCGAGTATCGAGTATCGAATAACCAATATCGAGCAACTCCCCCCGGAGGCCCTTATGCTAAAACCCTTTATCGCCAAAGTCATCACCCTCACCAACCTGACCGCCGAAGAAGCCGAGCAGGCCATGACCATCATCATGACCGGCCAGGCCACCCCGGCCCAGATTGGCGCATACCTCGTCGCCCTGCGCATGAAAGGTGAGACGATTGAAGAAATCACCGGCTCTGTCCGCGCCATGCGGGCCGTTTCGCTCAAAGTCCCGGTCAGCGACCGCTCCAAACCGGTCTATGATGTGGTCGGCACCGGCGGCGACGGCGCGCACACCTTCAACATCTCCACCGCCGCCGCCTTCGTCGTCGCTGGCACGGGCCGCCGGGTCGCCAAACACGGCAACCGCGCCGCCTCGTCCCAATGCGGCAGCGCCGATGTTCTGGCCGCCCTCGGCCTCAACCTCGACCTGACCCCCGAACAGGTCGGCCAGGCCATCGACGAAATCGGCATCGGCTTCATGTTCGCGCCCAAATTCCACCCGGCCATGAAACACGCCGTCGGCCCGCGCAAGGAAATCGGCCAGCGCACCATCTTCAACGTCCTCGGCCCGCTCACCAACCCCGCCGGAGCCGAAATCCAGTTAACCGGCGTCTACGCCCCCGCACTGACCGAACCACTCGCCCACGTCCTCAACGAACTCGGCAGCCAGGCCGCCCTCGTCATCCACGGCGCAGGCGGGACCGACGAACTCAGCCTGCTCGGCCCCAATCGCGTCAGCCACCTGCACGAAGGCACCGTCCGCACCTACGAACTCGACCCCGGCGACTACGGCCTGTCGCGCGCCACCATCGCCGACCTGCGCGGCGGCGACCCCGACCAGTCCGCCCAGATGATGCGCGATCTGTTCTCTGGCAAACTGACCGGCGCCCGCCGCGATGCCGTCCTGCTCAACGCCGCCGGAACCCTCTCCGCCGAAACCGCCGATTTCAAAACCGCCCTGGCCGAGGCCGAAGCCGCCCTAAACAGCGGCGCGGCCCTCAACAAAATGAACCAACTCGTCGAATTCAGCCAATCTTTTGCCGCGTAGGAGCGCAGCAATGCTACGTCCCTACTACCAACATCATATGAAAAACATCCTCGAAACCATCCTCGACCAAAAACGTCTGGAAATCGCGGCGCTCGACGCCCAGGCCTTGCGCCGCGCCGCAGAATCTTCCCCA
>DAOUML010000234.1:0-8660 GCA_034411635.1 Anaerolineales bacterium
TATATTTTGTTGCAAAAAAGTATCAAGTGGAAACAAACTTAACAGAAGAAGTGAACAGAGTTGAAGAGAAGTAATCTGCCATCTGCCATCCGCCAGCTGGCGGAGGCGGAGAAATAAAAAGTCCAATGAGTGGACAGTCCCTGTAAGGGATCGTGGGTTCGAAACTTAACAATTTAATACTTTGAATTTAAAGCGGAGGAGTGGCTGAGTGGTTGAAGGCAACAGTCTTTAAACCGGCTCTCCTTTGAAAGGAGGAGAAGAGAAATCACCTATGCACCTAATATACATCCGTCGGCACAAAACTACTTGACGCTTTCCCTACGCTTCCCCTACGCTAGCCCAATAAAGTGATTACAAAAATGCAAAGTCTGCATCCCGACTTCGTCAAACCCCGCTATGATGCGCACGGCTTCGCCAACTTACCCGCCCTCATCACCAATCTTTTCGGCGGCAAAAAAGCCCCGCGCCCTTTTAGCGGCCTCCACGAAACCTACGATAACATCCTGCTCCTTTTTGTGGATGGCTTTGGCTGGCGCTTTTTCGAGCGATTTGCCAATTCGCCTGCCCTGCAACGCTTCACCCAAAACGGGCAGGTTGCCAAACTAACCTCGCTTTTCCCATCCACCACCTCGGCTCACATTCCCTTCATCCACAGCGGCCTGCCCATGGGCGAAAGTGGCCTGCACGAATGGAACTACTACGAACCCCTGCTCGACGCCATGATTGTCCCACTGTTATTCTCTTTCTCCGGCACAGCCGAGCGCGACAAACTTAAAAGCACTGGGATTGATCCGAAAAGCCTTTACCCGCCGCGCAGCCTGTATACCCGTCTGAAAGGGCTGGGCGTCAAATCGCAAGTGTTCCAACACCGCGAATACACCCCCTCCACCTACTCCAACATTGCCTTCAAAGGCGCCAACATGCGCGCCTTCAAAACCCTGCCCGAAATCCTGGTCAACCTGCGCCAGGCCCTGGCCGAAACCACAGGCAAAAACTACCTCTTCGCCTATTACGACAAAATCGACTCCATCAACCACGATTACGGCCCCGAATCGCCCCAGTCCGATGCCGAAATCGAAGCCTTTCTCAGCCTGCTTGAACAACACTTCTTCGCCAAAAAAAATAAAAGACAGCGGCAAAACCCTGTTATTATTAACCGCCGACCACGGCCAGGTAGAGGTAGACCCCAAAACCACCCTCTATCTTAATCGCGCCTTCCCTGGCATCGAAAAACTCATGCGCGCCAACGCCAGCGGCCAACCCCTTGTCCCTGGCGGCTCCTGTCGCGATTTCTTCCTTTACATCAAAGAAGAACACCTGTCTGAAGTCCAGGCCACCCTCGCCGAAGGCCTAACCGGCAAAGCCGACGTTATCCGCACCGCCGATCTGGTAGAAGCGGGCTATTTTGGCCCAAAAATTACCCCGCGCCTGCTCGAACGCCTCGGCAACCTCGTCATCCTGACCTACCGCTACGAATCGGTCTGGTGGTACGAAAAAGGTAAATACGAACAAAAATTTTACGGTCATCACGGCGGGTTAACCCCTCAGGAAATGGAAATCCCGCTGTTGGCTCTGGAGATATAAACATGAAATCAGGCTACGTCGCCGTTATCGGACGCCCCAACGCGGGCAAATCTACCCTCATCAACGCCCTGCTCGGCCAAAAAGTGGCCGCCGTCTCGCCCAAGCCGCAAACCACCCGCCGCCAGCAACTCGGCATCCTCACCACCGAACAATTCCAAATCGTCTTCATCGACACCCCCGGCATTCACCAACCGCGCCACAAACTGGGCGAAATGCTCAACCAACAGGCCGAAACCGCCCTCGAGCATGTGGATGTCGTTTTGTGGATGGTTTCCGTCGCAGAAGCCCCTGACGACGACGATAAGCGCATCGCCGCGTATCTGGCATCGCTCAAGAAACGCGCCCCCCTCATCCTGGCCGCCAATAAATTGGACCTGATTCTGCCCGCAGACCTGCCCGCCAAAACCGCCCCCTATGCCGACCTTGCGCCCCAGGCCGAAATTGTCCCCATCTCCGCCATCCAAAGCCTCGGCCTGGATGCCCTGCTCGAAGCCCTCGCGGCCCATCTACCCGAACGCAAACCCGACTACGACCCCGACCAAATCACCGATTCCTACGAGCGCGACATCGCCACCGAACTCATCCGCGAAGCCTGTCTCACCCATCTGCGCGAAGAAGTGCCGCACGGCGTTCATGTCCGCCTCGATGAGTTTACCGAACGCGGCGAACATGGCGCTTATATTGCCGCCACCATTTTCGTTGAGCGCGATTCGCAAAAGGCGATTGTCATTGGCGACGGCGGGCAAATGCTCAAGAAAATCGGCATTCACGCCCGCAAAGAAATTGAAGCCATGAGCGGGCGCAAAGTGCATACCGATTTGCGCGTTAAAGTGCTCAAAGACTGGCGCAACAACGAAGAGTACCTGCGCCGCTTCGGCTTCAAACTTGAAAAGAAAAAGCGTAAATGACCCTTTTTCTCTTCGGTCTCACCTTTGCCCTGGCGGTCATTCACTGGATAACGGTTTACCAATACTGGCACAAGGCCGAACTGTTTTTCAAACCGGCAGTCATGGCTGTCTTGCTTACAACCCTGCTCATCGCCAGGCCCGATTTCAAAAACGGCCTGGCATTTTTTGCGGCTGCGGTTTTCTTTTCCATGCTTGGTGATTTTTTGCTCTTGTTTCCCAAACGGTTTGTTCTCGGCCTGGTCATGTTCCTGCTGGCGCATTTATTTTATCTACCGGCTTTCTTACTGCCGCTTACATGGCCTACCCCATCCATGCTTTGGCTGGCGATTCTGGTTGCCCTGCCCGCGCTTTGGCTTTACCACCGCATTCGGGCCGGATTGCGCCAAAAGGGCTGGCGGCGTTTGAGTAAACCCATTCTGGCTTACCTGGTTGTCTTGAGCATCATGCTTCTTTCCGGCTTGTCTGTTCTCTTTCGCGCCGATTGGCCGCTTCAGGCCGCCTTGTTGGTATCGGGCGGTGTTTTCCTGTTCGCCGCGTCTGATGGCTTGTTGGCCTGGAACAAATTTGTGCGTCCATTGCGCACCCGCCGGGTTGGGTACATGATCGCCTATCACTTGGGGCAAATGCTGATTGTGGCCGGTGGACTGTGGAGATTGGAGTCTTTTTAACGCATTTGGCACATTCCAACCCGCAAGGTGGTTTATAATTATTCAACTATTCACTTTGCAGAGGCTCGCATGAAAAAAATAGCGCGCAGGACAATAGGTGTATTTACCGCCCAGATTGGTCGTGTTTGGGGGCATGATTTTATGGCCGGCATTGCCCAATCTGCCCAAGAGCATGATCTGAATCTTGTCATCTTCGTCGGCGGGCAGCCATCCGCGCTGATTACGCCAGGGGAATTTACTGCATCTTACGGTCTGTACGACCTGGCCAAACCTGATCGTATCGACGGCCTGATTATGTCCGCCGATATTGCTCACGGGGTAAACCCCAAAGATCTGAAAAACTTTTACGAAATTTACGCCAAAATACCGGTGGTGGTCAATGCGATTGATATTCCTGAAGCCACCAATCTGCTTTCAGACAACGTGCAAGGCATGAGTGCCATTGCGCGCCATATGATTGAAGTTCACGGCTACACAAAATTGGCCTTCATTCGGGGAATCAAAGACCAGGTCGATGCCGACCAGCGTTTTTTTGCTTATCGCGAAGAACTTAAAGCGCACAACATCCCCTTTGATGAAAATATGGTCGTGCAGGGCGATTTTAACGCCCAAAGCGGACGCGCCGCCGTGCGTATTTTGCTCGATGAGCGCAAACTCAAACCCGAAGCCATCATCGCCGCCAACGATCGCATGGCCTTTGGCGCAATGGAAGCCTTGCAACAACGCGGAATCAATGTCCCCGCTGATATTGCTGTCACCGGCTTCGACGATGTTCGCGAGGCCCAATCTCTGGGCGTACCGCTGACCACCGTTCATCAATCTTTCTACGATATGGGCGCGCAGGCCGTGCAAGCCCTGGTAGATTTGATGGATGGCAAGCCGCGCCAGGCCCAAATCAGAATTCCGGCAGAGTTGGTTGTGCGCTGGTCCTGTGGCTGTTTGCCTGAAAGCGTTACCCATGCTGCGGTTAGCCAGCAGGAAGTTGCCCGAACAGGCCGCCTTGAGGACAAACGCGAGGCCGCCATTCGCGCGCTCATGTCTGCGGGCAGGGTCAGCAAAAACGCGCCGATTGCTGAATCGTTCAAAGAAATATGCGGCAAAACCTGGGATTCGCTTCTCGATTCCATTCGTGATGAAATTGATAGCAAAATCTTTTTACGCCATGTGCAAGCCTTGGTTATGATTTTGCAGGAGGCCGATAAAGAAGCCACATCCTGGCATAATGTCATTTCAATCTTGCGTCGTCATGCGCTGGCCGGCATTAATGAAAAACAGTCTGCCCTCAAGGCTGAAAATCTATTTCAGCAAGCCCGTATGCTGGTGGGAGAACTTTCGCAGCGCGCCCAGGCTTTCTACCGATTAAAACTTGAGCAACAGGAAGAAATTTTACAAGGTTTTAGCTTTTCAATGGCCCCCACCATGAGCATGGTCGATGTGGGCAAGGCTGTGGAAGAAAACTTCCCTCGCATGGGCATCGAACAGTTTTACATGTTACTTTATCACGATACGGCCCGCCCTGAGCCTGTGCCGTTGCCGCCCTCTCGCAGTTACAACCTGCTTATGCGCTATGACGAAACCGGCTTGCAAATGCCTGAAAATCAAGAAGCCCGGCCAACTGGTGTCTTGATTCCAGAACTTACTCCCAAAGACCGTCGCTATACTGCGGTGGTCATGCCGCTTTCCCTGGCAAAAAACCGATTCGGATTTATCTGGATGGAAATGGGGCCTGCTGATTGGGAAGTGTATGCGCGGGTGCGCAACTTGATTTCAAGCGCCCTTTTGCGCATTATGTTGGGGGAACAGCGCGAACAGGCCCAGCGCGAAGTTGAGCGATTGTTGGAAGAATCAAAGAAAAGGGCCGGCGAACTGGCAATTGCCAAAGAAGTGGCCGAACAAACCGCCAACGAACTCGCGCGATTGTACAGCACTGAGCAAACGCTCCGCCAGCAGGCCGAATCGCTTGCCAAAGTATCTCGCCAACTATCAACGTTACTAAAAGTAGAAGAAGTTCCATTGCAGATTTTGGAAAAACTGGCCCAGGTTTTGTCCTATGGACGCGGCGCGCTTTTGCTCGAAGCGCCAGGTGGAACGACGCGAATGGTGGCCCATCGTGGTTTTCCTGCCTCCCCTGAAGTGGATACCCTTCAAATTGAAATCAATGAAGATGGTGTTTACGACCAGATCGCGCGCACGGGTGAAGCCCTGCTTATCGACGATGTTAACCTGAATCCGGGCTGGCAGCAGGTCGAGTGGCTGCCGGTTCATCACTCGTGGATGGGCGTGCCGCTCTATTCAAAAAATAAAGTAATCGGTATGTTGTCGGTAACACGCGAAGAACCAAAGGCCTTTAGCAAGGATGATTTGCTTCTGGTGACCACTTTCGGTATGCAGGCTGCCATTGCGCTTGAAAATGCGCGTTTGTATGATGAATTGAGTAAATTTAATGAGATGATGGAGCGTATGGTTTCGCAACGCGTGGAAGAACTCAACAATGCCTATATGCAACTCGAAAAACTGGATAAAAACAAAACCTCCTTCATCCAGGTTGCCGCCCACGAATTGCGCACGCCGCTCACTGTGATGAAGGGTTATCTGACCATGCTGCGCGGCGTTCCGGCTATTCAAGAGCAGGAAATGCTTATTCAGGCCGTTGATGGGGTGCTCAAAGGAACAGACCGCCTTCATCAGGTGGTTAATAGTATGCTTGATGTGGTCAAGTTGGATAGTCAAACGCTCAAGCCCCATCTTGAGAAAACGGCCATTGGCCCCATGTTGACGCAAATCCAAAACTCGTATCGTGAAGATTTGGAGAAACGCCAGGTTGCGCTGATCATCGAAGAAGGCATTCGCACGGCTCCCTACCTGATGGCCGATGGGCAACTTTTGCAAAAAGCCATCGACAACGTCGTTGTCAATGCCATCAAATTTACCCCCGATTCTGGCACTGTTACCATCGATGCCAGGTCAATTCATGATGAGCATATTGGCGAATGCCTCGAAATTATTGTTAAGGATACCGGCATTGGCATTGATCCTGCCAATCACAAAATCATTTTTGAGAAACTGTACCAGTTGGGCAAGGTGGAATTGCATTCATCGGGCCGCACTACTTTTAAGGGCGGCGGCCCAGGCCTGGGGTTGGCGATTGCTTCGGGAATCATTAAGGCCCATCAGGGAAGGATTTGGGTTGAAAGCCCCGGCTACGATGAGAAAGCCTGCCCTGGCAGCGCGTTCTTTATCCGCTTGCCGTTGAGAGAGAAATAAGTCCTATGCCAGCACGCCAGACCAGGATTCAAAGTGGCGGCCACCGCGCTGGTCATCGCAATAGTAAACCAGATACGAGAGCATTTTATACGGCACAAATTTTTGTTTTTTGGGGTCTTTGGCAGTGAGGGTGTAATAGGACTGCCAGCAACCAGTGTTCATATACATCTGGTATGCAGTGGTTGGGGGAATACCGTCGCTATCCAGCGGCACAACTTCTTGATGATGGGTGTGCCCGTAGGCAATATAACGCGCTGTACCATCCAGAAAAGCGCGTTCTTGCAGGGCATGTTGTAGAAAAGAGAGTTGCCCGCCCCACATGTTTTTTCGCACCCAAACTACCACATCATTGATACGCTGAAATGATGTTCGCCGGGTTATCCCCAAAACAAGTTGCAGGGCATCGACCGTATCGAACTTGAAGGCTTTATCGGCCTGGCGCACCACCTCCAGATTGAGAAATTCCTGCCCCATTCTGTCCCAAATCTTTTTCAGTTCGGTTTCCATGCTCTTGCTTTGAGCGTGCTGCTTGATTTGTCCGCTGATCCATAGCGGCGTTACCAGCGCGGGCCGAATATTGGTTAGTTTGCCAAGGCTATCGACCAGAGAAGCGGGCAACTCATTTCCAAGCAGTCTTTTGACTTCAACCGGGTAGCGATTGAGCATCTCCATTGCGAAAACATCGCCCAATGCGGCAGCCTTGCGCCCTTTTTCAGAGTCATAATTGAATTTATCATACAAATCGCCATGACGGCCATAAAATTGATGGCGCGTGAAAACCTCCTGTAGCGGCCCCAACTCGCTTGCTTCCCAGGGGAAGTTATCTGACGGGTTGGCCAGGCCAAAGGCCTCGATAATTTCGCGTCGAATTTCGTCAAATGCCGGGCCAGGCAGGTGATAGTACCAATCGTGATTTCCCACCATATAATAGATTCTGACGGTTGGATACACCAATTCAGAAGCCGCGAAATCAGGCTGCCCATTGGCCGTTGCCGGAGGCAGGGTGATTGTTCTGCCCTCTGCGCAATCGCGCAAGGTTTTGATGCCCTCCTCATTCTCTCGTAAGATGGCGCGTGTCACTTCGCGTAATTTGACCGCAAAATGGGGGCAATCGAAATCTGTCCACGGTCGGGAGTAATCGGGGTCGCCGGGTTGGGTATTCAGCCACAGGGTAGAATGTTGCGGGTCGAGAATGTCACCCATCAACAATAAGTCGATGTGTTCAACGGGCCTATAGCGATTATCTTCGCGCCAGGACGCCTGGCGAGCCAATTCGCGCAGGTGGCTGGCAAATAGATAAAATGCGCTTGGTGAAATTGATTTGCTGCAAGAGTTATCCCCTAGATGGACATCGCTGATAACAACGAGCATGGCGGCCTCCTAAAACGAAACGACAAAATCTGCATGGAAATATTATACGATATTCAAATAAAAAAAGGGCGGCCCAAGTGGGCCGCCCTGATGAAAGGCGAGCAACTAATCACCCTGCCGCTTGGCAAGGCGATGATCGAGCATCATAATCGCGCTTTCATGCGCCTCGATGCGCTTCATGCTGTCTAAAATTGCGCCAGCATTGGCTTCTTCTTCTACTTGTTCTTCAATGAACCAGTGCAACATCACCTGAGTGGCGTAATCTTTCTCGTTGAGGGCCACCTCGTATAGTTCATGAATCGATTTGGTCACAAATTGCTCGTGTTCCAAAACCTGCTCAACGGCTTCCAATGCTGAACCCCACTCGGATTTGGGGGCTGGAATGGCCTTGAGTTCAACCTTGCCGCCGCGCTCAAGCAGGTGGTTGTATAATTTCATCGCATGCTCGTTTTCTTCCTGAGCCTGAATGCGCAACCAGTTACCAAACCCTGCCAGGCTCTCTGATTCAAAATAGGCCGCCATGGAAAGGTAAATGTAGGATGAGTACAATTCTTTGTTAATTTGCTCGTTGATCGCATCTTGCATTACTTTTGAAATCATTATGTTCCTCCTGTGGAATTTTTACCGTCATGCGCTCGCAATGACGAACGGAATTTTTACCAACAAGGTAATTATACGCGGAATTCATTAACGAAATGTTAGACCTTTGTCATAACCGAATAATAACCGGGCAGGATTTCGCTTTTGAAACGGGATTTAAGCCAGGATCCAGGATTGGCCGGGGCGCAAGACAACGACCCCTGCCCGGGTTTCGGTTTGCACCTGAGCGGCCCACGCATCCGGGTTTTGGTCAATTAATCCCCAT
>DAOUML010000235.1:0-40594 GCA_034411635.1 Anaerolineales bacterium
AAAGCGGATTTTTATGCCGAAAACGACAATTTCGTCCGAGATTTCTCCCCTCTCCCACCGGGAGAGGGGTTGGGGGTGAGGGTGGGTAGGTAGTTACCGCTCGTAAACAAAAAGCGGCGGATGGGTGTCTTACCATCCGCCGCTTTTTTATTTCAACCTACTCATCATCATCTCGCTTATAGACAGGCAAAACAACCACAAACTTACTTCCCTGGCCCACCGCCGATTCAAGCCAGATGCGTCCATCATGGCTCTCAACAATCGACTTGACAATCGCCAGGCCCAAACCAGTGCCAGGCGCATTCTTGGGCGTATTGCTTGCGCGATAAAACTTTTCAAAAATATGCGGCTGATCTGCCAGCGGAATGCCAAGCCCGGTATCAATCACTTCAAAAATTACCTGATCATTATCATGGCGAATATTCACTGTCAGACTTCCACCATGTGGCGTATATTTAACCGCGTTAACAATCAAATTATCTACCAATTGCCGTAGTCGAATTGGGTTGCCCCGCAAAGGCGGCAAATTTTTATCGATTGCCACGCGCAGCGTTTGAGATTTTTCAACAATTTGTTGGTTAACATTATCCAGGGTATATTGAACGATCTTGTCAAAACCAACTTCGTCTTTGCGCGTATCAAAACCAGCCTCAATGCGCCCCAAATCAAGCAAATCATTAATCAAAGTGGTGATATTTTGCGCGCTATTCTGCACATGCCCCACAAACAACTTCTGCTGGTCGTTCAGCGGCCCAACCCGGCCCAATAATTCCACATACCCCATAATCGCCGTAAGCGGAGAACGCAAATCATGCGAAATGGTATGAATAAAATCGCTTTTTAACCGATCCAACATCTTCAGGTGAGTAATTTCCTCAAAAGTAATGACCGAACCAATTTCAGGAATAGGCACATACTGCGTATTAAATACGCGCCCATCATCAAAGGTCATTTCATGATGCTTAAGCGGATTTTCGCGAATCGAATTCAACATTTCAAAAAAGTCATCATTTGAAACCACATTCGTAACAGGTTGGCCGGTCAAATCGCTAAAACCCAACCCAAAAACTTTTCGCGCCGCCGGGTTAATTAATAAAATCTTTCTTTCCGCATCCAACAGGATAACCCCATCCTGAATATTACTTAAAGTAGAATCCAGTTTTTGTCTTTCTTTTTCAGTTTGCCCAAAAAATTGGGCATTCTTAATCGCAATACCTGCATAATCTGCCAGCACCGACATCAGCAATTCATGGTGCTGCGTAAATGGCCGCTTATTTTGGCGATTATCTACCCCCAAAACGCCGATAACATGATCGCCTATCCGTAACGGCACATAAATCAGCGCATAAACCAGATAAGCCGTCTTAATCTTACTGGGCGAGTCCTGACAGAAAGAAATCGTCTGCCCGCTATGCACAACCTGCCCGGCAATCGAATCGCGGATGGGCAACCGAAAGGCGCGAGCAAAATTCTCTTCAAAATTACGTCCGGCGCGCATATAAAGTTCGTTGGTCTCTTCATCCATCAAAAGAAGTTGACCTTCCTCAGCCCCCGTCAACTCAACTGCCGCGGTAACAACGCTGGTCAATACATCGTCAATCGCCAGCGAACTATTAATCGTCTGCCCAAGTTTAACCAGAGTCTCCAACTCGCTCATGCGCTTCTCCAGCGAAGCCGTACCGCGCCGCACCTCGCGCCGCACCCAATCACCAGTCCGCTCCGCGCGTTTCTGGTTCTCCTTAATCACGCCAACAATATCATCAATCCGCAAAGGTGGGTAAAGAAAATCACGCACCCCCGCGCGAATGGCCTGTTTAAACAAATCCACATTATCTTCATCTGCATACAACAAAATCGGCAAAGTTGGAAAACGCTCCAGAACCCCCTGGGCTAACATTAAACCATCTTGCCCATTTAACGTTTGGGTAATCAGCAAAACCGCCGGCCCCGATTCGCTCAAGGCCCGATTAAGGCTATCAACATCCGGCGTATGGGCAACCCCATAACCAGCAGCCCGCAAAGCCCGATCCAGCAGCCCTTGAGTAGGCGATGCGTCCATAGCCAACAGTATCAAATTATTTTTCAACATCAGGTCAATTTTACACTATAATACCCGTGGTCACAAATTACGCGTTCATGCTCTTATAAAAAGCGCACTTTGTGACCAGAGCGGGGATAAACTTACCTCTTCGGTTGCGTTACTTGCTGGTTCAACAAAAAACCAAGACGCTTCAAAGCATCCTGAACGGTAACCAGAGCCTGCTTTTGCTCGCCACTCAGGGACCCCATCTTCTCGCCAAGCACAACTTCAAGCGGATAAACAGCAGATTGCAAAACAGCCGAAGACTCCTGCTGCAACTTCTGCAAAACCTCCATTTTTCGCTGCTCACCCAAACGAGCCTGCTCCGCATTTTGGGCCACCGCGCGAAACAGGCGCGCATTTACCAGCGAAATCGAAGCATAATCAGCAATCGCCTCCAACAAAGTCTGCTCGCTTGCGCCAAAAGCCCGTTCCACCTTGCGAACGACAATCATCAAACCAATCACTTCCTGCTTCACCTTAACCGGCACCACCATTGCCGATTTTCCCAAAGAAGCCAGTTTAAACTTCTGCAACGGCTGCCCATGAATACTAAAACTCTCCGCCGACATCGCCACCAGGTTGCTCACCCCATCATCCAATGGCTGGCCCACAAATTTGGCCCACGAGGCCGGCAAATTTCGATGGGCAACCATCAAAAAGGTATTCGACTTCTCATCCTTCAACGTCAGCCAGCCCGTATTCGCATCTGAAACAGAAGTAATCGCCTCAACAATCTTCTCAAACAGCGCCCGTTGATCCGTCACCGACATCACCGCCCGCCCCACCGAAAAAATCGTCGTCAACTCGCGCAAACGGCGCTCCAATTCAGCATTCGCCGCCTGCAACTGCTCGTCCAACAACTTACGCGCCTTCAACTCGCGCACCTGCTTCAAAGCCCGCTCCACCGCCGAAACCACCTCCGGCTCGCGCACAGGGCGCAAAAAATAATCAGCCGCCCCCAAACGAAACGACTGAATCACCTTTGGCTCCTCGCCCTTTTCAGCCATCACAATCACCGGCGTATTAATCCCCTGCGAAGAAAAAGCCACCAACATATCCTTGCCACTCAAGCCTGGCAGGTTTAAATCGGCAATGATAACATCAGGCTGAAATTGCACAGCCAAACGGATTGCGCTACCCGCATCCTCGGCAGTCTTCACTTGATACCCCAAAGGCTGCAAAGTTTGGCGCACAATCAAATCGCGGCTGTGGTCATCCGAATCGATTACAAGAATTTTGTCATTAATTTGTGGAGTCATAGCAATTTATGATAGCATAAATTTACCCAAAATCAACCAATGTTTGCAATTTGTAAGGCTTTTTTGATGAAGACACTCGACTTTTCTGCCCCCCTCAGCCGTTACCTGCCACCCCTGCCGGGGGAGGTCACTCAGGCCTGGTCCAGCCGAATCGCCCCACCCCAAACCTGGATCCTCGACCCCCTGGCCGCCTCCCCACGATTACCCGTCCAACTCGCTGCCAGCCAAATGCGCGTCCTTGTTACCGTGGGCAACCCCATTCTACGCTTCCTGCTCGATTTAGCCGCCCACCCACCCACCCCTGCCGACCTGCGCGCCGCCCTCGCAGATCTCGCCATGGCCCGCAAAGACGAAGAACGCATCGAACCACACCTGCAAAACCTCTACCAAACCCACTGCGCCGCCTGCAACCACCCCACCCACGCAGAATTCTTCATCTGGGAATCCAAAACCGACACCCTGCTCGCCAAAACCTACACCTGCCCCACCTGCGGCGACATGGGCGAACGCCCCGCCGCCGAAGCAGACATCCAACGCGCCGCCCGCTGGGCCCATAGCGAACCCCTGCACCGCGCCCGCGCCCTCGAACGAATCGCCAGCCTCGACGACCCCGACCGCCCCCACGCCGAAGAAGCCCTGCGCCTCTACCAACCGCGCACCCTCTACGCCCTCGGCACGCTCATCAACCGGCTCGACAGCCTCACCACCAGCAATGAACGCCGCCGCTGCCTGGTCGCCATGCTGCTCTACGCCCTCGACCAATGCAACAACCTCTGGCCGCACGGCAACGAACGCCCCCGCCCGCGCCAACTCTCCCAACCCGGCATCTTCCGCGAGCATAACGTCTGGCTGGCCCTCGAAAAATCTATCGGCTTCTGGGACACCTTCTCACCACTCGCAAACGACGCGGTAAACCACGCCCTCTGGCCCGAAGAACCATCCCCCAATGGCGGCATCACCATCTACGAAGGCCCCCTGCGCCAGGCCGCCGCCGAAATTTCCGAAATTCCATTTCGCGCCCTGGCCTCCATTCTCCCGCGCCCCAACCAGGCCTTTTGGACGCTCTCAGCCCTGTGGGCCGGCTGGCTGTGGGGGCGCGAGGCCGTCGCGCCCTTCAAGCCGGTCTTGCGCCGGCGGCGTTACGATTGGCAGTGGCACGCCGAAGCCCTGCGCGCCCTGCTCATCAACCTGCGTCAAGTCAGCGACGGCCTGCCCTTCCACATCCTCGCCCCCGAAATCGAACCCGATTTTCTCAGCGCCCTACTGCTGGCCGCAACGACCAGCGGCTGGCAAGCGCAATCGCTGGACCTTGAAAAAAGCAGTGACACAGCCACCCTGATACTGCTGCCAGCCCCCAAAACAAACCGAAAACCAATCGCGCCCAGTATTGGCCTCATCCGCCGCCTGTTGCGCCAAACCCTCGAAGCCCATGCCGAACCGCAATCCTACCTGCCCCTGCACGCCGCAGTTTTGTTCCAACTGGCTTCCAAAAACCAACTCAACTTCAGCGAAGATGCCATCAGCAACCTGCGCAAACTCCTGCGCGCCGCCCTGCAAACAGACGAATTCATCGACCTCGATTCCCGCGCCACCCCAGAAACCGGACGCTGGGCCTTGCGCAAATGGCAGAAAACTTTTTAAGCCCGCAGCAACCCTTAACACAAACTCAAAATTGGGGTATCCTTACGAGTGGGAGTGCATAGGTCCCGGTGGGCCTCCTGGTCTTCAAAATCAGTGTTGGGGCGCGTTGCGTTCCAGGGTGGGTTCGACTCCCATGCACTCCCGTATCTGATTCTCATCCATACTAAATCATGACAACTGACCCCGAAATCATCACCAGCCTGGTAGCGCGTGTTTTTCACATTGAAGATGTCACCAGCGGCGGACATACCTCCCCTTACCTGTGGCGTTATCGCGGCAAACTCTTCCCCAGCCTCGACAGCGCCGCCGCCTACGACCAACTGGCCGAAGCCCTCAAACCGCACGGCCTGATGCCCCTTTTTCGCCTGGGCGAAGAAAACCGACAAGTCATCTTTCTGGTAGAAAAACCACCGGCTCCAAAACCCGCCAACCCGCGCATTAACCTGCTCATGTTCGTTCTTACGGTTTTTAGCGTAATGCTGGTGGGCGCGCAAATCCCCCCCGATATTCCCGTGCCAGAAGATACCCTTGGCATCATCTTGTTGTTGGGCCGTTACATTTTCACCGGCTGGCCTTTTGCCCTGGCCTTGCTCTCCATTTTGCTGGCGCACGAATTTGGGCATTACTTCACCGGGCGGCATCACAAAACCGATGTCAGCCTGCCCTTTTTCATTCCCTTGCCCTTTACCATTCTCGGCACAATGGGCGCGTTTATCAACATGCGCGAACTTCCCAAAAACAAACGCACCCTGTTTGATATTGGCATCGCCGGGCCGCTTTCAGGGCTGGTGGTCGCCATTCCGGTCTTGTTCATTGGCCTGTCGCTCTCCAGCACCAGCACCATCTACCCCAGCGAAGGCGGATTTATCGAAGGCAATTCCCTGCTCTATCTACTGGCAAAATACATCGTCTTTGGGCAACTGCTGCCCGCGCCGCTCGATTATGGCAACTGGCCGCCCATCTTATACTGGATTGGTTACTTCTTTACCGGCTACCCCATCCCCTACGGCGGGCTGGATGTTATGATTCACCCCGTCGCCCTGGCCGGTTGGGCCGGGCTGCTCGTCACCGGGCTAAATCTCATCCCCGCCGGGCAGTTGGATGGCGGTCATGTTCTATACGCCGTCTTTGGCAAAAACTCGCGCCGCGTGCTGCCAATCATCCTTGCGCTGTTGGCCGCGCTGGGGCTGGCCTGGCCCGGCTGGTGGCTTTGGGCGGGGTTGCTCTTCTTTTTGGGACGCGGCCACCCTGAAATGCTTGACGAAATTACCGAACTCGACCCCCGCCGCCGCAACCTGGCCCTGCTGATGGCCCTCGTTTTTATTCTGGTTTTTACGCCCGTTCCGATGATGGGGATGTAGGATGACGCCCCGATGAAGCGATTTTTTCTGCTCCTTGCCCTCTCCGCTTTTTTACTTACCGCCTGCATCGAAGTCACCTACCTACCCCTGAGAACGCCTACCGCTAAAAAACCAGAATCGACGCCCACGCCTGCCCACACCCCAACCCCCACGCCCATTCCACCAACCCCTACGCCTGATTTGGGGGCCAGGCCCGAAGCCTTGCGCGATATTACCGTCAGCCTATGGCACGGGCTCGACGGTCAGCAAGCCAGCCTGCTGGCCCAAATGGCAGCAGAATTCAGCCTGAGCAATCCCTGGGGCATCACCGTCCAAACCCAGGGCTGGGGCAACCTTTCGGGCCTGGAACAGGCCGTAGAGAACGGCAAAACAGGCGAGGGGTTGCCCGAACTCGCGCTGGCAATGCCCGAGCAAGGACTGGCCTGGGATGAAGAATCCCTGCTCGCGCCACTCGATGCTTATTTCTCCAATACAGACATGGGGTTTTCACCCGCCGATCTTTCTGATTTTCCGCCAGGAATCTGGGCGCAAGACGAATTTACGGGTCGCCGGCTCGGCGTTCCGCTGATGCGTTCAACCCGCCTGCTCTTCTACAACCAGACCTGGGCGCGCGAACTCGGCTTTGGCGCGCCCCCGCAAACCACAGCCGAATTTCGCGCCCAGGCCTGCGCCGCCAATGCCACCTTCCGCGCGGATGACGACCCGAACAACGATGGTTTCGGTGGATTAATTCTCGATGGCGACCCGTGGACGGCTTATTCCTGGCTCAAGGCCTTTGAAGGTGATGTGGTTACGGGCGACCAGTTTGACTTTGGGCATGAAGGCAACCAGGCCGCCCTCGAGTTTCTGGTAGATTTGCGCGCCGCTGGCTGTGCCTGGCTGACCCCCGACATCACTGCTTACCACCACCTGGCCGGGCGACAAGCCTTGTTTATTAGCGGCAATTTGAGCGAAATTGGCCCCCAATCTACGGCCTGGCAAACCGCCCAAACCAGCGATATCTGGACGGTGATTGCCTTCCCTGGAACTCAACCGGTTAGCCTGGCGTATGGGCCATCATTGATGCTGTTTGAGCGCGGCCCGGCGCGTCAGTTGGCTGGCTGGCTGTTTATTCGCTGGATGCTCTCCCCCGAAAACCAGGCCCGTTGGGTACAGGAAAGCGGTTTTCTGCCGGTTCGTCTTTCTGCTGCCGGGCTGGTGGTGAATGCATCCGCGCAATGGCAGAGTGCCGCAGCCTTGTTGCCCAACATGCAGATTTATCCGCAGCGAGCCGATTGGCGCGTGGCCCGCCGGGTATTGGGCAATGGTTTTTATACCTTGTTTGTTTTGGGCCTCAACCCGCAAGATACGCTGGCTGAAATGCAAAAAACGGTCGAACAAGTGACTGGCCCTTAGAAACGGAGTTTGCAATGTCTGATAATGACGAGTTGAATGCTTACCGCAGCAAATTACTGGCCCGCACCCTGGCCGTAACCAAAGAGTTTTGCGCGCTCTGCCACAAAATTCCCGATCCCTTCAAACCGCTCACCCCCGATGGCTGGAACACCCATCAAATGGCCGCGCATGTGCGCGATGTCGATAAGCAGGTCTATGGACTGCGCCTGCGCCGGGCAGTGGCTGAATCGTACCCAATTTTCCAAAATTTCGACGGCGAAGCCTGGCTCTCGCAACATTACAACCCCCAGGAACCGCTGGACAACATCTTAAAAGAATTTCAGGATAGCATTCATTCCCTGGTCGGCTGGCTGTCGTCTTTAACACCTTCCGACTGGAGCCGCGCCACCCGCCACGAAGTCTATGGCGATTTTGCAATGCAAGCCTGGGCTGAGCGCGGCCTGGCGCATATCGAAGAGCATTTACACTCAGTAAAGATTGTGCTGGAGAAGCCCGGCCAGGCCCAATAAGGGGACGCAAGCCTGCTCAAGGCAGATTGGCGTAAAATGAATCGATTTGGGCCGAGGTGATTAAGGCATCGGTGCTGGCTTTTTGCGCGCAAGTATAACGGGCGGTAATTTGCGCCCGCCAAACCGATTCGCGCAATTCGCGGCCTTCGAGAACATGCGCGCACAGGAAGCCAACCGCCAGCCCATCGCCGGCGCCGTTGGTATCGATAACCGGTTCGGGCATCGATACGGGTGGAAAAAATTCCACCCGTCCTTGCAGGCCCAGCGCGCAGCCGCGCGCGCCCATGCCGCTCAAGATGACGCAATTGGGGTTGCGCTGCCAGAATTGGTGGAACAAAGGCTCAGGATTAGGGTGGTTGGCCGATGAAAAGAAGAGAAAATCAGCAAATTCGATAAAATCCTGGCGGTAAGAGTCATCCGCGCTGATAACATCTTGCAAATCGCAGGCAATTCTGTTTCCGGCCTGGCGCGCCAGGGGCAACAAATACCTGGCCCAGTTGGGCAGGTTGAAGTGCGCCAATCGCGCGCGGGCAAGAATTTGCTGACAGATCGACAGGTCGGGTCGCAAGGTCATGTGGGCTTTGCCGTCGTAAAAATTTTTTCGGCGGCCATCAGGGTACATGAAATTGACGCTGCGCGCCGTTCCGGTTGGGTCTGTAAACAGGCCATCGGTTGTAATACCATCCTGAGCCAACACTTGTCGAATAAACCTGCCCGAAAAATCATCGCCAACATGGCCGATCAAGGCGGTTTTTTTGGCCTGGCGCGCATAGCCTCGGCTGGCATAGCCGCCCGCCTGCCCCAGGTAATCGATATTTTGGGTGAAGTTGGCTTCTACCGTAAAATCAATTTCACTTCCATACAGGTAGATATTGGTGTCGATGCCAATATTGCCAATCACTGCAACGTCCAGATTTTTGGGGGTCATGTTAAATTCCATTCCTGTTTCGCGCGGTTCGCCTTGTTCCCAACTCTTAAAAATGCTATAATTCCCGGCAGGCCCCGATAGTTCAACGGACAGAACAAGGCACTCCTAAGGCTTAGATGTGGGTTCGATTCCTGCTCGGGGCACAAGCAACGCCGCGCTTTTGCGCGCGGCGTTATGGTTTAACCATGATTTGACTCAGGTTTGGGAAGTTGCGGAATAATCCAATCAATCAGCGATTTAGGAGAGCGGGTCTGAATGTAGACTTTGCCCGGCCCGGTCATCTCGATTACCAAACCTTCGCCGCTCAACAAGGTCGATTTGATTCCACCTGCCGAACGCGGGGTAACGCTCATACCGGCATCAAAAGCAACCAAATGGGTGCTATCAACAATATATTTTTCGTTTTGCCCCAATTCGCGCTCAAAAATTGCGCCGTAAGACGAGAGCAAAATTTTCCCTTCGCCGCTGGCTTCGAGCATGGATAAGCCCTCCGCCGAAAGCAAGGCTTTCATGCTTATTTTCGCCGTCAGGTCGACGCCCGATTCAGACGCCAGATACGAGCCAGATTGAATCAGCAGGCGTTGATTGTTTTCCATCTTTATCAGCGTAATATCGCCCGGAAGTTGCGGGGCCAGGGTCACTTCGCCGCCTTCGCTATCTGCCTGGTAGGAATTTTGGAAAAAAGACTCACCCCCCAGCAGGGCGCGTCCAAGCGATTTGAATAAGCCGCCTTCAGCGCGAGTCTCTATGCTAACCGAAGCCGACATGCTGACCATCGCGCCGGTTTCCGCGCGAATGCGTTCGTTGGGGCTGAGTTGCACAATGGCCAGGGCATAAGATGGTTGATGTTTAATTTCGATTTCCATGTTGAACTCCTTATTTTCGCTGTATATAGATGTTAAGAAAATGAATTTTACATATCGGCCCTTCGACTACGCTGAAGAACGCTCCGCTCAGGGCCTGCGTACCAAAATGACACTCGTAATATCTATAAACGCTCAAGAATGGTGGCGGTAGCCTGACCATGACCAATGCACATGGTCTGCAAGCCGTAACGGGCTTTACGCCGCTGCAATTCATAAACAAGTTTGGTCATTAAAATGGCCCCGGTTGCGCCAAGCGGATGCCCGTGCGCGATGGCGCCGCCATTGGGATTAACACGGCTCATATCCGGGCCGAGTTCGCGCGCCCAGGCCAGCACCACCGAAGCAAACGCCTCGTTAATTTCGATCACGTCCAAATCGGGCAAGGTCAGGCCAGCGTTGCGCAAAGCCATTTGGGTAGCGCGAATAGGCCCAGTCAGCATCAGGGTAGGGTCGGAACCGGTGACAATGCGCGTTTCGATGCGCGCCAGCGGAGCGAGGTTGAGCAAACCAACCGCTTTTTCGGAGGCCAGCACCAGAGCCGCCGCGCCATCGCTGATTTGGGAGGCATTGCCGGCGGTAATGCGCCCGTCGGGGCGAAAAACCGGCTTGAGCCGGGACATTTTTTCACGATCAAAATTACGGCGCACACCCTGATCTTGCAGAAAAAGCGTACCATCGGCAGCGGTTAGGGGCATAATTTGCGCATCAAAATACCCTGCTTGCATGGCAAAAGTTGCCCGGCGGTGACTTTCAGCGGCAAAATCGTCCATTTCGGCGCGGCTGATGTCCCACTTTTCGGCGATGCGCTCGGCGCTCTCACCCTGATGCAATAACTCATGGCCGACATCCGGCCACTGCGGGGGATAATCGGCCCCAAGCGGCTGATGCGACATCATCTCACTGCCGCCAGCGAGCAGGATGTCGGCATCTCCTGCTAACATGGCCTGGGCCGCGAAGTGGACGGCTTGCTGCCCCGAACCACACATGCGATTAATCGAAACCCCGCCCACGCTAACCGGAAAGCCCGCCTTCAAAGCCGCCAGACGCGCCAGGTTACCGCCCTGATCGCCAAGCGGGGTGGCAATTCCCCAAAGAACATCTTGAATGCGGGCCGGGTCAATTTCAGCGCGGCGGACCGCTTCGCGCATAAGCGCGGCGGCCAATTCTACGGGCTGATAATGGGCAAGCGCGCCGCCTGGTTTGCCCAGGCCAATGGCGCTGCGCACTGCGGATATAATGAAAACGTCGGAGGCTGGCATCAAGAATCTTTCTTGCAAATCATGGATACGAAATGTAATTGCTGAATTGTACCGTATCTACCCCAATACTGCCTCCATCGCGGGGTATAATTGCGCTCATGTCTATCTTGGCTGGCAAACGAATACTTTTGGGTATTACCGGCTCAATTGCGGCCTACAAGGGCGCAGATTTGGCCTCGAAACTGACTCAAGCCGGGGCGCAGGTTGAGACAATTTTTAGCCCTGGCGCTGAAAAGTTTATTACGCCGCTCACCTTTCAATCGGTAACGGGGCGCAAAGCCTTTACCGATGCTGAACTATGGGGCGGCGAAGCGCATGTTCTGCATGTGGGCCTGGGACACACCGCCGATTTGCTGATCCTTGCGCCTTGCACAGCCAACACGCTGGCAAAAATGGCGCGCGGCCTGGCCGATAACCTGCTGACAGTAACCGCTCTGGCGGCAGAATGTCCGATTTTGATTGCCCCGGCAATGGATGGCGGCATGTTTGCCCACCCGGCCACGCAAGAAAACGTCGGCATTTTGACCGAACGCGGGGTAACTTTTGTTGGCCCCGCGCCCGGACACCTGGCTTCAGGTCTGGTGGGCGTTGGACGAATGTCGGAACCGCTTGAGATTGTGGGGATGGCGCGGGTGGTGTTGGGCAAAAAACTGGGGCGGTTGCGCGGCAAAAAACTGGTGATTACGGCGGGCGGTTCGCAGGAACCGATTGACCCGGTGCGAGTCATTACCAATCGTTCCAGCGGCAAGCAAGGCTATGCGCTCGCGCAGATGGCGTTGGAAATGGGCGCGCAGGTGACTCTGGTGAGCCACCCCACCAGCCTTGTGCCGCCAGTTGGGGCCGAGTTTACACGCGTGGAAACAGTACAGCAGATGCTTGAGACTGTAACAACCGCAGCGCAGGATGCCGATGGCCTGATAATGGCGGCGGCAGTGGCCGATTTTCGGGTGAAAAAAGTTGCCAAAGATAAAATTAAAAAGCGGGATGGTATTCCGCAGATCGAATTGGAGGCCGCGCCAGATGTTCTGGCAACGGTAGCCAGGCTGAGGCTGGGTCTGCCGCGCTTAAAATCGGTGGTAGGATTCGCAGCCGAGAGCCGGGATCTGCTGGAGGGGGCGCAGTCTAAATTAATGTCCAAAAAATTGGATTTGATCGCGGCAAACGATATTTCGGCAGAAGATGCCGGCTTTGGCGTGGAGACGAATCGGATTACCCTGTTATACCCTGATGGTCGGCGCGAACAATTGCCCCTTTTAAGCAAAAGCGAAGCAGCCGGGTATATTCTTAATCGCGTGGCTGAAATTTTGGAGCAAAACTGATGCGTATTTTGGTGATTTCTGATCTACATGCCAACCTGACCGCGCTTGAAGCGGTGTTGGCTGATGCCGGCGCGGTAGATGCGACCTGGTGCCTGGGTGATGTGATTGGCTACGGGCCTGACCCGAACGAGGTGGTTGAGTTGGTTCGTACCATTCCCAACCTGACCTGTGTTTTGGGCAACCATGATGTGGCGGTGCTGGGGCAAATGGATGATGCGGTGTTTAATACCGAGGCGCGTCGTTCTTTGCTCTGGCAGAAAAAGCAACTTTCAGACGGCAATAAAGGCTATTTGGAACAGTTACCCCAGGATGCGCTGGTGATGGAGCAGAATGTCACTCTGGCTCACGGCAGTCCACGTGACCCGGTTTGGGAGTATATTTTGAATACGCTGGTGGCGCGTTTGAATTTTCAGGGCTTTGAAACACCCTATTGCTTTGTGGGGCATTCACATATTCAGTGCATGTTTCGATTAAACGTAGAAAAAGACCGGGTTTCATTGGAAGTGCCGCCAGTGGGGATGCCTCATGCGCTTGTTCCGCGCGCGATTCTAAATCCTGGGTCGGTTGGTCAGCCGCGAGATCGTGACCCGCGTGCCGCCTATGCCATTTTTGACCCAGAGGCTGCAACCTGGGAGCCGCGCCGGGTTGCTTACGATATTTATGCGGTTCAGGAGCGTATTCGGGCCGCCAGGCTGCCCGATAAACACGCCGCGCGTCTGGCGGAAGGCTGGTAGATTAAAAAGACCCTCAAGACGCTCAAGTCTTGAGGGTCTTTTTGGGGAACCAAGCGGGAGCGAGATGCGTCTCTTGAAAAGAGAAATCACTCGTAAAAAAGGAGAAAACCATGAAAAGAATATTCGCGGCTTTGCTGATGATTGTGTTTTTGCTGAGCGGGTGCGCAAGCAGCCCTGTTTCTTATGCGCCGGCAGATGATTTTTACGGCTATGAAATGGCCGCCCCGGCAGAGGCGGTTTACGAAGAGAAGGTTAGCCTTGATGCCTCTGCCAGTATCGAGAATTCGGTCCCGGCGCAAAGACGCATGGTGATTGAAAATGCCGATTTGAGCATTGTGGTCGCTGACCCGCAAACCCGAATGCAGGCGATTGCGGCCATGTCTGAGCGTATGGGCGGTTTTGTGGTCTCGTCAAACATTTATGAGACGTACCTTGCGGGCGGGGGCAAAGCCCCGGAAGGGTCGATGACCATTCGCATTCCTGCTGAAAGGCTCAACGATGCCCTGAACGAAATCAAAGCAGATATTGTAGAGTTACAATCCGAAACCCGTTCGGGGCAGGATGTGACTCAGGAATATACCGACCTGGCCTCGCGCCTGAAAAACCTGGAAAGCACTGAACGCCAACTAACGGCGATTATGGAAGATGCGAACAAGACGGAAGATGTGTTGCAAGTGTTCAGAGAGTTAACCCAAATTCGCGAACAAATTGAACTCATCAAGGGCCAAATGCAGTATTACGAGCAATCTGCGGCGCTTTCCTCGGTGAGCATTCGCCTGATTGCCGAGAAAACCGTTCAGCCAATTGAAATTGGCGGTTGGAAGCCGCAAGGCGTGGTGCGCGATGCCGCGCAAGCCCTGGTGAATTTTCTACAAGGTTTCTTTGAGTTTGTTGTTTGGCTGGTGATTGTCTTTTTACCGGCGGCAATCCTGATTTTGGGCAGTCTGGGGTTGGTCTTGTTTGTGGTTTGGCGCTTCGCGCGCTGGCTGTGGCGGTTGCTTTTCAAAGGCAAGAAAACAATGACGCCAGGAGTAGAGGAAAAGGCAGGGAAGTGAAAGAGTGAAAAAGAAAAAGCCCAGCCCGGACATAAGTATCCGGGCTGGGCTTTTTCTAAGTGGATGATGCGGTTAGCGTTTCAACTTGGGGCGATTGTATTATGAAGCCGAAATAAAATCTGCGGGCGTGGCTGTGGTAGAATCAATTGGTTATGGAAACAAACAAAAAAAACATCTCACTTCCGCCCCCGCCGGGCGTCATTCAGACAATTGTTAAAGGCTTTAACGCTGTCGCCAACCACGCGGCGGTGCTTTTAATCCCTATCATTTTTGATTTGTTTTTGTGGCTTGGGCCGCGCTTTAGCATTTTCGGAATGATGCAGCCGGTCTTTCGCGAAATAGAGCAATTGCCCAACACCAGGCAAGGCTTTTTCGAAGATTTGCCACTGTTTTACGAAGTCCTGGAAGGCATTAACGTTTTTTCTGCTTTGCGCACCTTTCCACTGGGCGTTTCCAGCCTGATGAGTACCAGCCTGAGTCTTAACTCACCCTTTGGGCCGCGCAATGTGTTTGAACCGGGCGAATTATCGACTGTCTTATTATTCGCATTTTTGCTAACCCTGGCGGGCTGGTTTTTCGGATGCCTGTATTTTTACGCCGTGGCGCGCGTGACATACGACGCTGAAGGAAAAATGCCATCCGTGCTGCGCGCGCTTTCGCAAGGGATGTTGCTTTCTGGTTTCTGGGCCGGGCTTTGGCTAATCATCAGTTTGCCGGGTTTCCTGTTTCTGGGCGTGCTGATGCTCATTAGCCCGGCATTAATGAGCGTGATTTACTTTTTTATCATCCTGATTGGGTTGTGGGTGGCGGTGCCGGTTTTCTTTTCAGCGCACGGCATTTTTTTACAATCCCAAAATTTATTTCGCGCTACGCTGATGAGTTTTCGCATGACGCGCTACGCCATGCCCTCGCTCGGCTGGTTTGTGATTGTCGCCATCGTTCTTTCACAAGGGCTTGGCTTTTTATGGCGCATTGCGCCGGCCGATTCGTGGATAACACTCTTCGGCATCTTTGGCAATGCTTTCGTCTCAACGGCTTTGCTGGCCGCCAGTTTTATCTATTATCGTGATCTGAACATCTGGATTGAGGCGGCGCTGAAATGGATGAAGACGCGCCCCGATTCGGTTCAGGTATAAACTTTTGGAGGACAATTAACGTGGCACAACCTGCTAACTACGATGCAACCAGCATTCAGGTACTCGAAGGTCTCGAGGCGGTACGCCGCCGCCCGGGCATGTATGTCGGTGGTACAGATATTAAAGCGCTCCATCACCTGATTTATGAAGTGGTGGATAACTCAATCGACGAGGCCCTGGCCGGGGCTTGCAACAAAATCAGCATCATCATTCACACTGATTCCAGCGTAACCGTTGAAGATAACGGACGCGGCATCCCGGTGGATATTCACCCGGAGAAAAAAATATCAGCCCTAACCGTGGTGATGACCGTCTTGCACGCTGGCGGCAAGTTTGGCGGCGGCGGCTACAAGGTCTCAGGTGGTTTGCACGGCGTCGGCGTGAGCGCGGTAAACGCCCTTTCAGAGTGGTGCGAAGTGCAGGTACGGCGCAACGGCAAAGTCTATCAACAGCGCTTCGAGCGCGGGTATCCGCAAGGCGATGTAAAAGAAATTGGAAAAACAAAAGAAGGCATCAGCGGCACGCGCACCACCTTCAAGTTTGACCCAACCATTTTTACAGATGACATCAACTATCGTTTCGATACACTGGTGCAACGTTTCCGCGAAATGGCGTTTGTGACACGCGGCGTAACCATCCACTTCATGGACGAACGTTCAAACCGCGAGATGACCTTCTACTTCGAGGGAGGCATCACCTCTTTCGTGCGCTACCTGAACCGTAACCGCCAAAGCCTGCACCCGGTCATGTACGCGGAAAAACAGGTGGAAGCCATTGGCATTGAAGCCGCTGTGCAATATACCGACGCATTTACCGAATCGGTATACTCTTTTGCCAACACCATCAACACCATCGACGGCGGCACGCACATGACCGGCCTGCGTTCGGCCCTAACCCGCGTCATCAACGATTACGCCCGCAAAAGCAGCCTGCTCAAAGATTCAGACCCCAACTTTACCGGTGACGATACCCGCGAAGGCCTGACGGCAATTATCTCGATTAAGCACCCCGACCCGCAATTTGAATCGCAAACCAAAGTAAAGTTGATGAACCCGGAAGTACAAACCAGCGTGAACCAGGTTGTGGTTGAAGGCTTCAGCACTTTTCTGGAAGAAAACCCGCAGGCAGCCAGGGCCATTGTGCAAAAGTGTCTCACTTCTTCACGAGCGCGCGATGCCGCCCGCAAAGCGCGCGATCTGGTCATCCGCAAATCGGCCCTCGAAAGCCTGACACTACCCGGAAAACTGGCCGATTGCTCAGAAAAAGATACCTCAAAAACTGAATTGTACATCGTCGAAGGCGATTCGGCAGGCGGCTCGGCCAAACAAGGCCGCGACCGTCACTTTCAGGCTATTTTGCCCTTGCGCGGTAAAATTTTGAACACTGAACGCGCCCGGCTCGATAAAATTTTAGGAAACAACGAAGTCAAAGCCCTGATTTCGGCTCTCGGCACGGGCATTGGCGATGGATTCGATCTAAGCGGCTTGCGCTACAACCGCATCATCATCATGACCGATGCAGATGTAGACGGCAGCCACATTCGCACCCTGCTGCTGACCTTTTTCTTCCGCTATATGCCCAAACTCATCGAAGAGGGTCATCTTTACATTGCTCAACCTCCCCTGTATCGCGTTGAACACAAGAAGCAGGCGCGTTATCTGTATTCCGATTCTGAAAAAGACGAGTACATCGGCACGCTGGGGCGGGATGGCGAAAAGGCCACTCTGCAACGTTATAAAGGTTTGGGAGAAATGAATCCACAGCAATTGTGGGATACCACCATGAATCCCGGAAACCGCACCTTGTTGCTGGTGAATATTGAAGACGCGGCAGAAGCCGACCGCACCTTTGATATGTTAATGGGCGACGCAGTAGACCCGCGCCGCAAATTTATCCAAACCCACGCCAAACGGGTGCGCAATCTCGATATTTAGATGCCAGCCCCTGAGAATTGCGCTTTTTCACTTAGAGAGTATCAAAGAGGTTGTTTATGAATAAACAAACGCAGCCATTTGTGCAAATTGCTGAAAACATCTTAAGCAAACTGGTATTTGTATACCTGGGCATCGTTTTGGTTGCGTTCTTTATTGTTCCTTTTCTGGCCTACACCCACTACGTCATCCCATTTCCAGGCGCGTTTTTTGAACATACGCTGATTATTAATGATGCCAAACCATCAGAATACTGGGAACTTTACCGCCAGGGAGCCAAATTTGGCGACCAACTGATTGCCATTGAAGGCCAACCGGTACAAACAGGCGCAGAAGTAAGGCAGATTTTACAAGAGTATTATCCCGGAGAAACACGCCAGTTTACCTTGCGTAACCAGAATGGAGAAGTGCGCGTCGTTAATGTGACGCTAACCAGGTTCGAATTCAACGATTTATTCTGGTATCTCATCATTCCGGGATTAATTGCGGTTGTTTTCGCCGGCGTGGCGCTTTGGATTTACAGCCTGCGCCGCAATGAAACCTCCGGGCGCGCCTTTGCCATGCTCGGCCTTTCGGTTGCGGCCGTAACCGGAACCCTCTTCGATCTGTACACCACGCATTATTTTAGCGCTTTGTGGTCGCTCTCGGTGCCAATGGTTGGGGCAGCGCTCATTCATTTGGGGCTTGTATTCCCACAAGAAGCGCGGGTTGTGGCCCGTTATCCAATTTTACGCTGGGTGGGGTATTTTATCGCGCTGGCAATCGGGGTAAATTCCATTACCACGCTTGGTAATCTTCAATCTCCGTATGCCTATATTCAAGCCTGGCAATATGGCTATCTGTTTACGGCCCTCAGCATGCTAATTTACATGGGCGTCATGTTCTATCGTTTGTCGCCAGGAACTTCTCCTGTGGTGCGGCAGCAAGCGCGCACGGTTTTGGGCGGATCATTAATTGCCTTTGGGCCAATTGCCATTTATCTGACATTTGCTTCGTTTTCCGTCACTGAATTTTCCATGCTCTTGTTTTTGCCGCTTATTGTCTTTCCGATTACCACTGGCTATGCGGTGCTGCGCTATCGACTACTGCGCACCGATTATGTCATGGGGCGCGCTTTCTTATATGGCATGTTGTCCTTGCTGGCAATATTAGGATACCTTGCCCTGGCCATTGGCGCGTCGCTCGTCTTTGGCGAAGTAATCAGCAATCCGTTGATCATCGCTCTGGCTGTTTTTCTTTCAGCCTTACTACTTAACCCAATTCGAGTACGATTGCAAGAAATGATTGATGCGCTTTTCTTTCGGGGTGAGCGCGCTCATCAAGAAAAAATCAAAACTTACACGCGCAACCTGACTGCGGCTGTAGATTTGCAACAAGTATTGGGAATCCTGCGCGACCATATCACAGTCAGCCTGCTACCCAGCCAGCTTCATCTCTATGTCTATGATTTCTCAAGCGATCAGTATATCGCCTCCCTTGATGAATCTGGGCGGCCAAGCAGCGAGGTTCGTTTTCTCTCCAGTAGCGCATTGGTGCATTACCTGAGCAACGAAAAACTTCCAGTCTTTTTAGATACAGACCGGGCACTGCCCCAAATTCAATCGGAACGAGCGCGTTTACTTTTGATTGGGGCGCAGTTGCTTATCCCCATGCCCGGAAGAGAGCGGTTGATTGGTTGGATCGCCGTCGGCGAGCGACTATCAGGCGAACCGTACAGCAGTGTAGATGTCACCTTCCTCGAAGCCCTTGCCAGCCAGGCATCGGTTGCTCTCGAACGCGCCCAGGCCCTGAGCAACATGGAGCGACGCGTGCATGAGATGAACGTGCTCTCGCGCATTTCGCAAGGAATTAACATCACCATTGATTTTGACAATATTCTCGAACTGATTTACGCCCAAACCTCGCAAATTATCCCCGTATCCGATTTCAATCTCATTTTATACAACCCAACCGCCAAAAACACATCCTACGCCTTCTATCTGGAAAGCGACGAGCGCATGTCGGCGCGTGAAAATGTACCGCTCTTGCCAAAAAGTACCCCAGGTCAAGATGTAATTGCCTCACGCCGCGCCATTATGACTCAGGATTTTGTCAACCAGTGCCAAATTTTGGGCATCACCCCGCACTCCAAAGGACTTCACGCCTGGTTGGGCGTGCCGCTTAATACCGGCTCTGAAACGTTAGGCGCCCTATGCGTTGCCTCGCGCGACCCGGATGTCGTTTACACAAACACGCAAATGGACTTGCTCCAAGCCATTGCCGACCAGGCCGCCGGCGCAATTGTCAAATCGCGCCTGATTCAAGAAACAGAACGCCGCGCCCAGCAACTTTCCACCTTGAATGTGATCACCCAGCAATTAACCTCAACCCTTGAACTGCAACCGCTGCTAAAAAATATCCTTGAAAGCGCCGTCAACATTCTCAACAGCGAAGCCGGCAGTTTATTCCTGGTGGATGAACAGACCGATGAATTAATTTTCCAGGTGACGGTTGGCCCGGTTGCCTCAAACCTGGTTGGGCAGCGTTTGCCACCCGGAACCGGGTTTGTCGGTAAATCAGTCGACAGCCGTAAGCCGGTCATCGTCAACGATGTGCAATCCACCCAAACCTGGAACTCAGATACCGATAAGCAGACCGGTTTTGTCACCCGCGCCATTCTCATCGTTCCAATGGAAGTCAAAGACCGCATTATCGGCGTGATTGAAATCATCAACAAGCGCGACGGCCTGCCATTTGGACAAGATGACCAAAACCTGCTCTCCGCGTTTGCAGGCCAGGCTGCGGTTGCCATCGAAAATGCCCGCCTGTACACCCTTACCGACCAGGAATTAACCGCCCGCGTAGAAGAACTCTCGGTTATGCAGCGCATCGACCGTGAACTAAACGCCAGCCTTGAACTAGACCGCGCCATGCGCATCACCCTCGATTGGGCCATGCGTCAATCGAAAGCAGATGCGGGGCTAATCGGGTTTGTTCAGGAGCAGGGCATTGAAATTATTGCCCATAACGGCTACCAATCTGAAATGGAAATCTATAACAGTTCGCTCATCCCCATCAACCATCCGGCCTTGCGCGAAGCCATTTCAAGCGCGCAACCGCGCCGAATTGTGATGGAAAACAGTAGCGGCATGGGGACATTCCTCAGCGAAGCGCGCAGCCAATTGGTCATTCCCATTCGGCGTGAAGTGCGCGTTATCGGTCTCTTCCTGCTCGAAAGCCATTCCGCCGACCGCTTCCAACAAGACGAACTGGATTTCCTCAGCCGTCTGGCCGATCATGCCGCCATTGCGATTGCAAATGCCCAGTTGTATGCCCAAATCGACGCCGCCAACAAAGCCAAAAGCCAGTTCGTTTCATTCGTGGCCCACGAACTCAAAAATCCAATGGCATCCATTAAAGGGTATACCGAACTGGTTACGGGCGGCATGGCCGGCCCCATTACCGATATGCAGGCAAAATTCCTTTCCACTGTGCGCAGCAACGTAGACCGCATGAATACCATCGTTTCAGATTTGAGCGACCTGAACAAAATCGAAGCAGGCATGTTGAAAATTGAATTTAAGCCCACCGCCATTCAAGAAATTGTTGAAGAATCCGTGCGCTCCACAAGGCGACAAATTGAAGAAAAAGAGCAAACCGTCGATATCAACGTGCCAGACAGCCTGCCCGAAATTTGGGCAGACCGCAATCGCATGATTCAAGTTACCGTGAACCTGGTTAGCAATGCCACCAAATACACCCCCAATGGCGGTAAAATTACCATTGGCGCTGAAAGAAGCAGCCAATCTTCTGAATCGGGCGAAGATACGCCAGTGATTCACCTTTGGGTAACAGATACCGGTATTGGCATTTCACCAGAAGACCAGGTAAAAATTTTCCAACAATATTTCCGCACTGAAACATCCAAAAGCCAGGCCAGCGGCACAGGCCTGGGCTTGAACATCACCAAAAACCTGATAGAAATGCAGGGCGGTAAAATATGGTTTGAAAGCGAAGTTGACAAGGGAACAACCTTCCATGTCAACATCCCGTTGGCTGAAAACTAGGAGAAAAAGCCATGAGCCTCGTTGCTGCCGTCGGACAAGAACAAGACCTGGACGCGCGTGAAGCCAGTCTGAAGGCCACCCATAAAGCCCTCAACCAGATGGGAACGACCTCCCCGTCGCTCGCCATTGTCATCAGTCCGTATCGATTTGATGCCCAGATGGTTCTAAGCGGCGTTACCAGCCTGCTGTCCAATATTCCCATTCTAGGGTTTAGCACCTATATGGGGCTTTCGTCGAGCGGCAATCACGCCAACACCGTCATTGTTGCCCTGCTTGGCGGCGAAGATCTTCAGGCAGAAACCCATTGGTTTGGAACCCACTCGCAAGGCGGGGCCGATTCTGCCACGCGCATTCAACAATTAATTGGCTACGAACAACGCCCGGTAAAAAGCGTTCTGGCTTTTGCCGATGGCCTCAACAGCGACAACGAAGCATTCTGCGCAGCACTCTCTCCCGACATCAACATCTTCGGCGGGCTTGCCAGCGGCGATATTCAAAGCAACACCGGGTTTCAATTTGCGGGCGTACAAAGCGGCAATGGCGGACTGGCCTGCGCTTTTCTACGCGGCGGATATAAATTCAGCATAGGATATGGACACGGGTGGAACCCTGTCGGCAATCACTTTCGGGTAACGCGCTCACGCGGCTTTTGGCTGCGCACCCTCGATGGCCGCCCGGCTTCTGAATCCTATGCCCATCTCATGGGATATACCCCGCGCGAGTGGTCTTTTCCGCCTCTCAACTACACTACCCGGCTCTATCCTCTTGGCTTTGAGCAACCCAACAGCGACGAACTACACATCCGCACGCCCCTGCGCGTAGAAGCCGACGGAAGTTTTCGCATGAATGCCCCCCTGCGCGATGGCGCCGATGCCTACCTGATGGTGGGCAACCCCTCAGCATGCGTTGCCTCCGTCAAAAAAGCCGTCCAACAAGCCGTAATTGGGCTGGATGGCGCCAAGCCTGTTTTTGCCCTGGTCATGGCCGATGTTGCCTGGCAAATGCTCTTACAAGCCAAACCAGGCATTGAAATCAGCACCATTCAAGAGATTTTAGGCAAAGAAATTGCCATTGCCGGCGCTTATACCCTGGGGCAAATTGTACCGGCTCGCCATAAACACGAAACCCCACAATTCCTCAACCAACATTTTGCAATCGCCCTGTTTGGCGATACAAGGTAACTGCCTACGAATATTAGTTCGTAGGGCAACACATCGTCCCCGAATTGGGGGTTTATGTCACCTGAAAGCAAATTCTCAACTGTCTTACTTCAACCGCGACTTGAAAGCCGCGCTACGGTAGGCAGTTACGATACAATTCAAAAATAAACCTCTTGCATAAGTCCTGAGCGGAGCATCCTTCGACTACGGGCTTCGCAAAATACGCTTCGCCCTCCGCTCACCTGTGCTGGCGCACGGCGCAAGCAGGACGGTAAAACTTTATGGAAAAGCGACGTCGAAGGACGTTCATGTGCCAAAATAAACCACTTTTGCAAGATGTCTAATACCCCCCCTGAAAAGATGGGGGAACGTTACGCCGGAGAAAAAAATGAACACCAAAGATACCCTGATTCAAAAATTACAAAACAAAACCGCCAAAATCGGCATTCTCGGCATGGGTTATGTCGGCATGCCACTGGCGGTTGTCTTTGCCGAAAAAGGATTCAACGTCCTCGGTATAGACCCCGACCAGCGCAAAGTCGACACCTTCAAAAAGGGCATTTCCTACATTCAGGATGTCCCCTCTGAAACGATGGAACGCCTGCACCAGGACGGCAAACTCGACATGAGCGTCGACTTCGCCGCCCTGGCCGAGGTCGACGCTGTCAGCATCTGCGTCCCGACCCCGCTGCGCAAAACCGGCGACCCGGATATGTCCTACGTCGTTTCGGCCACCGAGGAACTGGCGAAATACATCCACAAGGGCATGGTCATCGTCTTGGAATCGACCACCTACCCCGGCACCACCCGCGAGTTGATGGTTCCGCTCCTGACCGAGAAATCTGGCCTGGTCGTCGGTGAAGATATCTTCGTCTGCTTCTCCCCCGAACGCGTCGACCCGGGCCGCGAAGACTGGACGACCTACAACACCCCCAAAGTGATGGGCGGCATGACCGCAGCCTGCGCCGAAGTCGCCACAGCCTGGTATAGCGGCGCGCTCGAAACAGTCGTGCCGGTTTCAAGCGCGGAGGCCGCCGAAATGGCGAAACTGCTCGAAAACACCTTCCGCATGATTAACATCGGCCTGGTCAACGAACTGGCGATGATGTGCGAGCGCCTGGGCGTGGATGTCTGGGAAGTGATCGACGCGGCGGCCACCAAGCCCTTCGGATTCATGAAGTTCACCCCCGGCCCCGGCCTGGGCGGACACTGCATCCCAATCGACCCGCTCTATCTCTCATGGAAGATGCGCGAACTGAACTACACCGCCAAATTCATCGAACTGGCATCCGAAATCAATACCAATATGCCGCGCTACGTCGTCAGCCGCGTGCTGGATGCGCTCAACGACCGCGCCAAACCCTTAAACGGCAGCAAGGTGCTCGTTTTGGGCGTGGCCTACAAACCCGACATCGATGATGTGCGCGAATCGCCGGCCCTGGATGTCATCGCCCTGCTCGAAAAGAAGGGCGCGCGCGTCCAATACCACGACCCGTACATCCCCAGTTTCCGCACCCACGAGGGCGGCACAATGAGCAGCATCAGCGACGCCGAACTGATGCCCGCCGTCCGCGCCGCGGATGCAGTGCTGATTATCACCAATCACAAAACCTACGATTACAAAGCCATCCTCGAATCTGCCCAATTCATCTTCGACAGCCGCAACGCGCTTGGCAAGATGGGTAGGGATCACGAAAAAGTGGTACGTCTTTAAATCGATAACGAAACACGCAATAAAATCTCCAGCCCTATTGCGTGTTTCGTTTATTTTTTGGAGAGATAAATGCCCAACTACCTCGTCACCGGCGCAGCCGGGTTCATTGGCGCGCGAACCAGTCAGATTTTGCTCGAACAGGGCCATACCGTCACCGGAATCGACAACCTGAACGACGCCTACGACCCGCGCATGAAAGAATACCGTCTGCGCAAACTCGAAGCCACCCCCGGCTTCACCTTCATCAAGGCAGATATTGCTGAAAAAGCGATACTCGAAACCTCGAATATTCGAAATTCAAAATTCGATGGCGTCATCAACCTGGCCGCCCGGGCCGGGGTGCGCTACAGCGTCGAAGACCCCTGGGTATTCATCGATTCCAACGTCACCGGAACATTGAATATGCTTGAAATCTGCCGCCAGAGCGGGAACGCCAAATTTATCCTGGCTTCCACCTCCAGCATTTACGGGGCCAACCCGCCCTACCCGACGCCTGAATCGGCCTCGAGCAGCGAAGTGCTGCAACCCTACGCCGCCAGCAAAAAAGGCGCCGAGGTGCTGGCGCACTCCTACCACCACCTGTACGGAATCGACACCACCGTCCTGCGCTTTTTCACCGTCTACGGCCCCGCCGGACGCCCCGACCTGGCCCTGTTCCGCTTCGTGCAGTGGATTCTTGAAGGACGCCCGGTACGCATCCACGGCGACGGCCATCAATCGCGCGGATTCACCTACATCGACGACATCGCCCGCGGAATCATCGCCGCGCTCAAGCCGCTCGGACACGAAATCATCAATCTCGGCGGGCACGAAGTCATCACCATCAACAACCTGGTCACGCTCATCGAAGACATCACCGGCAAAAAAGCCATCGTCGAGCATGGCCCGCCCAACCCCGCCGATATGTTCACCAATTGGGCCGATGTATCCAAAGCCCGCCAACTGCTCGGCTGGTCGCCCGAATACGACATGCGCCGGGGAACGGAAAAACTGGTCGAATGGTATTTGGCCGAGCGCGAGTGGGCCAAAGATGTGCTGACCCCTTAAACCAACGGAACATGCACCACTCACCGTCGGGTTGATGCGTGTTCCGTTACTATTCTCCTGAAACCAATTCCCTTGATTGAAAAACTAAAATCCATCTGGCAAACCGATCCGCTCCTGCGCCGGGTGGTCAAAAATAGCGGACATTTGCTGAGCGCCAACGCGATGGCCGCGTTTTTGGGATTCGCGCAAAGCATATTGGCGGTGCGCCTGATTGGGGTCACGGATTGGGGGCTGGTGGCGACGGTCATCACCTTTGCATCCAACATCAACCGTTTGCTCACTTTTCGGATGGGCGAAGTGGTCGTCCAGCGCATGGGCGCGGCCCTTTCAGGGGATAAAAAGTCTGCGGCGGCGGTGACGGTCAAGGCCGCCATGCTGACCGAAGCGGCCACCTCCCTGCTGGCCTTCGCCATTCTGCTCGCGCTCACGCCCTGGGCCGCCCTCACTCTCGGCAAAGACATCGACCTTGCGCCACTCTTTGCCCTCTACGGCCTCATCCTGCTCACCAACCTCGTCGCCGAAAGTTCGACCGGCGTACTGCAAACCCTGCGCCGCTTCAATTGGATTGCGCGCGTCAACATGCTCCAAAGCCTTGCGACCGCCAGCCTGATTGGACTGGCCTTTCTGACCGGCAGCGGAATTTTAGAGATTGTCGCAGCCTTTGTGGTTGGCAAAACCATCAATGGGCTGGGATTGGCCTTCCTGGCCCTGCGCGAACTTCGCAAAATTTTAGGGGCGGGCTGGTGGCGGGTTTCACTGACAGAACTGCCAGAAAAACGCGGCCTGTTAACTTTAATGCTCAACACCAACCTGAACGGCACGGTCAACCTGCTTACCCGTGACAACATCCCGCTCTATCTGGCGGCCCTGTTGAGCACGACCGAAGTCGGTTATTTCAAATTGGCCCTCTCGCTGATTAATCTGGTTTTGTTACCCCTCGACCCCTTCATCTGGCCGACTTACGCCGAAATCACCCAGACCATTGCCCGCAAAGCCTGGGACAGTACCCGCCTGCTCTTGCGACGCGTCAGCCTGATAACCGTCGCGGTGGTTGCCATCGTCGGCGGCGGGCTGGCGCTGACGGGTTGGTTCCTGCTGCCCCTGTTATACGGCCCAGACGCGGCCCCGGCCTACCCGGCCCTGCTGATTTTGCTGGTCGGCTATGGTTTTGCCAGTGTCTTCCAGTGGAATCGCCCGCTGATGCTGGCGCTGGGAAAGCCATCCTACCCGCTGATTGTTTCGTTTTTGGTCGGGTTGGTCGAACTGGCCCTGATTTTCTCACTCGTCCCGCGCTTCGGCTATTTATCCCTGGCCGCGATACTCTCCGGCTATTTTGTCATCTCGATTGGCATCATCGTCTGGCGCGGACTGGCGGAACTACGGCGTGGCGAACAGGCTACGCACGATGAAACAGATTGAAATCTCCGCGCGTCACCGAGATTGAACTGGACGAAATCTTCCCCGGCGGCGAAGCGCCGAATGCCTATTCCTGGTAATTGAGCAAAACGCCGTCCCGGAAACGCGGCGGCGTTTTTTATATGTGGGGTGGGGCATGCAAATCAAACTTGTTTGTTGTTTTTCTCATCCACAAAAACACAGCAATTCTCAATATGGCTCCTGTAACGCGGGCTTTAGCCTGCGATTCGCCGCCTAAAGGCGGCGCTACCTATTTATAGCAAGTCGTCTAATCTCAAATTGAGTGTAGCCATGACGAAGAATCGTCAATCTATCGGATATGAACTTTGTTCATTAGTAGAATTGCTGCAAAAACATGCAAGATAGTTTGCTATCAAGTTATAATTGTTTTATGGCAATAGCACCTGACGAACTCAAACGATTAATATCTGAGGAATTAGCAAGATTGAAATTTTCTTTTGATGAAAATGGAGAACTGATTCCACCTACGGCTGAAAAAGAAAATCTGCGATTATTGCATAAGCCATCGAGAGAAATTGAATTAAAAAAAAGCAAAGCGTGGATTGAGAGACATTTCCCCCGTTATCGCCATTTTTTTGCAAATGGTTCTGACATAAAGCCTTGGTTAATAAAACCAATTTTGATTAGAGTTACAGATAACTGGCATAAAGATTTGTTTCGGTTATCTCGTTACTTTTGGTCTATTCCATATTCGTATGGATTCGGACGCAGGTTGCGTTATTTGATTATTGATGAAAGCAACAATAAACTGATTGGTATTTTTGGTCTACAGTCCGCACCTATTAGTTTTCCTGCGCGGGACCGATTGTTCAAATATCCAGATAGCAAAAAAACAGAATTAGTAAATCAAACAATGGATATTTTTACTTTGGGCGCAATACCACCCTATAATCGTCTTTTGGGTGGGAAATTGGTAGCCCTGTCGGTAGCGTCAAATGAAGTTCGTCAAGACTATCAATCTGTTTATTCAGGTCGCAAAACAGAAATGGAGGAAAGAGTTTTGCCAGCGCATTTAGTTGCGCTTACAACAACCAGCGCTTTTGGACGTAGTTCAATTTATAATCGTTTGAAATATAATGGAATAAGCATAGCGGAATCTATAGGGTTTACAAATGGGTATGGTAATTTTCACCTTCAGAGACTCTATCCTATATTCAAAGAATATTTAGCAGAACAAGAAATCAGCATAATTGGTGGCTATGGTACAGGACCAAGGCGTTCTTGGCAATTAATACGAAGAACTTTAGATGAATTAGGATTGTCTGCTGATTTGCTCAAACATGGAGTTAAACGCGAGGCATTTTTGTTTCGATTGATTGATAACTTGGATGAGTACATGCGCGGAGAATCAGACTTGCCCAAATACCGTAACTTACCTTTTGATGAGATGACGCATTACTGGAAAGAACGATGGTTAAAGGGACGTTTTGAGAGGGTAGACGGATGGCACAACTGGAACAATCAAGAAATATTCAATAGTTTTATTGTTGGGGAGAAATCAGACAATGACCGAGACAACCAATAACTCACCATTCACAGAATTGCCCGCTGCGCTTGTACAGGAAGTATTAGAGCGTACAGAAGAAATTAGCCAAGCCTTGTTAGAAACTTTTGACAACGTAAAAGAGAAAAAAGAATCTTGGCGGTTAGAACTACTCAAAGAGGGCATTATCCAAAAAGAATCCAGTTTGCCCCTTGTACCAATTCCCACATCTTGTGGCATAGATGGTGGTATGGCTATTGAAAGGTTACTGGCCATTGATTTAGTAGCGGTTGGCGCAGTAGCAATTGAAGGGCTAACACCGCCGTCTGATGAAAGATATTGGCCTGAACCTCGACATCTGGTTTACGTTGATACTGAAACTCATGATGCAGATACGGGAGCAATTCTTAGGGGCGTAATGGCAGGAAAAGAACTCACTCTGGCTCAGAATGCTCCGCACGATATTGTATTTTTGGATGGCTCTCTGACAACCCCCACCATATTTTTCAATCAGTCGTTAAATAAAATTTCGCAAGCACCCACATTAAAAGTAACTGCCCATCTCAAGGAGAATATCGGGGCTTACTTGGAAGCCTATAAAAACATTTTGTCTGCCAGCCGCTCAGACCGTTATTGGGTAGCTATGCCTAAGTATACAACCAGAAGAGAAATTGGCGAAAAAATGGGCTGGCCCGATGTTTATGATGATCGAGGTTTGCTGAGCACCATTTTAGATTCAGGGGAATATACCAAACCGATGAATTTGAAACCACCTAAAGACCCCTGGCATATTAACGTTAGTTCCGTAGGAAAAGATAAAGAAGAAGTTAAAAAAATTGCTGCGCAAGTTACCGGTTTGCTAAATAATGTGAAAGTAACTTATTACCGCCCCTATACATGGCTCCCTGCTTTGCGGCTTGAACTTGCCCAATCCATTGCTGACAATCCCGCAAGATTGAGCGCTGTTTTAACAGGTATTAAACATCAATGCGGTTCAGCAGCCATAATGGAACCGTATCCTTTGTACATGGCTGACCGCATGGTTAAGCATTTAGCAAAATCCATTCCCGCTTTTCGGCAAATAGCAAGTCAAAGCCTTGCTGAAAGTTATAGCGGTGATATTAGTGACGTTTTTATAAACTTACACGGCTATCGCACAGAGTCAGGAGTCTAATCAATGTCTGAAGAACTAAAAATTAATAAACTCGTTGGCAAGGCAGAGCGTATCGGCGTAATTGGTTCCCCGTCATCCACGGCAGAACTCGCATTAGATATGATGGCGAGCGCTGTAACAAAAAAACTGGTTGGCGAACTGGCATTTTTTCGTTATTCACAAGATAACAGTTCAAATTATGCACTTGGACAAATCACAGAAGTTACCCTCCGCAACATTTGGCATGAAGACCCCACCATGCGAAGCTTAATTCGGCAAAGAGGAAGGGTTGATTCTGTTAGTGAACGCCAAGATACTCATCAAGGCGAAATGATAATCAGTGCTGTTTTTGCTGATGAGCAAGGTACATATCGCCCAAGCATCCTTGGAACAGTTCCACCTACAGGCACTCCAATTTATTTAGCAGATGATGAAATTTTGCAAGAACTATTATCACCTTACCAATCGCAGATTTTTTATCTGGGTAATGTATATGGTTCAAAACCCAAACTACCATTGTGGTTTAAGCATTTTGGAAGCGGTGTAGATGGTGCAGGGGAAGCCTATCATCTTGGTATTTTTGGTAAAACAGGCTCAGGGAAATCAGTATTAGGCAAGATGATTCTATTGGGATATTTACGTCATAAGAAGATGGGTTTGTTTATTCTTGATCCGCAGGGTGAATTTGCTCTTGACCTAAAGAATCCACAAGCAACAATTAATATAGGTCGGGTTTTGCACCCGAATTTACTAAAAGGATTGGGACGGCAAGCAGAAGTGTATGATCTATCAAGATTCCGACTTGGTACTTGGGAATTATTAGGTGAGTTGCTTACCGAATTTCAGTTCTTTTTTGAAATGGGCATTAAAGCGGCAGATTTGCAGGCTACCACATCTAGTTACGTCACTGATTATTTAAGAGATAGCAAGCATAAACTCTCAAGTTTGAGAGATGACGCTTTTACTGATACTTTAGACCACATTCACAATAATATTCATCGTATTTATGCTGGCGGGGCGGGTATTGACAGAGTTCAAGGATTTATACAAGAAGCAAAGCAGAAATTAATAACGGGAGAGTTTTTACCACTGAAAGAGAAGTGGGATAAAGTTATTACTTTCTTTTCAGATTCGGGTGGAAAACTTTCAATAGAACAGATAATTTGGAAAGCCTTATCCGTACCGAATGCTGGAAGTAGACCGTTAGTAGTGGTTGATTTATCCAAGAGACCAGATGGTATTTCAGCGGGCGTTTGGGATGAAAAAATCAAACCGCTTTTAGTCGATGCCTTTTTAAATGTATTGATTAGACAAGCAGAAAAATCTTATCAAGACGAAAAAAGCCTCAATACACTTGTTGTGCTTGATGAAGCTCATCGATTTGCACCACAAGCAAGAATTAACAACAATGACCGGAAGCAGAGAATAAAAACAAACTTGGTTGATGCTGTTCGGACAACCCGAAAGTACGGGCTTGGATGGATGTTTCTAAGTCAAACATTATCCAGTCTCGATAATGAAATCGTACAGCAGCTTCGTATTTCGTTTTTTGGCTTTGGATTAAGCATGGGTGCAGAATTTCAGAAATTACAAGAGTTAGTTGGGGGCAAGGGTGAATACTTGAAACTCTACCAACAATTCAGAGACCCGCATTCATCTTTCGATGTTGAATCAAGAGCATACTCATTTATGACCATCGGGCCTGTTTCACCTTTGTCTTTTTCTGGCACGCCGTTGTTCTTAAATGCTTTTAGTGACGCTGACGAGTTTGTAAAAATGAATAAATTGTTGGCCCAAAGTAGCCTTTTCTAACAAATACCAAGCCGATAAGGAACAGCCCTGCGCCACCAGCACGTCACCGTTCAGAATCGCTCCACTCGCAATGCCGTCGCGCCGCATCATCGTCTAGCGCGAATTAAGTCTTATAGCGTTTCACTCGTAATCTCTTTGGCGCAACGCACAAAATCCAACACGGTTGGCACATTGCGCATCATGACGGCCATATTGCCTTTAACATCCAGCTTGCGCGTCAGCATGGCCTGCATGGGGTCGAGTTTGCCCGTCAGCACCCCGGCAAAGTTACCGTAGGCGGCTTTCAGGCTAAAAGCGGGGTTGTATTTGCCAATCTCTTCGACAATTTCAACCGCGCGGCACTCGCCATGCCACAGGTCAAGATACATCACCATTTGTTGGCTCAAATTGCCTTCCGGTTCGATAATAAAATACATATCGCCTTCCCAGTTTTTGGCAACCTGGGCGTACTTTTGGTCACTATTGAGTTTTTCTTTGAAGGCTTGCAGCCATTCAGCAGAGGGGAAAATTGCGCTCATGGTATCTCCATTTCTGATTTTATTTTACTATAAGCACGGCCCAGACGCCGAATTCCCGTTTCGATTTTTTCCTCGTTCTGGATGACAAAATTTAACCTGAGCCAATTTGCGCCATCCTGACCATTTAGAAAAAAATGGCTGCCGGGCATAAAATCGACTCCTTCGCGGATCGCGCGCGGCAGCAATTCATCTGCCGAAAGCGACTCCGCTAGTTTCAGCCACAGGAACAGCCCCCCCTGGGGCGTCTCAAACTGGATTTCGGCGGGCAAATAACGCCGAATCGCATCGAGCATGGCATCGCGCCGCCGGTGAAAGACCTGGCTGGAGCGGCGCAAATGCGCCTGGTAACGCCCCACCGTCACGTAATCGTGCAAAGCGCGCTGAATCAGGCTCGAAGTCGCCAGGTCATTCACGCGCTTGAAACGAACCAGAGCGTCGTACACCGGGCCATCAGCCAGCAAATAGCCCACCCGCAAACCAGGCATCAGCATTTTTGAAAACGTGCTGACATGAATCACCCGCCCATCCGGGTCGAGGGCTTTCAGGGCGGGCTGGGCGCGGCCCTCATAGCGCAAATCACCGACAAAATCATCCTCGAAAATTGGCACGTTGTAACGCCCTGAGAGCAGAATCAATTCCTGGCGGCGCGGTCCGCTCAGGCAGGTTCCGGTGGGGTTGTGAAAATTGGGGATGCAATAAATCAATTTGGGGTGATACTGCTGTAACTGCTCTTCCAACAAATCCGGGCGCATCCCCTGCCCATCCATAGGCACGCTGATGATCTTAAAATTCAAAGCGCGGAACAGATCCAGCGCGCCTGAATAGGTGGGGCTTTCAACCAGAATCGTGTCGCCCGGTTTGAGCAGCAATTGCGAAACCAATGCCAATGCTTGCTGCGACCCGGCAGTCACCAGCACATTTTCGGGGCTGGTTTGCAGACCCTCACTGGCAAGAATTCGCGCGATTGTTTCACGCAAAGGCGCATAACCGCGCCGGTCGCCATAAGCCAGGGCCTCGATACCGTCGCGGCGCATGACCGATTGCAGAACCTTGCGAAAATCATCGGCAGGGAAGAGATGCGAATCACTGATTCCGCCTGCGAAACTGATATGGTCGGCGCGCTCGGCAGCCAGGCGCAGTTCATCAATAGCGGCGCGCGCGCCCAGGCTGGGATGAGATAAACTGCGCTGCCAGAGCGGCCAGGATGCTTCCGTGTTTTTTGGAGGAATTTGAACAAGCGATGGCAGCGGCAAAACGTAAGTTCCACTGCCCACCCGCGAATAGACCAACCCATCCGCCTCAAGCACGGCATAAGCGCTTTCAACCGTAATCCGATTAACGCCCAGATCACGGGCCAGTTGACGGCTGGCGGGCAGGCGCGTCTCCGGCGCGAGACTGCCGCCCAAAATTCCCTGGCGCAAATAGTTTTCAATTTGCTCATAAAGCGGCGTGCGGGAATTACGGTCAAGGGGAAGGCGCATGGGATTTTTGTTGAACATTGAACGTTTAATGTTGAACGGTGTAAGGTTTGATGGTTTCACTTTCAACCTTCAACATTGAACCTTAAACTAAAAAAAATGGCATGGTCAATATATCACAATTTAAGAAAACAAATAGAGCCAATTTCGCGAAATATCACCCAATCCAATCAATTGGACTGGTATTTATTCACTCTTATTGGCCCTTAACATAAGCCAATTTTGGTCTAGAATCAACATGGTAAAATAAAACTGGTTTTCTTGGGAATCTCCGTGGTAAGACCTCCTATTTTGGGGTATGAGCATGCGTACGCACGCTCATACCCCAAAATACGGCACGCTTCACGGCAAATCCTAATGAACCAAAAATTGAAACAGACAGGAGAAATTCTCATGGAAACAACCAAAGGAACATTTGCTCTCAAAAAAGGCCTGGCCCAAATGCTTAAGGGCGGCGTCATTATGGACGTTGTCACCCCCGAACAGGCCAAAATCGCCGAAGATGCCGGCGCATGCGCAGTCATGGCCCTCGAACGCGTCCCCGCCGATATCCGCGCCGATGGCGGCGTCGCCCGCATGAGCGACCCCGAACTCATCATCAAAATCAAAGAAACGGTCTCCATTCCGGTCATGGCAAAATGCCGCATCGGTCACTTTGTCGAAGCCCAGATTCTCGAAGCCCTCGAAATCGACTACATCGACGAATCTGAAGTGCTGACCCCCGCCGACGAAGAACATCACATCTACAAACACGATTTCACCATCCCATTCGTGTGCGGATGCCGCAACCTGGGCGAAGCCCTGCGCCGTATTGGTGAAGGCGCCGCCATGATGCGCACCAAAGGCGAAGCCGGCACCGGCGACGTTGTCGAAGCCGTGCGCCATGCCCGCACCGTACTGGGCGAAATCCGCCGCATCCAATCCATGCCGGTCGAAGAACTGATGGCCTACGCCAAAAACATCGGCGCGCCCTTTGAACTGGTTAAAGAAACCGCCGAACTGGGCCGCCTGCCCGTCGTCAACTTTGCCGCCGGTGGCATCGCCACCCCCGCCGATGCCGCCCTGATGATGCAATTGGGCGTCGATGGCGTCTTCGTCGGCTCCGGCATCTTCAAAAGCGGCGACCCGGCCAAACGCGCCACCGCCATCGTCAAAGCCACCACCCACTTCCGCGATGCCGGCATCCTGGCCGAAGTCAGCAAAAACCTCGGCGAGCCAATGGTCGGACGCAACATCTCCCAAATGCCCGAAGGCGAAAAAATCGCCGGGCGGGGCTGGTAATCGATTATCGATAGGGGCGCAGCATTGCTGCGCCCCTACGGGAACATAACATGAACATCGGAGTCCTCGCCCTGCAAGGCGCTTTTGCTGAACATATTACCATCCTCAAACGCCTCGGCGCGCAAACCGCCGAAGTGCGCCTGCCCCGGCATCTCGAAGACCTCGATGGCCTCATCATCCCCGGCGGCGAATCGACCACCATTGGCAAACTGGCCGTCACCTACAATCTGATGGAACCCCTGCGCCAGTTCGGGCGCGAAAAAGCCATCTGGGGAACCTGCGCCGGGGCCATCTTCCTCTCCAAAGACGCCCGCCGCGAGCAGCCCCTGCTCGAACTGATGAACATCACCGTCATCCGTAACGCATTCGGCGCCCAAATCGCCTCCTTTGAAGCCAACCTGCGCATTGAAGCCCTCAAACAAGCCACCCAAACCGAAGCCCCCTACCACGCCGTCTTCATCCGCGCCCCCATCATCGAAACCGTTAGCGGCAGCGCAAAAATTCTCTCGGCCCTTCCCGATGGCCGCATCGTTGCCGCCCAACAAGGAAAACTGCTCGCCACATCCTTCCACCCCGAACTCACCGAAGACACCCGCTTTCACCAGTATTTCTTATCGTTAGTCGGTTAATCGGTTATCCGGCTAAAACCGAACAACCGGAAAACCGATTAACTGGATAACCAGAAAAATGCCCCGCCCCCTCGACCTGCTCGACCTGCCCAGCCTCTACCGCTATCGTGGCGAAGCCCTCAGCCTCGATTCTGTCCGTCTGCTCACGCGCGGCAACCCGCTCAGCGCCGCCGGGCTGGTGGCCTACTTCAACCCGGCCCGGCATATTTACTCGGCAGTCAATGCAATCGATGGGGATGTCCTGCTCGGCGGCATCATCCACACCCAGGGCGATTCCTTTGCCCGGCTGCTCTACCTCGCCCCGCAGCGACACCTGACTCACCCCAACCTGCCCCCGTTAATTGAACATTTAGCCAGCGAAGCCGGAACCTGGGGCGCATTCCACATCCTCGCCGAAGTAGACGAAGACTCAGATGCCTTCCCCGCCCTGCGCGCGGCGGGCTTCTCGGTTTACGCCTGGCAGCGCATCTGGGATATTAGCGAAATCGAAGCCAATACAGAAGAATCCGTTTGTTGGCAAAAAGCCCAATCGCCCAACCTGCACGCCATTCAAAACCTATTTCATCAAATCGTCCCGCCCCTGCTCCAACCCGTCGAACCAACGCCCAAACGCGCCAGCGGATTGGTCTGCAACCAGGGCGGCATGTGCTATGTGCGTTTATCGCAAGGAATAGCCGGCTCGGTTCTTACGCCCCTCATCCACCCTGAAGCCACCGGCGTATCCGACAAAATTCGCGCCCTGGCGGGGAAAATCCCTTATCGCAACGGCCGGCCGATTTACCTGTGCGTGCGCTCCTACCAAACCTGGCTCGAGCCGGTACTGGCAGATTTGGGGGCAAAACCTGGGCCCAAGCAAGCGGTCATGGTCAAGCATCTGGCGCATTTGGTCAAAAAAGAACAATATGCGCGCGCCACCCAACCGGGCAACGCCATCCCCGCTTCGCACATTCGCCAGGCCCAGGCAAAGACAAAAAAATAAGCGGGCTACCCGCCCGCCCAACCTTCTTTTATGCGCCGATAACTTTCTTCCAGTGTTTCCGGCAATACCCGCACCCCACCAACGGTAGACATAAAATTCGTATCCCCGCCCCAGCGCGGAACAATATGAATATGCAAATGCCCTGGCACGCCCGCGCCCGCCGCCGAACCAACATTGATGCCAATATTAAACCCCTGTGGCTTATAAACCTTGCGCAAAACCACCGTCGCGCGTGAAACCAGTTCCATCATCTCGGCCCGAATCGGCGCATCGAGCAGTTCAAGCGAATCGACATGCGCAAACGAAACAACCATCACATGCCCGCTGGTATAAGGGAATTTGTTCAAAATAACAAAGGCCCCCAACCCGCGCATCACAATCAAATTTTCGACGCTATCAGGCCGGGCCTGGACATTACAAAAGACGCAACCCGTCTCAGGGTCTGATTTGCTGATGTACTTCATGCGCCAGGCCGCCCAGAGATGTTTCATACGCCGCCAATCGACGCGCGCAAAGCGCCGAACTCGCCCTGTAATTCATAGCCCCCCAGCCCCGCCGGAATAACCACCGAATCGAATTGCCCCAGCCTCAACGCCCCAGATTGACTTTGCAGGGTGGCCTGCCCCTCGATCACCGTCAGGGCATGGAAACTTTCGCCGCGCGTATCGCACGCTTGCGGGCTGGTTAAACGCTCCAGATTGAAATAATCGCAAGCGACAAGCATCTCACCTGGCTCGTCGGCGCGGCGGATTTGTCCGCGCAGGGCCGGGTCAATCGCGGCCAGCGATTTGTCGAGGTGCAGTTCGCGCCCGGCAGTCAGCGGACGGTTCCAGTCGAAGACGCGATAGGTGATGTCTGAAGTCTGCTGCACTTCGTACACCAACAGCCCCGGCCCCAGAGCGTGGACGGTGCGGGCTGGCATAAAAACCGTATCGCCCCTGCCAACACGGTGGTATTCAACCCTATCGAGAATCTGTTCGCCGCCGCGAATGGCTTGTTCCAGCGCATCGGGGCGGGTATTTTCTTTTACACCGGCGATAATTTCGGCATCTGGCGCGGCATCCAAAATATGCCAGGCTTCGGTCTTACCAACCAAACCCGGGCCTTCCAACGCAGCGGCCAAATGGTCATCCGGGTGGACTTGCAGTGAGAGCCAGCGGGCGCAATCGAGCAATTTAATCAAAAGCGGGAAACGCCCGCTGCGCCCGCGTGTTCCCAAAATCTCGCGCCCGTATTCGTTCAGCACATCAGCCAGGGTGCGGCCCGCAAATGGCCCTTCGACAATCTGGTTTTGTTCGTAAATGGCCCAAACTTCAGCAATGGGGGCCTCCTTGGGGGTATCGGCACCTGCCAGGGCTTGCAAGGCGCGGCCTCCCCAAACATAATTTCGGATCGTGGGTTTGAGCGATAATGGTGACGGGCGCATGAGGTCTCCTTATGGTGGCGATTATACCCGTCCCGGTCATAAATTGCGCTATGGAGAATTGCGGTTTTTACCAAAGAAAAAGAGCCACCAGAATTGGTGGCTCTTTGCGAAGTCAAGAAGATTGGCTTAGCCTACCGGCTCATCGGCTCCGGCAGAGTCTATCATTGAGACAACCGGCTGGGTGCCAAACCGGGTCATTGTTACCGCGCCCACCGCCAAAACCGTTAGCGTTGCCGGAACCAGCCAGCCTATGCACGGAATAAAATCAATGCCATCCGCAATCAGGGTCAGCAAAAAAGTTCCCAGGGCGGCGCTAATTGGCAGCGGCCAATCGAGTTTGAACAGACCAAGCAAACGAACGCCAATCTCTGTGCCGAGGGCAATCCAGCCAAAAGCCATCGCCGCGCCCAGAACCAGTAAAATGACAAAGAAGAGCGGAACGGTCAGGAAGAGGGTCAAAATCAGCAAACTGAACAAGGCCAGCGCAACGATCACCACCACGAACAGGGCATAGGCCAGCAGCCCCATGCCGCCCGCCATCAAGGGTTGGCGAACGATGGCATCTGAAACGCGGCGGGTGTATTGAGGCAAAAACAGGACAATGAGCAAGGCCAGCAAACCATACCCAATCGAACGGGCAATCAGCCAAAGCACCTCGCCAATTGGGTCGAAATCGACCATAAAATGCGGCTCAACACCAGGAATATTGGCCTCCGGTGCTTCAGGCCTGGAGGGAACCGTCGGATTATCGACCATGCTGCCATCTACGCGCGCGCCTTCTTCCTGATCAACCGAACCGCCAATCGTTACCAGATCACCGCGAACGTGGGTATTTTTCTGCAAAAAGGCCGGGCCCCCAATGATAACTACATCACCGCTAATTTCAGTATCAGCAGTGAGCGAACCACCAATCAAAACAACAGTACCGACAAAACTAACCTGCGTTTGGATTTCTACCGTTCCGCCAATAACAATCAAATCGCCATAGAAATTACTGCCTGATTCGAGCAGGGCCGAACCGCCAATCAAGACCAGACCGTCTCTCGCAGTTTCTCCGTCACGCAATACATAACTGGAGCCGAAGATAACGCCGCCATCCAACTGTGGTCTTGTCTCTTGGGCCTGGGCCGTCTGAAAAGGCAAGAAAATCAGGCTTAGCAAAGCCAGGGTGATTAAGAAATATTTGAACGCTTTCATATTTACCTCCTACAGCCTAACCCGGCTGTATGCTTTTTGTTTTGACTGGCTTCGCAATGGGGTTGCCAACAGAGCGCCTAGCCCAACCGCACCAACCAGTAAAAGCAGCCAGAGCAAAGGCGGCATCAGGTTAAGCACAAAGCGCAAAAGTACCTCGCCGACAATGCCCAACGCCTGCGCGCTCGCGCCAAGATATACCAGCGCGTTAACCCAATGGACAAATATCTGGGCGGGCGAAAGGCTCAAATACGGCAACAAAGGCGTCATGAGCCAGAAAATCAAACCAACGCTGACCACAGCAAGCAAAACTGAGCCAATCATGGCCCGTTTGCGCTGAATTTTGCGCTCGGCCTCCAATCGTTTCTGGAAGCGAAGCGCAAAACCAGCGGCAGGACGGGCAACCGGCGCGGCCCTGAGCATCAGGTTGGCGCGGGCCAGCGAAGCGCAGTCACCACAAACCGCGATGTGATGATTCAGGTTGCGCTGTTCTTCAGGCGCGAGATGTTTATCATTGAGCAGCCAATCTTTAAAGGGCTGGTGTTCCATAGGGCATCCTTTCGAGATGGGGTTCAGAGTCGCCTTGTGCAAGATGACGGGCAACTTCACGCCGGGCGCGGTGCAGACGGCTTTTGACCGCTGGAACGGTCAGATTCAGGCTTTCTGCAATTTCCACTTCTGAGAAATCGTACCAATACCGTAAAACCAGCGCGGCGCGGTCTGTCGAGCCGAGTTTTTGCAGCACCATTTGCAGGGCTTGCTGTTCTTCGCGCCGCTCCGCTTCGTAGGCTGGGTCAAGAGCATTGGCATCGGCAAACTCCATCGGACGATCGTCATCATCGGATTCTTCGTCGATGGAAATAAAGCCAAACTTGCGGCGGCGTAACTGATCAATGCAGTAATGGGCCGCAATCGATAACAGCCAGGTTGCAAAAGAACGCTGAGCGTCAAATCGTCCAATGTTACGGTAAGCGCGCAAAAAACTCTCCTGCGCGGCGTCTTCTGCGACTTCAGGCTCGCCCAGCATACGATAGCAAAGGTTATAGACCGGGTTCTGGTATTGTTCCACCAGCCGGGTAAACGCTTCGTCGTTGCCTTGTTGCGCCTGGAAAACCCAGGTTTTTTCTTCGTTCACGGGAACTCCTGTTTTTTGTTCTGTCCATGTATACGCACGGAGTTGGCGTTGGTTGCAAATCAATATGAGTCAATCTATTTTAAGTCACTACCGCAAAACTTGCTATGAAAACGCTGTAATTCTCAATATGCCAGTGTAGCGCCGCCTCCCCCCATTTTCCGGGCTTGAAAATGGAGGGAGGCAGGGATAGGGGGCCAGTTCGGCCAGTCAAGAAAATCTATTTGGGCGAATAGCACATTATGCAGAACTGCAAACAAGATTTTTCAGCCGCAAGCCGTATAAACGCGGTAAAATAACAGAATGACTGACGAATTTGATGTTCTTCATCCTCAACCATTGTTAATTGTTGTTTCTGGCCCTTCAGGCGTTGGCAAAGACACTGTTTTGCAACGCATGAAAGAGCGCGAACTGCCGTTTCACTTTGTGGTAACGGCAACCACACGTCCGCGCCGCGCGAACGAAGTTCATGGGGTCGATTACTTCTTTGTTAGCAAAGAAGAATTTGCCCACATGATTGACGAAGACGAATTACTCGAATATGCCATTGTGTATAACGATTACAAAGGCATTCCCAAGCAGCAAGTGCGCGAAGCGCTGGCAAGCGGCAAAGACGTTATCATGCGCAT
>DAOUML010000236.1:0-2082 GCA_034411635.1 Anaerolineales bacterium
AAACAGGGACGCTTCTGTCACTTTCAGAAAAAAATCCGTTTTATATGTCCGCTTCCCTCTCCCTTCGGGAGAGGGCTAGGGTGAGGGTAGGCAGTTACGATTTTTGTATATCGCAACGCAAAGACCACTGATCCGAACAGGAGATTCCGATGCGCTTTATTCGCTTTCAACTCAAAGACCAGCCAGCCCGCCAGGGCTGGATTCTGGAAGATAAAATTGGCGAAATAGAAGGAGATTTTTTCAGCGAATATCGCCGCTTGCGGGCCGAAATTCCACTCGAAAACGCGCGTCTGTTGGCCCCTTGCCAACCGGGAAAAATTATCTGCGTAGGCCGCAACTACGCCGACCATGCCAAAGAACACGGCGCAGAAGTTCCAAAAGTGCCGCTGATTTTTATAAAACCGCCCTCTTCCATTATTGGGCCAGGTGAGGCCATTCTCCTGCCGCCGCAATCGAAGCAAATCGAACATGAAGCCGAACTGGTACTCGTCATTGGCAAACGCGGACGGAACATCACCGCCGAACAGTCCCGCGAGCATATTTTTGGCTACACGATTGGAAACGACATCACCGCCCGCGACCTGCAAAAAAGCGATGGGCAGTGGACCCGCGCCAAAGGATTTGACACCTTCTGCCCCATTGGGCCCTGGATCGAAACCGATTTTGACGCATCCGACGCGCTCATCACCTGCCGGGTCAGCGGACAGCCACGTCAGATGGGTTCAACCCGCGATATGGTCTTCAGCGTTGGCACGCTGGTTGCTTTTATCTCAGCAGTAATGACCCTCGAACCAGGCGACCTGATTTTTACCGGCACGCCTGCCGGGGTTGGCCCTCTGCTGGATGGTGATGAAGTAACTGTTGAAATTGAGGGTCTGGGCGCGTTATCGAACCCAATCAGAAAAGCCTGAGCGGCGCTTACGCGCGTCCTTTGGCGCGCGCTTTCTCCATAAACTTGAACTGATCAACCACGAAGCGGTGGTGTTGGGCCTGACCGATTTTTTCAACTTCATCCCAGGCTTCAATCTGAAACGTCAATTTGCGGCCCTGCGCCTGGGTCAACTCGGCCTGAATGCGCACCTTCATCCCAACCGGAGTAGCGGCCAGGTGATCCACCGCGATATGGCCGCCAACGGTGGTTTTTCCAACCGGCAAATGCTTTTCGAGCGCAATCACGCAAGCCTGCTCCATTGCGCCCACCAGGGCCGGCGTGCTGTAAACCGGAACCAGGCCACTACCCCATCTGGCGGCGGTATCATCTGTTGTGACAGTTAATTCCAGTTCGGCTCGCAAGCCAGTTAGCAATTCGTCCATGTTCACCTCGCAAAAATGAAAAAAGAAGTTCCGCCTACCGCTCTAATTCAGGACTTTCTTACTCCCTTCTCCCACCGGGAGAAGGGTTGGGGATGAGGGACCAAGGCCCACTTTAAGAAAAGCGTGACCGATCTGACTAACGCCCCAGGGTGGTTAGCAAACTAACCAGAGTCAACAAGGCTGAAATCACAAGCAAGATGTTCTCAGGTGGAGCGAGTAAAGATTCAAAAGCAGTTACGCGGCGAGCGCGCATCATCGGGCGCGGCGGCAATTCTTTGGTGCCAAAAAGATACTGACGAAAGACCTCAACCGTATCAGGCCGCTGGGCCGGGTGCAGCTCCATCGCCCAAAGAAGCGCTCTTTCGGTGCGCAAAGACACCTGCGGATTAACCTGACGCGGCAAAGACAACACCTCCGGGTTAAGAAAACGCTGACGCGCATCCACCGGCGGCTGGCCGGTCAACAAGTGATAGAGGGTCGCGCCGAAGGCATAAATGTCTGAGCGCACGTCGGTATGGCTTTCTGAGCCACCGTACTGCTCCAGCGGCGTGTATAACACCGTCCCCTGGCCCTGAATGATGGTAATCGTCTCCTCATCGGGTGATAAGACCTTCACCAGACCAAAATCGACCAGTTTGAGCAAGCCATCGGGCGTAATTTTCAGGTTGGAAGGCTTAATATCACGGTGAACAAGTGGCGGGTCCTGGCGATGCAGGTAAGTCAGCGCATCGCATAGTTGCGCCGCCCAATCGAGCACATCCTGTTCAT
>DAOUML010000237.1:0-14416 GCA_034411635.1 Anaerolineales bacterium
CCGACGACGAACCCCCCGACTGGCTCGCATCCCTATCCACCGAACCCCAACCCGACGCCATTCAACCTGCAACCGCTCAACCCTCAACCGACGACGAAACCCCGGATTGGCTTGCATCCCTCTCCGCTGACACCCCTGACACCTCAACACCTGAAACCGCTGAAACCCCCGACTGGCTAACCTCCCTCTCCACCGAACCCCAACCCGACGCCATTCAACCTGCAGCCGCTCAACCCTCAACCGACGACGAAACCCCGGATTGGCTCGCATCCCTCTCCGCTGACACCCCTGACACCTCAACGCCTGAAACCGCTGAAACCCCCGATTGGCTAACCTCCCTCTCCACCGAACCCCAACCCGACGCCATCCAACCTGCAACCGACGAAGAAAACACATTTAATAAAGCCTTCAAAACCGGGTCTCTGGGCGAAATTCGACTTGAAGAAACACCAGATTGGCTCGCAGGCGCGCTAGACTCCCAGGCCTGGTCTCAGCAACCCGAAATCACCCAGCCAGAACCGCAAGGTGAAACACCCTTCCCTGTTCTCGAAGAAGAAACCCTCGACTCAATCCTCCCCGCCGATGTCCCGGATTGGTTATCTGAATTTACACCCAATGAAACACAGAAAGAATCCACCCCAGAAAGAGCAATATCTGAAGAAAGCGAACTTGATGCCGATATCGCCCCTGGCAACCTGCCTTCCTGGGTGCAAGCCCTGCGTCCAGTAGAATCGGTTGTCTCTGGTGAAAACAATCTGGGCGACGAAGAGCAAATTATTCCGCAAAATGGCCCCCTGGCGGGTTATCGCGCAGTTTTGCCGGCCCAGGCAAGCTTCTTTTCCGGGCGCAAATCGCCTGCTCGCGCAATAAAATTACAGGCAGACGAAATCCAGCAATCACAGGCGATGCTCTTAGAAACCCTTGTGCGCAGCGAAGATAAGCCTCATCCTGCTCAGTCCAAACAAAAGACCACCTCAGATCGATTCCTGCGCTGGCTCATTTCAGTAATTTTATTGGCTACCGTTTTTATACCCTCACTATTTGGCACAAACCTGCTGCCCGTTCCGCAAAGCGGCACCGCCGATATGGTCAGTTACATCCAAACGCTGCGAGACCTCAACCAAGTCAATCCAGTTTTGATTGTTGTCGATTACCAACCCGCCCAGGCTGGTGAAATGGAAGCCATTTTTACGCCAGTACTCAATGACCTGATGATTTTTGGCAAACCAATTGCCTTTGTCAGCACTTCAAATACCGGGCCAGTGATGGTATCGCGCATGATGACCCGCATGAGCGCCGAAGACTTCCGGCACACTTATCGCATCGATGAACAATGGGTAGACCTGGGCTACCTGCCGGGAGATGCCGCTGGCATTCGTGCTTTTGCCAACGCGCCCCAGCAAACACTCCGCTTTAGCGGCATGGGAGCCAGTTTTTGGCAATCGTCCGTTCTAGCCAACGTAAAAAACCTGAACGATTTCTCTGCCATCATCATCGTAACAGACAACCCAGACACTGGTCGTATCTGGATTGAACAAACCAGCCCAATCCTGCGCGAAGGCCCCATTCTGATGGTAATTAGCGCGCAGTCAGAACCAATGCTGGCACCCTATTACGACTCAGGCCAGGTACAAGGACTATTGACAGGCCTCAACGATGGCCTGACATACGAGGCCGAGCGAAAAGTGTTGGGGCCGGCGCACTTATACTGGGATTCTTACGGTCTGGGATTGATCGCCATTCAAACCTTGATATTAATCGGCGCGGCCTGGAGCCTGATCATCGTCATCGGCGCGCGCCGCAAAAAACAAGAAGAAGCCGAGGAGTAAACCCGTTGTGATAACCGATTTGCTTGTAGGTTTCCTGAGTTTCTTGTTTACCCTGATGATTCTTAGCTACCTTGTAGGGGATAATCCCCTTTTTCGCGTAGCAGTTCATGTTTTTGTCGGCGTAACGGCCGGCTACGCAGGCTTAATTATCTGGCAACAAGTAATTATTAATAAATTACTGGCCCCTATGCTTTCCGGCGACTGGGTTTTGATAGTTCTGCTCGTCTTCCCTCTACTGATGGGATTTTTCCTGATTGCAAAAGCCTTCCCCAAATATCAGGGCTGGGGAACCTGGGTAGTGGCTTTTTTGGTTGGCGCTGGCGCAGCGGCAGCAATCGGTGGCGCAATCACTGGCACGTTGTTTCCGCAAATCTGGGCTTCCATTAATTTATTTGACTTTTCAAACACCGCTTCCGAGTTGGTTGTAGAAAAGATTGTAGAAGGCATCCTCATCCTGATTGGAACAATTACCACCCTGGCTTATTTTCAGTTTAGCGTGCGCCAAAGCACAGCCATTTCAGGCAAACGGAACCTGTTGATGCGCATTCTCTCGCATACTGGCGAAGTTTTTTTGGCAATAACATTTGGCGCTTTATTTGCTGGCGTGCTTGCCTCCGCATTAGCGGCCCTGGTCAACAGAATGCAAGCCATTGTTGATTTCTTTGCATCGTTCTTCTTGTAAAATCTTATGCCTGTCTCGCTTGTTGAAGGAAACTCCCTCTTAGCCCTGGATATCGGCTCGGTAACAACCCGCGCCGCATACTTCGACGTTGTCGAAGGCCAATATCGTTTTATTGGCATGGGCAGCGCGCCAACCAGTTTGGCCGCGCCTGATAACAATATTTCAGTGGGTATGCAATCTGCGATTGAATCGCTGCAATTTGTTATCGATAAAACCCTGGTGAGCAACAGCGGTCAATTGCTCATCCCTTCGCAGCCTGATGGAAGCGGCGTTGACGCGCTCTGCGCCACCATTTCAGCAGGCGATCCGTTGCGAACAGCATTATTGGGATTGCTCCCCGATGTTTCGTTAAAAAGCATTCAAAAATTGGCCCATAGCGCCAATACACAAATTATAGACACCATCAACGCCAATGACCCGCGAAGTACAAACGAACTGTTGGAAGCCCTCTTCAAGAACAGTCCCGACCTGATTCTGATGGCAGGCGGCACCGATGGTGGCGCCACCCATTCGATCCAAAAATTTTTGGAACTGATAGGGCTGGCCTGTTACCTGTTGCCTGAAGCAAAACGCCCGGCTTTATTTTTCGCAGGCAACAAAGCCATGCAAAAACAGACCATTGCATCCATGAAAAAACTGGCATCCAGCGTCGTTGTTGCCCCCAATATCCGACCATCCGCCAGTTTCGAAGATTTAGCCCCCGCGCAGCATAAACTCGCGGAACAAATCATCGCAATTCGACGGCAGCACATTCCCGAGTTGGATGATTTACAATCCCTTTGCGCCAGTCCAATCTTGCCCTCAACCTACAATCAGGGTCGCATGGTGCGTTTCCTGTCACGTTATTTTGACTCCGGGCGCGGGGTGCTATCCGTAGATGTCGGGGCCGCCGGGCTTTCACTAGATATGGCCTTTGGCGATGATGTGTACCTGAACGTTTTCAACCAATTTGGTCTGGGTGAACCACTGGGCCACTTGCTAGAACATACCCGGCTGGAAGACCTTGCGCGCTGGTTTCCTCTCAATCTACCAGTAGAATGGTTGCGAGATTATCTTTTCCAGAAATCTCTCCAGCCTGGCTTTATTCCCGCCAGCAAAGAAGAACTAATTATCGAACAAACCATCACCCGGCATCTGTTGCAATTGGCCTCGCGAGACGCAATTGCCCGGCTGCCCAGCCGCTATCACGGCAAAAAAGGACTGCTCCCCGCGATGGAACCTATTCTGGCATCTGGCGCAGTGTTAACAGAGGCCCCCAGCCCCGGTCAAAAACTGCTCATGTTGCTGGATGGCCTCCAACCCGGCGGTATTACCACCATTGCCATTGACCAAAACAACCTGCTTGCCATGCTTGGCGCAATTGCCGGCCATAACAGTCTTCTGCCAGTACAAATTGTTGATTCGGGCGCGTTGGCGTATCTGGCGACCGTGATTGCGCCAGTCGTCTATGATGTGGCCTATGGCACGCCAATTGTTCATGCAAAACTGATTCGCAAGGATGGCAGTGAAAGCGAAAGCGAAGTAAAAATGGGCGCGTTCAAAATTTTGCCCCTCGATGCCGGGCAAACCGCGCGCTTGGAATTAAGGCCTCTCTTGCGCGCCGATGTTGGGCTTGGGCCAGGGCGGGCTGGCGCAGTCGATGTAGTTGGCAGTTCTTTGGGCATCGTAATCGATGCGCGTGGTCGTCCGATCCGCCTGCCTGCCGAACCTGAAAAACGCCGAGAACTGCTTAATTTGTGGCAAAGCAGAATGGGAGATTAACTCAAAATGCACACATCTCCGTTTTATATTCTGCCTCTTGCCACCATCACCCGCGTCCGATTGCTGCCCCATGCAGGGCGGGTACTGGTGCGGGTTGACCAAAAAGTTTCAGCAGCCGATGTGATTGCTGAAACATCGGTAGGCCGTAAACATGTTATTGTCGATTTGGCTGAAAAATTACAACAACCCGCCGAAAAAATAGAATCTCTGCTCAAAGTAAAGCGCGGACAAAAAGTAGCCAAAGGCGACTTACTCGCCGAATCGGCAGGAATCTTTGGACGTGAAGCCCTTTCGCCGGTGGCCGGACGCGTTATCGCCCTGGGTGGCGGGAAGATGGTTCTCGAAACCGGACGCTCTGCAATCGAAGTACGCGCCGGCCTGGTCGGAACTGTAACCGAAGTCATTGATGGACGCGGCGCGGTTATTCGCGCTTCGGGCGCGTTGATCCAGGGTGTATGGGGCAATGGCAAGGTCGATGCCGGCGTCTTAATCACCCAAATCGATTCCCCCGATGATGTCCTCGAAGCGCGCCGGTTAGATGTGAGCATGCGCGGGTCGGTTGTCTTGGCAGGACATGTGGCCGATGAAGCAACCTTGAAAAGCGCGGCGGAACTGCCCGTGCGTGGGTTGGTGCTTTCGAGCATGTCACCAACCCTGATTTCGCAGGCTTGTCAGGCGTCGTACCCGATCCTGTTACTGGATGGCTTTGGCCGCCGCCCGATGAACGAAAAAGCCTACAAACTGCTTAGCACAAATGCAAAAAGAGAAATTGCGGTCAATGCGCATATCCCAGATAAAAAAGATGGTGCTGTGCCTGAACTTTTCCTGTCCTTGCCATTCAATCAGGAACCTCCAGAAGCGCCTGTCTTTGAAAGATTTTCACCCGGCCAAAAAGTGCGCGTACTCTCTATGATTCACCCCATTCGCACCGGCACAATCCTATCGCTCCCCGACGGCATGACCACCTTATTAAATGGCGTTAGCGCCAAAGCCGCCAAAGTACATCTGGATGATACCGTCGATGAAATTCTCGTTCCGCTCTCCAATCTGCAAGTCTTGGGGTAAAATAGGTCTATTAATTCGAGGAGATGAACTATGTCTAATGTCTTCAGTTTTGACGACGATGATGATGATAAAAAGCCGCCCCTGTTTCAAGATGACGACACCGAAACAGAATATGCCACGGATGAAGAGCCTGAAGAAGAGCAGGAAGAAGGCGAATCGGGCAATCGTACGTTTATCATTTTGGGCATCATTATCGGCATTTTCTTTTTATGCACGCTGATTGCTGGTGGTGTGTACGCGCTGGTGGTTCTGCCCGGTCAGCAAGCGGCCCGTCAAGACGCGCAAGCCACCGTGGAAGCCGTTAACACCCAGGCGGCGATTGCTGTTGCCCAAACTCAGGAAGTCCTAAACTATACCCCAACCCTGCCGCCTACTGAAACGCCAACCCTGACGCCTACTGTTACTCCTCTGCTCGCAGGCCAGGCACAAGCGACAGAAACCCCTGGGGTTGGGGTTGTGGCGCGTGACGAATCAGCCGATGCCACCGCCACCGCGGTTGCGGACCAAGGCGCAATGGCGACCCAGGCGGCAAGTTTGCAATTAACTGCAACCGCAATGCCAACGCCGCTCGCATCGCCCACGGCTCTTTCTGATACCGGCTTTGCAGATAACGTGGGCCTGCCCGGCTTAATTGTTGGCACAATCATTCTGGTTGCTGTTATTTTCCTGGCGCGTCGCTTGCGAGAAGCACCCGCCAGAAGATAGAATAACACTGGCAATAAAAATCCCCGCTTTTGCGGGGATTTTTATTGCCACGAATCATCAAGCGTTAGACTACGCTTTCAGCAACTTGCTGACCATAGGCCAACAAATCCTGAACCATTTGCGGCGTACGACCTTCAGCATATACCCGTAAAACCGGCTCAGTTCCCGATGGACGAATCAACAGCCAGGAATCATCCGCCATGATGTACTTCACCCCATCCTTCTTGGAGATTTCAACCACCGCTTGCCCGCCAACGGAGGCCGGTGCCTGGTTTACCAAAAATTCAGACATTTCGGCTTTGGCAACCGGCCTGCTCAACCGCAAGTCGGCGCGTTCGTAGTGGGCCGGACCAACATCGTCGAGCAATTCCCGCACCAGTTTATGCAGGGGTTTTCTCGCCTCGGCGATAATTTCTACCAATAACAAGCCCATCAGCGGGCCATCGCCTTCGGGAATATGGCCCTTGAAAGACATGCCCCCTGATTCTTCTCCGCCAAGCAAAATATCTTCGCTGAGCATGTAATCTGAAATGTGGTTGAAGCCCACCGGGGTTTCGTAAACAGTCAGCCCATAGCGAGCGGCCAAACGGTCTATCATGCGGGTGGTTGAAACTGTTCGCACCACCGCGCCGCTCATTCCGCGCTTTTCTACCAGATAGCGAAGCGCCAAAGCCATGATTTTGTGTGGGTCAACAAAATTTCCATGTTCATCCATGGCGCCAATTCGGTCGGCATCACCGTCGGTGGCAATGCCAAAATTACCCAGGCCCGCACCAATAGCGCCTTTAAGAGCGCTCAAGTAGCGGTCAATCGGTTCAGGATGCATCCCCCCAAAGCCAGGATTCATTTCGCCGTGAATTTCGCTAATTTCGCAGCCTGTGCCATGCAAAAAGGCTTTAATCGTTCCGCGCCCGGAGCCATACATTGAATCAATGACAAAGTTTTGGGGGTTATCTGCAATGATATCGGTATTGATCAGGGTGCGCAGGTGATCGAAATAGATAGGCAAGGGGTTGAATTTTTGTATCAGTCCCATTTCGCGGGCTTGTCTGAAATCCATCAGGTTGGGGCCGCGAGCCTGTTCTTCATTGTCGTTGATGTAAACTTCAACCCGGCGGCATTGCTCAGGCAAGGCCGAACCGCCATAAGCGGCTTTTAGTTTAATGCCGTTATAGCGAGGGGCATTGTGGGAGGCGGTAATCATCACCCCGCCGGCGGCTTTTAAGTACTTGATGGCGTAAGAAATAGAGGGGGTGGGCGAATCGGCCTGGGCTAAATGGACGGTGAATCCGTTCGCAGCCATGACACGGGCAACTTCGCCTGCATAGCGGTCGGAAAGAAAGCGGGTATCAAAGCCGACTACAAATTTTTTCGGGTCGACCCCATTGTCTTTTTGCCAGTATTGCGATGCGGCGGCATCAGCGATTGCCTGGGCAACCATGCGCAAATTTGAAAAGGTAAAGGTATCAGAAATGACGGCTCGCCAGCCGTCGGTACCAAAATGGATGGGCATTTTTTCTCCGTTTTTATGGTTGTGGGGTAGGCGTCACGATCAAGGTTTGCAAAACCCAGCCCTCGAGGACGCGCGAGGATGTAGTGGCTTTTATCCTGATCCAGGTATTGCCATCAATGGTAACTGGCTCATCTGGCAGGATTTCCACCACGTAATCGTTCAGAATTGTCGTGATGGCCGCGCCCCCCGGGGTGGCTCTCAGGGTAGCGCCATCGCCGCCGGTGCGCGATTGAATTCGGCCGTAGGCCGTAGTTGGAATAACAACCAGGGTGGCGCTGGGCCGGGGTGTTTCAGTCGGCTGCGGAGTAATGGTAATGGTTGCGGGGATCGGCGTGGATGTGCTGGCCGCTGGTTTGGTGGTGGTTGAGGTGCGGGTGGCAGCGAGCGCGATACGCGTTGGGGTGTAGGTGGGGCTTGGTTCAGGTTCGGCAGTTTTGGGAAGGGGAATGAAAGTCCCCAGTCCAGCAAATCCGAGCACGATGATCAGGCTGACAATCACAATACCAACCCCCCAGGCGTAGCCAATTGATTCAAGCGGGCGAAAACCCATGTAATAGAAAATTGCAAGCCCTAAAATGATTGAAAGCGCAAAATGTACCAGAAAAACAGCCATGCTTTGAGGCCACAACCCGGGGGTTCCATTTCCTAGCCCAAACCCGGCTGCGCTAACCGGCAACAGCAAGCCATAATTCAGTAAAAGACCTGCCAATAAGGGTTTTTCTTCTTTTTGGCTAAAAAACAGGATAACGGCCAGTGCGCCCAATCCAACAACAAGCAAGCCGGCCCACCATAAGCGGGCGTACAGGAAGACCTGATCGAGCAAAATGGGCATAAAAATACGCGAAGTAAGGCCTGCCAGAACAGCGGTAATGAAAATAATGAGCATGGCGCTAAAAAAGCCGCCCAGAGTTTGCCCCAAAAAGCGCGATTCCCCTGTCGCGGCGGCCAATGAGATTCCGATCCAGGGTGCGGGAAAGGGGGCCAGTACCAGGGCCAGCAGCAATATGGCGGGCGCATTGAGCAAATAACCGATACCAAGCAAAGAGCCTGCAACCAGAGCAAAGACAAAATAATCAAAGGTTGGCGCGGCGCGTTGCGCCAGGGTTTCGAGCCGGTCAACGGCTTCTTCATCCGTAAAACGGGAGATGAGTGGCTGACGCGCGCGACGGCGGCGGGCAGCGGGCCTTTCAATTTCGGGTAAAGGCGCAAAACCCAGGTCTGCAAGGTTGTTTTTGTCAGTGACTTGTAGCGCTGAAAAATCGAACTCCGGCTCAAGACTTTTGTCGTCAAAAAATTGTATTTCACGGTCTATCGGCTGAGGTTCCTGCTGCGTAGTGGAAGGTGAATCAGCCAGGGATTGTTCTTCGGGTGAAGAGTGTTCACCCGCGGCTGATTCTTGCGGCAGGTTCTGGCCTGGCAGATCCTGGGGTTGTTTTTCAGCATCATCTGTTGAAAGATTCATTTTCTAAGGCTCGCTATCAGGCGTAAAGGTTTTTCAAATAAATCCAGCGCGGTATTGATATCCGGCACGAGAAGGTCGGAGGAGAGCAAGGCTTCAAGGCTAAGACCCTCGACAGACATTACTGCGATCCCAATGGTGGCTTCTTTGAGCATCAAACTATCGTTGGCCCCTTGCCCAATGGCGGCAACATACTGACGGCCAAGCCGGCGCGTGAAATCTGCTTTTTGGGCGGCTTCCTGCCCCGGCTGAATACGAACAGCCCGCACACCGAGCATCTGGTCAATAAGATTTTGTCTGCCATGCGTATCAGCAGTCAGCAGGTGAATTTCGAGATGAGCGCGCAAAGCCGACACTCTTCGGGCAACCCCTTCTATCAAAATACCATCAACGGCCAATGTACCGTTTACATCCATAAGAAGGTATTTGAGTTGAATATTACCCCGTCCGGGGATATTTACTTCAATCATATTCCCAATTATACCCGTCTATGAGCGGAAATGTCGAAAATTGGGCCTTGACATGGAACGAATGTTCGTGTATGATTTTATAGAACGTATGAGCAGTTTAATTGCTCAAGGAGAAAACCATGATGATGGTAAGAAAAAGCAAAGGTTTGAGTGACCGCCATATAAAAATCCTGAACTTCTTGGGTGAGCATCAGGATAAGGGTTATCCGCCTTCAATTCGTGAAATTGGCGAAGAGACGGGTATTAGTTCAACATCGGTGGTAAATTATTATCTTGAACAACTCGAAAAATGGGGCTATATTGAGCGCGATCGACGAATTTCGCGTGGCGTTCGGGTTGTTCCAGAAAAAATCGGTGAGATTGCCCACCACCTGGGCGAGGCTGCGCGAACATCTGCCTTGCAGGCTGCAAACGTGGTTGCCGACTTGTTTCGGGTTCCGATGGCTGGCCGCATTGTTGCCAGTGCCCCCGCGCCTGTGCCTGCTTCCGATTTTAGTTATTACAACCCGGAAGATAGCGTCGAAATTGCGCGCTCGCTTTTGCCTGCCAAAGCCAACCCTGAAGATCTGTTTGCGCTTGAAGTGCAAGGCGACTCAATGATTGATGCAATGGTTAACGATGGTGATATTGTCATTATGCGCCGGGTGGGCAGCAATGCTGAAGCCAAAAACGGCGATATGGTTGCTGTTTGGTTGCCAGAACGGGATGAAACTACGCTCAAATATTTCTATAAAGAAAAGGATGGCTACCGTTTGCAGCCCGCCAACCCAACGATGAAGCCCATCCTGATTCACAAACGCGAAAAATTGGAAATTCGGGGAAAAGTTGTGATGGTAATTCGGAAATTATCTCCGGCCAGAATGTAGTTTTTTCTCGCAACCCGGAATACAAAAAGGACGCCCTTTTTCAGGGCGTCTTTTTTGTACTTCAAGATTTGAACTAGGCAATTTCGATGACAGCGCCGGCTTCTTCGAGTTTCTTCTTGGCGTCCATTGCGGCGTCTTTGCCAACACCGGTCAAAATCTTGCCACCGGCGGTTTCGGCCATGGTCTTGGCTTCGCCGAGGCCCAGGCTGGTGAGTTGGCGGATGACTTTGATGGTTTCGATCTTCTTCGGGCCAGGGTCCTTGATCACAACATCGAATTCGGTTTTTTCTTCAACCGGTTCGGCGGCGGCAACGGGGCCACCCGCAGCGGCAACGGCAACAGGAGCAGCGGCAGAAACGCCCCACTTCTCTTCGAGTAATTTAACCAGTTCAGCGGCTTCAAGAACAGAAAGTTTGCTCAGTTCTTCAACCAGATTTTCAAGATTTGCAGCCATTATAGTTTAACTCCTTGGTTAGGTAGTGAAATTAGAAATTGAAATTGAAACGAAAAATGAAGCGTAAACGGGTTACGCGGCGGCCTGGGCCTGATCGGCGTAGGCCTGGAACACAGCAGCCAATGAACGAGCCGGCTCGGCAATTGTGCGGACGAGTTTTCCTGCCGGAGCCTGTAAAACGCCCAGTAACTGGGAACGGACAACGGGCAACGGAGGCAAAGCCGCCAAAGCCTTAACTTGTTCAGAACTAAGAACTTGCTTGTCGAGCAAACCGCCCTTCAGTTTGATAGCTTCAAGACCTTTTGCTGCTTCCGTCAGCGCTTTTGCTGTGGCAGCGGCATCACTGAAGGCGAAGGTCATTGCGGTGCTATTAACAAGCATTTCTTGGGGAACTTGCACATTTTGATCAGCAAGAACTTTTCTGGCAAGCGTGTTCTTAACAATGTGGAATTCACCACCCGTTTCGCGGATTTTTGCGCGAAGGGCATCCAATTGCTTGACGGTTACACCGGTGTATTCCACCAAAACAACCGCCTGACTGCTATCAAACCACGCCTGGTACTGTGCAAGCACCTGGTCTTTTTTCTGTCGAGAAATAGCCAAAGAATTTTTCCTCCTTTCTTAAAGAATCTTTGCCTGACAAACGCCAGGCAAAGACTTTTCCCGCGAGGGAAACACCCCAAAAGGGATGGGAACATTCCAGTAGTCTTCACCTGAACAGGAGATTAAGTCCTTTTGCGGACGCCTGTTGTCATGGGCGAAGTAGTTTGTCAGAACGGTAAACGGGCCAATAATTACCCGGAAACCTGCATAGATTGCGCAAGGTTGGGGTCAACCTTGACCCCAGGCCCCATGGTCGAAGCCAGGGTGACGCTTTTGATATAAGAGCCTTTGGCGCCAGAAGGGCGCGCCTTTTTGATGGCTTCCATTAAAGCAGACAGATTGCCAACCAGCATGTCACTTTCAAAACTGACTTTGCCAATCTGAACATGGATATTTGCGGTTTTATCAAGACGAAATTCAACGCGCCCGGCCTTGGCCTCTTCAATCGCGCGAGGCAGTTTGTCAGCAGTGACCACTGTGCCAGCCTTGGGGTTTGGCATTAAACCGCGCGGACCAAGGATACGACCCAGGCGGCCAACTTTACCCATCAGGTCGGGCGTAGCGATGGCAACATCAAATTCGGCCCAGCCCGATTGAATTTTGCTGAAGGTTTCGTCATCATCAACAACGGTATCAGCGCCAGCGTTGCGGGCGATGGTTGCGCCCTCGCCTTCGGCAAAAACCAATACGCGCACCGTCTTGCCCAAGCCATGCGGCAGCAGAACGACATCACGAACCTGCTGGTCTGCCTGGCGCGGGTCTAGGGTAGTGCGGATGTGAATTTCAACGGTTGCATCAAATTTGGTGAAAGATGTTTCTTTAACAAGGGCAAGGGCTTCGGTGGGGCTGTAAAGGGTATCCGTGTCAATTTTGGCCGCTGCGGCCAGGTATTTTTTTCCGTGTTTTGCCATGATATGTCTCCGTGGTACTAGCGGGCCGTCTGAAGACGGCCCTCCCATCTTAGTCTACGACTGTCACGCCCATTGAGCGGGCGGTGCCTTCGATTTGTTTCATCGCGCCATCAATATCAATCGCGTTCAGGTCTTTCATTTTTGTTTCAGCGATTTGCCTGATCTGGGCGCGTGTAATCTTGCCAACCTTGTCTTTATTGGGGGTGCTGGAACCCTTATCGATACCAGCAGCATTGCGAATTAAGACCGGGGCAGGAGAAGTCTTCAAAACAAAAGTGAAAGAGCCATCAGTATACACGCTAATCTCAGCCGGAAGAATTTCACCGACGCGGTTTGAAGTGCGCGCATTGTACTCTTTACAAAAAGCCATGATGTTAAGACCATGGCCTGCCAAAGCCGGGCCAACCGGAGGAGCCGGAGTGGCCTTTCCAGCATTGAGCTGGAGGCGTACAACTGCTTTAATTTTCTTTGCCATTTTTACTCCTTGCGCCTGGGAAGTTCTCCCAGCGCCTTGTGGTTTTTACGGGTGATTTGGTGGGACACCCTCCCACGATTAACGCGCTAAAAACGCGACTTACGCTTTTTCTACCTGCAAAAAGTCTAACTCAACCGGGGTTTCTCGTCCAAAGAACGAAACCATCACGCGAACTTTGGTTCGTTCCATGTCGATTTCAGCAACAACGCCACGAAAGTCATTGAATGGCCCATCAATAATCCGAATGCGCTCGCCAATTTTGTAGGTAACATTGACTTTGGGTGCCTCTGCCTCCATGCGCTTGATAATCTGGTTGACTTCTTCCTGGCGCAAAGGAGTGGGGTCATTGCCCATGCCCACAAAACCTGTTACGCCGGGCGTATTGCGAACGACAAACCAGGATTCTTCAGACAACACCATATTCACCAGCACATAGCCAGGAAAGATATAGCGTTCAACCGTGCGACGCTTTCCTTCGCGCACTTCGATTTCTTCCTGAGTAGGAATGACCACATCAAAAATCTTATCTTTCATTCCCATTGTTTCCACGCGTTGCTCAAGGTTGTGACGAACTTTGTTCTCATACCCTGAGTAACAGTGAATAACATACCAGGCCCTATCTTCAGCGGCTTCTTCAGGTGCGTTTGAAGACCCGGCAGACAAGGTTTCATCTTCCGAGACAGGAGTGGCCTCGCTATTGTTTACGGGTTCCAACTGTTCAAGGTCTTGCGCACTCATCGCGTCAACTCTTTTCTCTAAAACTACGCGCCCAACATCAGGCCAATCAGCCAGGCCCCAATGCCATCAATGCTCCCTAAATAAATCGCCATAACCACCAGAACAATCAACACGATCTTGGTTAAATGGCGCGCTTCAGGGCCGGTGGGCCAGCTTACCTTGCGCAACTCGCCCGAGGTTTCGCGATAAAACTTCACAATCGCATTCGGGCGCTTGGCAATCTTTTTATCTTTTTCAGCCAAGGTAAACTCCTTTTACTTTTACGGTGAAAACGCCGCCTCTCAACTCACAAGGGAGGACGGCGCAGAAAAAAAAGGCAGGCCAGGCAGGAATTGAACCCACAACCGCTCGTTTTGGAGACGAGTGCTCTACCAATTGAGCTACTGGCCTAGGGAGGACAGGGGCGACCTAGGCCGCCCCTGAATGCTGCTTACTTGGTCTCACGATGCCCGGTGTGCTTACGGCAACGCGGGCAATACTTGCTCAATTCCATACGCTGGGGGTCATTGCGGCGGTTTTTCTGGGATGTGTAATTGCGCTCTTTGCAATCGGTACATTGAAGCGTAATGACCGGGCGGATGTCTTTCTTCTTAGATGCCATGCGAACTTACCAACTTTCAGAAGTTATTCAATAATCTTGGTGATGACACCAGCGCCGACGGTGAGACCGCCTTCGCGGATGGCGAATTTGGAGCCTTGCTCCAACGCAACCGGGATGATCAATTCAACCGTCAGGTTGACGTTGTCGCCCGGCATAACCATCTCGACGCCTTCGGGCAGGGTAATATTGCCGGTCACATCCATCGTGCGGATGTAGAACTGCGGGCGGTAACCAGAGAAGAACGCCTTATGCCGTCCGCCTTCTTCCTTCTTCAGCACGTACAC
>DAOUML010000238.1:0-4834 GCA_034411635.1 Anaerolineales bacterium
GGCGAACAGGCGCGGGTCGACGTGTCCGTGCGGGGAGATGATGGGCAGCGTGGCAACCGGCTGGTAGAGTTCGCGGGCCAGGCTGCGGAGGGTTGGGTCAGGGGAGAAGAAGCGGTCGGGGTTCATGTTATCTCGTCAACCAGCCGCCATCGACCGGGATGATTGCGCCGTTCATGTAATCAGATGCGGCAGAAGCCAGGAAGACGACCGTGCCCATCAGGTCGGACGGCTCGCCCCAGCGCCCGGCGGGGATGCGGTCAAGGATGGCGGGAGCGCGTTCGGCATCAGCGCGCAGCGGGGCGGTGTTGTCGGTTGCCATGTAACCGGGGGCAATGGCGTTGATGTTGAGGCCTTTGGCGGCCAGTTCGTTGGCAAACAGGCGCGTGAGACCCGCCACGCCGCTTTTCGAGGCGGTGTACGAGGGGACGCGAATCCCGCCCTGGAAGGAGAGCATCGAGGCGATATTGATGATTTTACCGCTGCCCTGGGCCGCCATGACGCGCCCGGCGGCCTGCGAAAGCAGGAAAACCGCCTTCAGGTTGATGGACATGACATCGTCCCAGTCTTTTTCGCTGAACTCCAGCACCGGGGCGCGACGGATGATGCCGGCGTTGTTGACCAGGATGTCGAGGCGGCCCAGGCCGCTGACCACTTCGTCAACGACCCTGGTCACGTCGTCGGCGTGGGCCGCGAGCAGGTTCGCGCTGACGGGCAGGAATCGCCGTCCGAGCGACTGGACTTTTTCGGCGGTCTCATCCTGGGGGATGACATCCAGCCCGGCCACGTCGGCCCCGGCTTCGGCCAGGGCAATCGCCATGCCCTGCCCCAGTCCGCGTCCCGCGCCGGTGACGAGGGCGGTTTTTCCATCGAGTTTAAATAAGTCTAAAATCATAGGTAAATCCTCGTATTGCGTGGCGCGTATTCAGTTTGAGAATCACCCAACGGAATACGCATCACGTTCTCAATGTCCCAATTCCTTCAACAGCGCCACGGTCTTGCCAACCCAACCCAAATTCGGGTCATCGACGGTGGCCTGGATGCGCTGGTTGCCAGCCAGGAACCACAGGTAATAGGTGCTGTAACCGGGCGCAGAGACAACGGTATGATAACCGCGCGGCATCATGTGGATGCTGTTATCCCGGATAGTGAAATTCTCGTCTTCGCCTTCTTCGTTGTAATAGTGACAAAGGCCAAAACCTTCGCCGGGACTGACCTTGAAATAGTACATTTCCTCGTGATAGGCCTGGCGCGGCAGGTCATCGACCTGGTGCTTGTGGGGCGGATAGGTGCTCCAGTTGCCGCTGGGGGTCAACGTCTCGCCAACAATCAGACGGCGGGCGGGCAAATCGGGCTGGGCGGCGGTCGTCAAAATCTGCTTGAAGTAGCGTTTGAAATTGGCCGCGCCCCAAACGCCCTCGGCAACCCGCTCAGGAGCGATGACATACGGCTGGATATCGGTCTCATTGCTGGGGGCGCTGGGCAGGGCGATTTCGACATTGCCCTCGGCCTGGATGCTGTATTTGGCCCCGGCGGGGATATAGACCGAGTGCGGTTTGCCGGAAAACACGTTCGGGCGTCCGCCGACTTTCTCGAAGCGCTGACCGTTAATTTCAAAGGTGGCCTTGCCGCCCAAAATCACGGCCAGGATTTCGCGCTCGCCACTTTCGGCACTGTGGTTTTCACCAGCAGCCAGTTTGAGCAGGGCAAAATCGAGCAGTTGGCAGGGGTTGATCGGCGGGGGGTTCAGGCCGGGATTGGCTGGAAGGTAAGCATGATATTTCATAATTTTCTCCTTTGAATGTCACCGCGAGCCGCTGCTTTTGCGGCGTGGCGGTCTCCTGTAAACAGGGGATTGCTTCGGGCTTGGGTTTCGATACGCAAAATGCGCTACTCAACCACCCGATCTCGCAATGAAAGAATATGGTTCATTTTTTCTGAGCGCGGGCCTTCTTGACCCAGCCGACGCATTGGGCGGCTTTGCGGGCGATTCCGTCAAAATCCTTGTCTTTGACCGCCTGCCCGGAGATAAGTTTACTCCCCAAACCGACCGCCGCGGCCCCAGCCTTGATCCACTCGCCGATACTGGCTTCGGTCGCGTCGACGCCGCCGGTGGGCAGCAGGCGGTGCCAGGGACAGGGCGCCATCACCGCGCTGATAAAGGCCGGGCCGCCAGCCGATTCACCGGGGAAAATCTTGCAGATTTCCGCGCCCCATTCTTCGGCGTTGGCAATTTCGTTTTCGGTGGAACAGCCCGGCAGGTAGAGAATCTTGCGCCGGTTGCACAGGCGCGAGATTTCAGGGTTGAAACTGGGGCCGACGATAAAATTCGCGCCCGCAGCGATGAACAGGGCCGCTGTCGGCGCGTCGACAATCGAGCCGACACCCAGAATCACGGATGGGTCGGCTTTGGCAAAATGGCGCACCAGTTCGGTAAAGACCGGGTAGGCCAGTTCGCCGCGATTGGTGAATTCAATCGTCGGCGCGCCGCCGCGCGCGCAGGCCTGGACCAATTCGATGGCGGTTTCGAGGTCGCCATTGTAAAAGAGCGGCAGGACGCCGGTCTCGAGCAGGGTGTTGATTACGTCTAGGCGCATGTAACGGGCCATGAATACTCCTTTGATATGTCATTGCGAGGAGGCTGTAGGCCGACGAAGCAATCTCCGTTTAAGCGGCGAACAACATCCAGTTAAATTTACCCGTTAAACAGGAGATTGCTTCGCTCGCTGGAGAACGCTCGCTCGCAATGACATGATTATTGAACAATATTCCTTAAAGTTCCCAACTTCTCTATCGTTATCTCCACCACGTCGCCCGGTTCGAGGAAGCGTTGCGGATTGGCGGCTTCGGGTAACTTCGCGGGGGTGCCGGTGGCGATGATGTCGCCGGGGTCGAGGGTCATGATTTGGCTCAGGGTCGAGACCAGGAACGGGATGCTGAAAATCAGGTCGCTGGTGTGGGCGCGTTGTTTGGGGACGCCGTTGACGGTCAGTTCCAGCGCAAGGCTGTGCGGGTCAGGGATTTCGTCTTTCGTAACCAGCGCCGGGCCAAGCGGGCCAAAACTGTCGAAGGATTTGCCCAAAAACCACTGGCTGGTGCGCTTCTGGACATCGCGGGCGCTGACATCGTTGAAAATGCTGTACCCGGCGACATAATCCAGTGCTTCGGCTTCGGAGATGTCGCGCCCGCGTTTGGCGATGATGACGGCCAGTTCGGCTTCATAATCGACCTGCGAGGTGATGCGCGGAATAAAAATGGGATTCAGAGGGCCGGTGATGACGTTGGCCGTCTTGCAGAAAAAGTTCGGATGTTCAGGAATTTCAGTTTTGCCGATACCGATATGGCCTTTGTAATTGTGTCCAATGCACAGGATTTTGCCGGGGCGCGGAATTGGCGCGAGCAAGGTCGCCGCAGAAGCCGGGACAAGCGCGGCCGGGTTCGTCTCGGCCAGGGCCTCGCGCGCCAGGTCCAGCGCGGAGGCCCCGGCACTCAGGAGAAGAAAAATGTCGGCAGGGATGTCAGGGTTGGCCCGATTCAGGTCGAGGATGGAATCTCCGACCTGGGAACCAAGGCGAATCTGACCGTAATGTTCAAAAGTGACGAGGCGCATAATTTCACCATGTCATTGCGAGGAGGGCGTAGCCCGACGAAGCAATCTCCGATTAAACAGTAGAACGCTATCGACTAGATTCTCCCGTTTAATGGGAGATTGCTTCGGGTCTCGATACGCCCTCACCTGCACTGCACCGAACGCAGTGCGGTGCAAGTGTCGCCAGGAACGCTCAGGACTACTCGACCCTCGCAATGACATAATCTATCGCGAAACCCGCCCGGAGGCGTCGCCGCCCATCAGGGTTTCGACTTCGGCGACGCTGACGGCGTTGAAATCGCCGGGGATGCTGTGTTTGAGACAGGCGGCTGCCGCGGCAAAATTGAGGGCTTTTTGCGGGTCGTCGGCGTATTTGCGCAGGCCGTAAATCAGGCCGCCCATGAACGAATCGCCGCCGCCGACGCGGTCGATGATGGGGAGGATGTCGTAGGTGGGGGCAACAAAGAAATTCGCGCTTCGACTACGCTCCCCTTCGCGAGGCTCAAGGTCGCTCCGCTCCCCCTCCGGGGACTTCGCAGCGCAAGTCCATAAAACGCCCGACCAGGTATTGTGGCTGGCCGAAAGCGAGCCGCGCAGGGTGATGGAGATGGTTTTGAGCGAGGGGAAGCGCTCGGCCAGTTTCTCGCAAACGTAACGGTAATGGTCGGCGTCCACTTTTCCGGCGGTGATGTCGCTTTCGGGGGCGTGGATGCCGAAGACTTTTTCGGCGTCCTCCTCGTTGCCGAGGGCCACATCGCACAGACCGACCAGGTCGCTCATTACTTCCCCTGCGGTTTTGCCCCATTTCCACAGTTTGGCGCGATAATTCAAGTCGGTGGAGACGGTGACGCCCAACTCACGAGCGGCCAGGATGGCTTCGCGGCAGACTTCGGCGGCGCCCTGCGAGACTGCCGGGGTGATGCCGGTCCAGTGGAACCAATCGGCGTCGGCGAAGACGGTTTTCCAGTCCACGCTGCCGGGTTGGATGGCGGCGAAACTCGACCCGGCCCGGTCGTAGATGACTTTGCTGGCGCGTTGGGCGGCCCCGGTTTCGAGGAAGTAGATGCCAATCCGCTCGCCGCCGCGCAGGATGTGACCGGTGCCAACGCCCAGGCCGCGCAGGGAGGCGATACAGGCGTCGCCCAGGTCATTTTTGGGCAGACGGCTGACGAAATCGACGCTTTCGCCGTAATTGGCGAGCGAAACGGCGACATTGGCTTCGCCGCCGCCGTAGGTTGCTTCGAGGCT
>DAOUML010000239.1:0-9781 GCA_034411635.1 Anaerolineales bacterium
CGGCAAAAGGCCTGATGCCGCCCTGCTCTCAGTGCGCGGTTATCACTTTGAGTTTTCGAGAGAACTTTCACCGCAAACCGATACGCTGGTTCCCCAAGCGGTGGACTTAATCGTCGACTGGTTAAACATCTGAAAATTCTTCATCCTATTCCCAACCAGGGAAGATTGTCACATCACCCAGGCTTTTTAGACCTGGGTGATGTGCTTTTTGTCAGTTGACGCGGTGATTGCATTTGCGATACACTGTTTAATACAGTTCACCTTGCCGAACGAAAGATGATGGAGAAAGACAACATGCCAGAATCACCAATCGACTTGCAAGCCCTCGATGAAATCCTGGAAGAGTTCAAAGGCATCAAAGGCGCGGAAATCCCAATTTTGCAACGCGCCCAAAATTTTTATGGCTATTTGCCAAAAGAAGTGCTGGCGGCTATCTCAGAAAAAACCGGCACACCCCTGAGTCAGTTAATGGGCGTGGCGACCTTTTATTCCCAATTCCACCTGACCCGGCGGGGCCGCCACCTGATTCGGGTGTGTGACGGGACGGCCTGCCATGTGCGCGGGGCCGCAAAAATCGTCGAAGGACTGCAAGAATCGTTGCATGTCGACCCCGGCCAGAGCGACCCGGACTATAAATACGCGCTCGAAATCGTCTATTGCATTGGCTCGTGCGGACTGGCCCCGGCAGTTGTAGTCAATGACAAAGTTCACGGGCATGTTGAGACGAAGAAATTACTCAAAGAGTTGAAAACGCTTATCTGACAAAAAACGGCGGAGGTTGTTGATGCCAAAATCTCAAAAGCGCCAGGCTCCGGCGCTGCGCGATATATCGACCCAAACTATGCCGACCATTTATATCGGCATGGGAACCTGCGGGATTGCCGCGGGCGCGGGGGAAATCGAAGTCTTAATCCGCCAGGAATTGGCTGAACGGAACATCAACGCGGCAATTGTCCCGGTGGGCTGTATCGGAATGTGCTTCAGGGAGCCGCTGGTCGATATCCAACTTCCCGGCCAGGCGCGGGTGACGTACAACAACGTCAAACCAGATATGGTGCCGCAACTGGTGCAGGAGCATCTCATCTCAGGCAAAATCGTCCCTGAAGCGGCGCTCGGTCAGATTGTCACCAATCACGGCCCGGCCTGTGAGCCAGTTCAGGATTTACCGCGCTACGAAGAATTACCTTTTTACCGTAAACAAACCCGAATCGCGCTGCGCAACTGCGGCATGATCGACCCGCAAGACATTGAGGCCTACATCGCCAACGACGGCTACCGCGCCCTGCAAAAAGCCCTGGACGGGATGACGCCCGAAGCCGTCATCGAGGAGATGAAAGCCTCCGGCCTGCGCGGACGCGGCGGCGCGGGCTTCCTGACCGGCCTGAAATGGGATTTCTGCCGCCGTTCACCCGAAACCCCCAAATACGTCATCTGCAACGCCGACGAAGGCGATCCCGGCGCGTTCATGGATCGTTCCATCCTGGAGGGCGACCCGCACAGCGTCATCGAAGGCATGAGCATTGCCGGGTATGCCATTGGCGCGAGCGCGGGCTATATCTACTGCCGGGCTGAATATCCGTTGGCGATTGAGCACCTGAAAACCGCCCTGGCGCAGGCCCATGAGCGCGGATTCCTGGGTCAAAATATTCTTGGAACAGGCTTTTCCTTCAGCCTGCACATCAAGGAAGGCGCGGGGGCGTTTGTGTGCGGCGAGGAAACCGCGCTGATGGCTTCCATTGAAGGGCAGCGCGGCGAGCCGCGTCCACGCCCGCCCTTCCCGGCTTCGTCCGGTCTGTGGCAGCAGCCCAGCAACGTCAACAACGTCAAATCTTACGGCCTGACGCCGCAAATCATCCTGAACGGCGCGGAATGGTTCAAGGCCATCGGAACGCCCAAATCGCCCGGCACAGCCGTCTTTGCGCTAACCGGGCAGGTCAACAATACCGGACTGATTGAAGTGCCGATGGGGATTCCCTTGCGCGAAATCATCTTCGAGATTGGCGGCGGCATCCCCAATGGCAAAACCTTCAAGGCCGTGCAAACCGGCGGCCCGTTGGGCGGCTGCCTGCCCGCCTCGGCCCTCGATACGCCGGTCGATTTTGACTCGCTGACCGCAGCCGGGGCCACCATGGGGTCGGGCGGCATGATTGTGGTCGACGAATCGACCTGCATGGTTGAGTTTGCCAAATATTTCCTGACCTTTGCCTCGGCGGAATCGTGCGGCAAGTGCGTCCCCTGTCGCATGGGCGGGCAACGCCTGCTCGAAGTGCTGACGCGCATCAGCGAAGGACAGGGCCAGCCCGCAGACCTGGACGAAATTGAGTACATCTCGCGCAACATGCAACGGGCTTCGCTGTGCGCGCTCGGGCAGTTGACCCCCGGCCCAATCTTATCTGCCTTGCGATTCTTCCGCGAAGAATACGAAGCCCATATCATCGACAAAAAATGCCCGGCCAAAGTGTGCAAAGCCCTGATCAATTTTTCAGTCATCCCGGATAGTTGCACCGGTTGCACCGTCTGCGCGCGCAACTGCCCTGAAAAGGCCATCATGGGCCAGAAGAAAGAAGTACATGCCATCAACCAGGCCCTGTGCGTCAGTTGCGGCATCTGCGAAACAGTCTGTAAATTCGATGCCATCCTGGTGGAGTAGTTCAGATTACTGAAAAAATATCCTTCGACTATGCCGCGCCAAAGACACGCGGCTCCGCTCAGGACAAACTGTGACATTGAAAATGTCGAAAGCAAGGCAAAGTGGAGCAAGTATCTTATGCCAAATGTAAACATCACCATCAACGGACGACAAATCCAGGCCAGGGCAGGCCAGACGGTCATCCAGGCGGCGCGTGAGCACGGAATCGAAATCCCGGTCTTGTGCGACCACCCGGCCCTGCCATCCGAAGGCGCCTGCCGCGTCTGCCTGGTTGAGATTGAAAAACAACGTTCCCTGCAACCGGCCTGCACGTTCCCGGTCAGCGAGGGGTTGGTCATCCAGACCCATTCGCCCAGCGTGATGGAAGCGCGCAAATTTTCGATTGAATTGCTGGTTTCCGATCACCCGCTCGATTGCATGACCTGCGAAGCAACCGGTGATTGCGTACTGCAAGACCTGGCCTACGAATACGGGGTGCATGGCGACCGTTACAAAGGCCGCCAGCACGATTACCCAATTGACGACTCCAACCCCTTCATCCTGGTCGACCGCAACAAATGCGTGTTATGCCACCTGTGCGTGCGCGCTTGCAGCCACGTCAACGGCGTCGACGCCATCAGCGTCATGCAGCGCGGATTCGAGGCCTATATCGGCTTTGGGGCCGACAGCAGCATGCAGGACAGTCCGTGCGAGTTCTGCGGCAGTTGCGTGGCCGTCTGCCCGGTGGCGGCGCTATGGCCCAAGATGTCGGTCGGCAAGGGCCGCCCCTGGCAGGTCAAAACCGTCAAAACGGTGTGTTCGTACTGCGGCGTGGGCTGCCAGCTCAATCTCCAGGTGCGGAATAACGAAATCATCGGGGTCGAATCAGCCTGGGACGGCCCGGCCAATCACGGCTGGACCTGCGTCAAGGGCCGCTTCGGTCACGATTACGTCCACCATCCTGACCGGCTGACGAGGCCAAAGGTCAGGCGTTACCTGCTCGAAGGAAAAGAAAAGGCCGATATTCGGGAGACGATATTCGATACTCGATACTCGAAAATCGAAAATCGAGTGTCGAATGACGAATATCGAATATCGAATATCGAATCTCCAATATCGAATACCCCCTGGGACTGGGTCGAAACCGACTGGGAAACCGCTCTCGATATCACCGCCCACAAACTGCGCGAGATACGGGACACCTTCGGCGGCGACAGCATCGGGGTGCTGGCTTCGGCCAAATGCACCAACGAAGAAAACTTCCTGATGAACAAACTGGCGCGGCAGGTCATTGGCACGAACAACATCGACCACTGCGCCCGTCTCTGACACTCCAGCACTGTCGCCGGTCTGGCGACTTCCTTCGGCTCTGGCGCGATGTCCAATTCGATTGACGACGTCAGCGAGCAATCCCAGGCAATCTTCATCATTGGCTCAAATACCACCGAGCAGCACCCGGTTATCGGCATGCGCCTGCGCCAGGCGGTCAAACAACGCGGCGCGAAACTGATCGTCGCCGACCCGCGCCGCATCGAGATGACCAAATTTGCCACCGAGCGCTACGGCGGCCTGCACCTGCGCCACCGTCCCGGCAGCGATACCGCCCTGCTAAACGGGTTGATGTATCTCATCCTCGAAAATGGCTGGGATGACAAGGACTTTATCGCGGAACGCTGCGAAAACTTCGACGAATTCCGCGAAACGGTGCTTCAATATCCACCCGAAAGAACTGCCGAAATCACCGGCGTACCGGTCGAGCAATTGCGCCGGGCCGCCGAAATCATGGGCACCACCAGGCCGATGGCGGTCTTCTGGGCGATGGGCATCACCCAGCACATTACCGGGGTGCGCAACGTGCTGGCCCTGGCCAACCTGCAAATGCTGCTCGGCAATATGGGCAAACCCGGCGGCGGCGTCAACCCGCTGCGCGGACAGAACAACGTCCAGGGCGCGTGCGACATGGGCGGATTGCCAAACGTTTACCCGGCCTACCAGCCGGTGACGAACCCGGAAGTCATTGAAAAATTTTCAAAAGCATGGGGGCTCTCGACAAAGGATGAAATCGGAAGGATGAAGGATGAAAACTTCCGCACTCATCCTTCATCCTTCATCCTTTCCGACAAAGTCGGCATGACCATGACCGAGATGATTCCCGGCATCCTGGAAGACAAGGTCCGCGCCCTGTACATCCTGGCCGAAGACCCGATCATGTCCGACCCGGACACGAACCACATCCGCCACTGCCTGAAGCAGGCCGATTTCATCGTCTTGCAGGAAATCTTCCCGACCGAGACCTCGCCTTACGCCGACGTGCTGCTGCCCGGCGTGACCTTTGCCGAAAAAACCGGCACCTTCACCAACACCGAGCGGCGCGTGCAACTGGTGCGCCAGGCGCTTGAGCCAATCGGGGAAGCGCGCCAGGACTGGGAAATCATCACCGAAATTGCCAGCCGAATGCTGAACGATGGAAAGCGAACCGTGAATGAGGCCGCCTGGTCGTCCTGGGCGTACAAACCCCCCGCCGACATCATGGCCGAAATCAACGCGCTGACCCCCTCATACGCCGGAATCACCCACGAACGGCTGGAACGCGGCGAGAGCCTGCAATGGCCCTGCACCTCCAGCGAGCACCCCGGCACGCCCATCCTGCACAGCAAAGGATTCGCGCGCGGAAAAGGCCGCTTCACGCCCATCGACTTCATCCCGCCCGCCGAACGCCCCGACGACAACTACCCGATGATTCTATCCACCGGGCGGGTACTCTATCACTGGCATGGCGGCGAAATGTCACGCCGCTCGAAAGGCCTGCTCGAAATCTACAGCCAGGCCCTGGTCGAAATCAACCCGGACGACGCCCGCAGACTCGGCATCCTGACCAACGGCTCGGCCAGCGCCGAGGGCAAACGCGTGCGGGTCACCTCGCGGCGCGGCGTCATCGAATCACAGGCCTGGGTGACAGAGCGCGTCCCGCCGGGGATGGTGTATGCCAACTTCCACTTCCCCGAAGCCTCGGCCAACGAACTGACCCTGGCCCAACTCGACCCGACATCAAAAATTCCATCCTATAAAGTCTGCGCGGTCAAAGTAGAGTTGGTGAGTTAGGGAGTAGAGATTCGAGCCTCGATATTCGAGATTAGATATTCGATAATCGAAATTAGGAATTCGAGCATCGAATATCGAGCATCGAATATCGAATATAGAATATCGAGCATCGAGTATCGAACATCGAATATCGAATATCGAGCATCGAATATCGAGCATCGAGCATCGAATATCGAGTATCGAGTATCGAACATCAAGTATAAAGTTATCCAATATCCGATTATCGTCCCCCCCCGGAGAACCCCATGAACCTAGAAAAAATCCTCGAATACGCCCTTGAACGCGAATATGAAGGCAAACGCTTCTTCATCGAAAACGCCGAACGGTTGCAAAACGCCGCCGCCCGGAGCGCCTTCCTCGCAATTGCCGCCGAAGAACAAAAACACATTGACTTCATCGCCGCCCAAATCGCCGCCCTGAACGCCGGGGTAAAACCCCAGGAAATTGAACCACCCGCAAGCGCGTTTTTCGCCGACCGGGCCGAAAGCCAGAACATTGTCGAGGCTGTTGCCGAATCAATGGTCGCCGACCTGCCCGTGCTGCGCATGGCCTACCTGATCGAACGCGATTTCGCCGAGTTCTACCAGTCCGCAGCAGGAAAAGCCGAAGGACAGGCCAAAGAAATCCTGACCATGTTAAGCCGTTGGGAAAGCGGCCATGAAAAACTGTTCAAGCAAATGCACGACCAGGCCTTCGAAAAATACGCCGAAATGCCCTGGGGCGGATAAAACAAAAAGTGGACGAGCGCAACCTCGTCCACTTTTTGTTTTGAGAAAAAATCGGTTTACAGGCCATCGAGCGTGCCGCGCACCCAATCGCCGACCCACAAATATTTGTAATCTTCGCCCTGCGAAGTTTTAACCGCGCCGATCACACCCTGAATGACAGAAATAACCGGCATAAAACTAAACAAACAGGCAAACGGCAGCAAGAACAGCCCAATAATAAAAATAGACAACACGCCCGAAATCGCCCACGCAAGCGCGATAATCGTCCCGCCGCCAATCCACCAGATTAACTGGTTGATAAACGATTGCAGGCTATGATAGGCCACATACCGTGAACGGTCACGAAAGAGCAGGTAAATCAGCAGCGCAGCCAGCGGGCCAAAAAATCCGGTAAACAGGTTCACCACCACGCTCAGGTGCGCCAGCATCGCCCAGGTGCGCTCTTCAGAAGGCGACATGGGATAAACAATATTGGAAGGGGTTTCAACAGTCATTTTGCATTCTCCTTGTTTGATTGCATCTGGAGAGATATACGACAAAATCGGGCGAGGGTTGCAACAAAAAACCGCAACAAGGGCGGCTTTCTTACTTGCAAACAGTTACAGCGGCGTCATTTGTCCAGCGGTCATCTGCTTTTTGAGTTCATTGGCCGACCAAAGCGGCACACCCACCTGAATGACCAACTGCACAGGTACACAACACAAGCCAACAACCAGAGAGAGTAAAATCACAATCACAATGTAGGCCACAACGTTATAAATGATCCAGCCAATCAGGCGTAACACACCATCGTTGGTACGGCCAATATACAAATACCCTAACCCCAACAACCCAAAAAAACCACCAACAAACTCAATCAAAAATGCCGTATTCGGGTCCTTGGGCGCAGGCTGTGAGTAAGATTGATAATCCATAAAAACCTCCATTGTTTGTGAATAATGACACAACGTTGGTTAGTATACTCGATTTCTCGCCATAAATACAAAGCGGCTCAATCAAGAGCCGCTTAATATCGAACAAGTCTATGTCAGCCTTAGGCCCAACCCTGGCCTTTGACAAAATTGGTAATGACCGGCACTTCAACATACTCGCCCTGGTAAGCCTTAAAGCCCAGGTAAAGTTGATACACCCAGACCAGCAAACCAATGCAAAAACCAGAAGTAAGAACCGTGATAATTCCCAAAATCAAGGCCTGGGCAGTATGCGCCTTCAAAAATGGGCGGCTCTTCTTATCTTCCATAACAAGGATGATAATCGGCACCAGCGGCGAAAATACATAGGCAAGCAAGGCCCACAACTTATCATCACTGGTGATTTCTGAATTGAACTGAGACATAGCATTTCTCCTTTTATAAATTGTTTCTTCGATTGTACAACAAATCAGACAAAAGTCAACGAATTTTTACCGTAATTATAAAATCTACGCGCAAAATCCCCCAAATTTACCAATTCTTAACATAAAAAAGCCAGAAACAGCAGAAAAAATGATAGAATTTCAACATCAAATTTCATTCACCAACGGAGAGATTATGTCCAACCTTGAATCAGCCCCCATTCCCGAAATCGAACCTCAAAAAAAGAACAACACCGTCCTCATTGTCAGCATTGTCGCAGTAGTTCTCATCTGTTGTTGCTGCGCCTGCCTGGGTGTTGCTGGCATTTCCTGGTTATGGGAAAACGGCGACATGCTATTCAACTTATAAACGCGCCCAATGGAGACCCAACCACCCGCCTCAACCCTCATCAGCCAACCAACCAAATCGAACAACAAAACCGTGCTGATTCTCGTCGGCATTGTGGTTGCCTGTTGCCTATGCCTGGGGCTGGCCGGAACCGCCCTGATCATCCTTGAAATCATGTTCGACGTTCTCAACCTGATGTAACCCGCGCGCAAACAACGCCTTCAGCGCCAGCAAGCCATCCAACGCCTGCTGGCGTGTTTTTTCGTCCAGGGCCAGGGCCTCGAACTCATCCTCGTCCAAAACCGTCTGCGAGCCGTCTGCGGCCACCCACAGGTCAATCGCCAGGTCAATGTATGAAATCGTATCCGGCCCATCCCAAACCACCGGCTTGCCCACATTGCAATACCAGCCCTTAATCTGGTCATCATCGCGGTCGTGCATTTCAAAAATGTTGTACCATCGCTCAGTAAAAAATGTTTCCACAAAGCGATCATTCTGTTTCAAAATAATCCCCTGAAACGGCGTATCCTCGCGATTAAAACGCGCCTCCAGGCGCACAAAATCATCCCCACGCGACAAAATCCGCCCGGTATAAGACCAGGTAATCTCACCCGCCGCATTACGTTTATGGACAGTAATTTTCTCGCTCATGGCAGATATTCTACCCGCAAAACCCGCAAACAGACAGTTTCACCCACCCGCGGCGCATCGCCAAGGTAAAAATACCAACCATTCTGCAACGCCACCCGAAAAACATCGCCCGCAAAAACCACATCCGCCACCACGCCCTGCACCGTCCCGCCCGAAGCGACCAACTCGGCCTGCGGGCGCAGCAAAATCGTCTGGTGGATGTCCAAACCTTCAGCATTTAACACCCCGCCGCCTTCCCCCGGTCTAATTACATTTCCCAACCCCAAAAAGGACGCCACCCACCCGTCAGCCGGGTTTGCAAAAACTTCAGCCGGAGTCCCGGCCTGGGCAATCTGCCCCTCGCGTAGCAGGACGATGCGATCAGAGAGCGTAAACGCCTCCTGCTGGTCATGAGTCACATAAATCGCCGGAATGCCCGTCGCGCGCAAAATGTGGCGCAATTCATCGAGCAGCGATTCCTTCAAAGCCCGGTCGAGCGCCCCGAGCGGCTCATCCAGCATCAGAAGGCGCGGATTGGGCGCCAACGCCCGCGCCAACGCCACCCGCTGCTGCTCGCCACCCGAAAGTTCCGTCACCCGACGATGCTCAAACCCGGAAAGATGAACCAATTCAAGGCACTCGCGCACCCGAGACTCAAGGCCGGTCTTCTCGCGGGCAGTCAAAAAGCCCGCAAGCACGCTTCCAAATCTGGCTACGCGCATGATTTTCAAACCAAACGCCACATTCTCAAAAACCGACAGGTGCGGAAAAAGAGCATAATCTTGAAACATCAACCCAAATCGGCGCTGATGGGTTGGCACTCCCTTCAGCGAAACGCCCTCCCAGGCCACTTCGCCGCTTTCAGCCTCCTCCAACCCGGCAATGATGCGCAAAATCGTCGATTTCCCCGACCCCGAAGCCCCCAACAGGCAAACCACCTCCCCCGGCGCAACCGAAAAGGAAATGCCCTTCAGCAAGGGGTTGGATTCATACGATTTGGTGATGGCGGT
>DAOUML010000240.1:0-2239 GCA_034411635.1 Anaerolineales bacterium
GAGCGCGGCTTTTACCCACGAAAAACCGCCTACCAGCTTTTTTGATCTTTTATGCCGTTTTTTATCGAATCTCTTCTGATTGCACAACCGTTACGCTAAACATACAAAAGAGGTTTGGAATGTTGCATTCAGCAGTGATAGTCGATATGTTTTTTCTGGAAGCGCTGATTCAACTGTAAGAATTTGGGATGCCAAAACCGGAGATGAGATTTCTCGACTAACTTTTGATGGTGAAGTTGGCACAATCGCATTGAGTCCTAATGGTGATTATTTTGCCGCGGGCAGCAATGATAATACTCTTCGCGCTTGGAAATGGCGCTCCAAGGATTTAATAACCGATGCTTGTTCTCTTGTGCCTCGCAACCTTACTCGCGCCGAATGGCAACAATACATCGGCGATATATTGCAGTATCAAGCAGTTTGCCCCAATTTACCAACCGAACCACATCCTATTGTCAGTTACTTGAAAAAAATATGGCTCCAATTGAAAAACGTGAACACTACTATGGCAGGTATATCCATAATCTGTGCTTGTTTATGTTGTTCAGGAACATTGATTTGTAGTAGCGCATTTCTTTTCTATCAAAGTTTCAAGCACAAACTGTAAAAAATATTTTGGTTATTGACGATGGTCGAATACAACTATTTACTGTAGGGTATTGAACATAAGATAATTCTGATTTCTGACCTTTAAGCAAACATCGAAACCGCCACCCCAACCCCCCAATCCCATGCCCATCCAACCCTTCAAACTCGAACGCTACTTTGCCCGTTATGAATTCAGCGTCAAGTACCTGCTCAGTTCCTCCGATTGCGAGAGCCTGGGCATGGACGAACTGCTCGGCATGGCTGCACCAGAAAGCCGCGCCCTGTGGGACGGCCTGAAACTGGGCTACACCGAATCGCAGGGCCATCCGCTCTTGCGCACTGAAGTCGCAAAACTGTATGAGCACATCCCGGCTGAAAATGTGCTCATCGCCGCGCCGGAAGAAGCCATTTTCGTTGCCATGCAGACCCTGCTGCAGCCCGGCGAGCATGTCATCGCCGTTTCGCCCGCCTACCAGTCGCTGTACGAGATTGCCCGCTCGATTGGCTGTCACGTCACGCCCTGGCCGCTACAATCCACCCCGCCAGGCTGGGCGCTGGACATCCAGCAACTGGAAGCCAGCATTACCGACAAAACCCGGCTATTGGTGCTCAACTTCCCCAACAACCCTACCGGCTACCTGCCTTCGCGCCAGGAATTTGACGAGATCCTGTCCCTGGCCCGCCGGCACAATCTGACGGTTTTCTCAGACGAAATGTACCGCATGCTCGAATCCGACCCCGGCCTGCGCCTACCCTCGCTGGCGGACACCTACGAAAACGGGATTGCGCTTTCGGGCCTGTCGAAGTCCTTTGCCCTGCCGGGACTGCGCATCGGCTGGCTGGTCAGCCAACGAAGCGACCTGATTCCGCACTGGCTGGCCTTCAAAGACTACACCACCATCTGCAACAGCGCTCCGTCTGAAATCCTGGGAATCATCGCCCTGCAAAACACGGAGCGGATTGTCCAGCGCAACCTCGACATCATCGGCGAAAACACCGCCCTGGCCGCGGCTTTCTTCGCGCAGCACAGCGACAAATTCACCTGTCACCTGCCCAAGGCTGGTTCGATTGCCTTCCCCGAATGGCGCGGCCCCGGCACCGTCGAGCAACTTGCCCAAGGCCTGCTCGATCAACAGGGCGTGATGATTGTCCCTGGGCATTTGTTCGATGTCCCTGGCAACCACTTCCGCATCGGCCTGGGGCGTCGGAACTTTGGCGAGGGGCTGGGGCGGGTGGGAGCGTTTTTAGCGCGCTGAAAATGCCTGGGGATAACCGCTCTTCAGTATTTGGCCCACGCTCCTGCCGGAGAAAAAATACTCACGCCCCGTCCTCGCGCCTGGGGGATTGCCACATGGCGATCAGCATGGAATCGGATTGCGTGGAATGAGGCAGGTAAATACGCCAGGCGATAAACCAAAATCCAATATTTACAACAAGAGATTCCAATGCTGATAATCTAAGGGCGCTGGTGACAAAATTGAGTGTTATGGCACCCATTAGTACAGCGCCAAAGGCAAATTTGAGTCGGCGACTGGCTTGCTCATTTAAAACATAGCCAATTGCCAGGCGGTCAGATGAAAATTTGGCTGAATGTCGCCGCATCATCTGCCAGTCGTTGTTTTTTCCTGGAAACAAACGCTTGAAGGGCGAA
>DAOUML010000241.1:0-19963 GCA_034411635.1 Anaerolineales bacterium
GCGCCACCTGGCGTTTGAGTTCCTCGTCGCTGATGATGCGTCCCTGGCGGGTATCGACCAATAGCATTTTGCCCGGCTCCAGGCGTCCCTTGTACGAAACATTTTCGGGCGGGATGTCCAGCACCCCGACTTCGGATGACATCACAATTTTGTCGTCGGTGGTGACGTAATAGCGGGCTGGACGCAGCCCGTTGCGGTCGAGCAGCGCCCCGACGACCTGACCGTCGCTGAAGCCCATCGCCGCCGGGCCGTCCCAGGGTTCCATTAAATTGGCGTGGTACTCGTAAAAGGCGCGTTTGTCATCCGGCATGGTTTCGTGATGCGACCAGGGTTCGGGAATCATCATCAGCATGGCGTGCGGCAGCGAGCGCCCGGCCATCACCAGGAATTCGAGCACGTTGTCAAACATGGCCGTGTCACTGCCGTCCTGGCCGATGATCGGCAGCAGTTTTTTGATGTCTGCCTCGAACAGTTCGGACTCAAACATATTTTCCTGGGCGCGGAACCAGTTGACGTTGCCGCGCAGGGTGTTGATTTCGCCGTTATGGATGACGTAGCGGTAGGGGTGGGCACGCTCCCAACTGGGGAAGGTGTTGGTGCTGAAGCGTGAATGCACCAGCGCGATGGCGCTTTCCATGTCCGGGTCGCTCAGGTCGGGGAAGTAGCCCTCGACCTGGTCGGAAACCAGCATGCCTTTGTAAACCAGGGTCTTGTAGGAAAGGCTGGTGATGTAAAACGATTCGCCGCCCTCGAATCGTCCGCCATAGCGGATTTCATGCTCGGCCCGCTTGCGGATGACGTACAGTTTGCGCTCGAAAGCCATGTCGTCGCTGATGTCGGGACTGCGCTCAATCAGAATCAGGCGCATTTTCGGCTCGGAGGCGATGGCCGATTGCCCCAGGGCGAAGTTCTTGGTCGGCACCGTGCGCCAGCCGATGACGCGCTGCCCCTCGGCCTCGATGATTTTCTCAAAATGCAGGCGGATGGCCCGACGGTGGATTTCGTTGCGCGGCAGGAAAACCATCCCGACCCCGTATTGCCCCGGCGCGGGCAGGTTGAAACCCTTAATATCAGCAATCTTTTGCAGGAACTTATGCGGCACCTGAATCATCATCCCGGCCCCATCCCCCGTGTTGGCCTCCGCGCCGCGCGCGCCGCGATGGGTGACGTTTTTCAGCACCGTCAGCCCGTCGCGGATGATGTCATGCGATTTGCGGCCCTTAATGTCCGCGACAAAGCCCACGCCGCAAGCGTCATGCTCGAAGCGCGGGTCGTACAAGCCCTGTTTGGGCGGCAGTCCTTGATAGCGTTGCTGGCCATCTCCTTCGGTGTTGTTCATAATCATGCTCCTTTTCCGGGTCTCGAAACCTGCACTGCAACAAACGCAGTGCGGCGCAAGTGTACGTCGAAAAATCATCGGCTACTCGACCCTCGGTACTGCTTTCAACTCAAATAAATTGCACCCATAAAGAACAAGGGCGTCTGTTTTGATTTGTAAAACAGCCCGGTTTTATCCGGGCGTTTGCTTCGCTCAAAATAAGTAACTGGTTACCACCCTCACCCCCTGCCCCTCTCCCGGCGGGAGAGGGGAGACGAACTTCGGAAAATTTGCCGCTTATGGTAAAAAAATCACAGATTTTTCCGCCAGTCCCCTCTCCCTTTGGGAGAGGGTTAGGGTGAGGGTCAGTAGTTAACAAAATAATTCAAGATGTTCACAAGGCTTAAGTGACAACCAGCGCCCCCGGGTTATCCGGCCAACTCAAATGGGTAAAATTGCCCTATTATATCGAGTTTCTTTGTCTAAACAATCGTTCTTCATGCCCCAAATGGGTACTTTTACGAAAAATTTACCTTGCGCGGGTTGTTGTATAATCAATCCATCTGCTTCGGATAATCACCATGAGCCTGCCCGCCAGTTACCTGCAAGCCTCCACCAAAACCGCCAGCGACCTGCGCACCATTGCGCATGCGCCTGAAATTCGCGCGCTTTCGCGTCTTTCCCTGCCTGAAATTGACGCCGTGGTCGATCTGACTGCTCGCATCGTCCCGGCGGGCAATGTGCCGGGCATGATTTTGAGCGGATTGGCGCGTATGCCCGGCCAACGCCTGCCGGCCCAGACCTTGCACCAGCATATCGGCATTCTCTTTAAGGGCGTGGAGCAAATTTTAGACAAGGTTGCCTACGGCGCGTTCTTTGCCGGGCCGGCAGCGGTCATCTGGGGATACCAAAATCTGCTCAAACTGGCCGGTAAAGACCCCAATGCATCCTTTCCTGAAGGAGCCTGGCAGTTTTATGTGGATTATGCCCTGCGTGAAGATACCGCCCGGCACATCACCGAAACGCACGGATTTGACAGCCTGCTCGAACAGCATGGTCTGCGCCTTTCGGAAGTCGACCGCATCACCGCCTGGGTGATGGCTGCCATTTCGAGCCTGCATCAGCACAATGACCTGCTCGAAATTGAGTGGCGCGAGCGGATTGTCACCCATCTTTTGCGTGACCTGACCACAAATCTGCCCGACGCGCCCCGCTATGCCAGCCTGTACCGCGATTGGGAGCGCCAGCGTCCCTACCGCCGCGAGGCAGACGCAGCGCGCCATGATTACCCGGCTTACCGCCGCCTGAAATTCGAGCAATTCCTCGAAGAGACTCTGGCAACCCTGCCCGCTGAAATCCGCCTTCGATGGCGGGGCCGCCTGGATGAAGCCGCGCAAGTTGATTTGCCCGCTTACCAGCGCCAGATGTCGATTCTGGCTTATCTCGATCCCGGCCCATACGGCGAGACGCGCGTTCCCTTTCATTTGACCCAGGCGCAGGTGGGTCTGGTTTATCGCGGCAACTATCACCTGATTCCCGTTTGCGCGCCTGGTAGCGCTGATTTGCTCGACGCCGCCACCGTCCGCGCCCAGATCGCCGCCCTGCTGATGGCCGAACCCGGCCCAGCCGCTAACCTGCAATCTTTTGCCCGAATGCGCCGCGCCGCCTGGCCGCTTTTGCGCCGCAAATTGACCCTCGAATTATTCGATTCTCTGAACGCCTTGCGTTTTGCGCCCATCCTGCTCAACTTCGACTCGCGTCCGGCGCGCCTGGCCCTGACCGAATTGCGCCAGGCCGAACGCGGCATCGGCGACCACGCCCTGACCGTTTTCCAGACCGGAAGCACCTTTGTTTTTGACCAATCCCACATCTTTTTTGACGGAATTTTGGGCGCGGCCCTGGCCGAAATTCTGACCAACGAGGCCCTTTCTTGGGCAGTCTATCTCAACACGCTCCCCGCGGCCCGTCCTGCCATTAAAGTGGCCTTTTCCACGCTCAAACTTTCCCCCACCCCTGCCGATCTGGCCCTGTGCGCCGCCCAGCCTGCTGTCACGCCCGAAGCCGCCGCCGAGACCGACCGCGTCCTGCTGAAGCCTTGCGCGTTCCTGCGCCGCCTGTTGCGCCAGCGCAATGCCCAACTGCAACTGACGGTCAACGACCTGCTGGTCTTGTATCGCGCCATCCACGCCGCCCGCTACCAGCCCTCGGCGGGATTGGTCTCGGCCCTGGAGACTTTTGCCAGCCAGGGACGCGAGCAGCGCGCCCTGGTCGATTCTCTCTTCAAAAATTTGCGCGATTCGTGCGCGGTTAACCCCTCGATGCTGATTCCAATGGACGCCAGCCGCCACGCCCCGCGCGAACGCCTGTATCCGCTCAGCCTGGAAGTACCGTTGGCCGACCTGGATTTACTCAACCTGCACGGGCGGGTGCTGCGCGCCCTGAGTGATTACGAGAACGCCTCTGGCGAGCGCTCGGCGGCTTACAGCGAATTCGACCAACGCCAGCGAAATTACCTGGCAAGCCTGGCAGGATTTGGTATCATACTCAACAAGTGGAAACAACTCGCCAGCCAGGGCGAGAGCGCCAGCGTTGGCGCAATCAAAATGCTGGCCCACATGCCGGTTGCTTTACAGCGACTGCTCGATAAAGTGCCGGAACGCTTCGAGACGCTCAATAATCTGCTCAAAGGCCGCGAAGTCTTCTCCAACGTCGGCGCAGTGGCATCCACCAGCACCCTGACCCGTTTCGTCACTGCCAAAGACGACAACGAGCAAAAGCAACTCGCCTGGGGCATCCTGACCGATTCTCGCGGCGTGCTGCGCATCACCCTGCGCGATTTCCGTCCGCATGTGGCCGCCCTGCAATCTTGTGGACGCGCCGACCTCGCCAGCCGCATCACGCAGGATTATCTCGATTCTTATGCCGATGGATTTAACCAATATATCCGCGATTTGCAGCGCATCACCATTGCCAGCCGCCGAACCCGCATTCTTGAGAGAATCCGAAAAGAGAAAACGCCATGAACACTGACCCATTGATTGGACGCCAACTGGCAAATTTTCGCATTGAGCGCGTGCTTGGGCGCGGTGGCATGGCCCAGGTGTATTACGGGCAGGATGTCAAACTGGAACGTCCGGTGGCGATCAAGGTCATCGACGCCCGGCATCGCGGCAAACCGGCTTATGCCCAGCGCTTTGTCAAGGAAGCCCGCGCCGTTGCCCGTTGGCGGCATGAGAGCATCATCCAGATTTACTATGCTGATGACCAGGATGACCTGTATTTTTATGCGATGGAATACATCGACGGGCAAGATTTAGCCAGCATCCTGGCTGCTTATTCGGCCCAGGGTGAGTTAATGCCTCAGCAGGATGTCTTGCGCGTGACCCAGGCAATTGCCAGCGCGCTTGATTATGCTCACAAGCACAAGGTCATTCACCGCGATATAAAACCCTCCAATGTGCTGGTGGCTGATGATGGGCGCATCGTTTTGGGAGATTTCGGCCTGGCCCTCGACATGCAGGAAGGCTCCAGTGGCGAGGCTTTTGGCACGCCTCATTACATCTCACCGGAGCAGGCCCGCCGCTCTTCGGATGTCGTCCCGCAATCGGATTTGTACTCGCTCGGAATCATCCTGTACGAAATGCTGACCGGCGTCGTCCCCTTCGACGACCCCTCGCCGACCAGCGTTGCTTTGCAGCATATCACCCAGCCGCCGCCTGCGCCGCGTTCGCTCAACCCGCAGTTGGGTGAAGCGGTTGAAAAAGTTTTGCTCAAAGCGATTGGGAAATTGCCGCAGGATCGTTACCAGAGCGGGGCCGCGCTGCTGGCCGATTTGCAATCTGCCCTGGCGCTGGAGCAGGCCGGGCCAGAGAATCCTGCCGTCCTGCCCTTGCCGGCCATGCCCGCCGGAATCATCACCGGCCAAAAGCCGACCATAGCCCAACGTTCAGGCGCGGCATCGGCTCCTGAAGCGGCGACTCAGGCTTCGGCTGAGTCCGCGTCCAGGCCAAAGCGCGGAAACGGCTTTCTCGCGGCGTTCCTGCTCTTTTGTCTCTTGTCCCTGCTGGCGGCGTTCTGGTTCTTCCCCAATTGGTTGCCGTTTTCGCTTCCGACGGTTGCGTTGCCCACCATGACAGAAACTGCCCCGGCCCCGCAGCCGACCCATACCGACCCGCCCGCGCCGACAGTTACCGCTACCCTTGCGCCGCCCTCCCCCAGCCCGGTGATTCTGGATACCGCGACCTTGCCGCCGACGGAAGCGCCTTCGCCCACGCCGACTACACCGGTTGAGACCCCAACCGCTTCCGCCATTCCGATCGAGATGAATTTAACCCCCGTTCCGACGGTTAAATATTTCAACGGTCAGCGAATGAGAATGTTTTATGATTCGTCGGGTTTTTATCTTTATAACGCTTCTGAAAATAATCGTTCCATTTCGCAATTTGCGTTTGAGCGATTGGATGCAAATGATGAAATCTTGAATTCTTTTGGCGGCTGGCAGTGGGAAAGTATTTACAAGGTCTTGCATCCCAATCGTTGTATGCGCCTTGAAATTAGAAATAGTCCGGCTTATTTGCGCCCGGAGGCCTGCGGCAATCGCTTTTTAGCCAGTTTCACTTATGGGAGTGACGATGAATTCATTTTTTGGACCGAAAACCCCGCCAGCACTCAGTTTCGGGTTTTGTGGCAAAAGGAAGAAGTGGGTCGTTGTGAGATTGCCGCTGGTTTTTGCGAGGTTTTTATCCCATGAGTGATGATACTTTGCTGGGCGCGTATTTGGGCGAGTATCAGTTGGAATCGCTGTTGGGGCAGGGTGGCATGGCGCGGGTTTATCGTGGCTTTGATGCGCAAACCCGCCGGGTGGCGGCGGTGAAGGTGATCGAGACTTTTTTTCAGAACGATTTTGATTATCGCGCCCGCTTCGAGCGCGAGGCCCAGGCGATTTCGCGCCTGCATCATCCTGGCATTGTCAAGTTGTATCGTTTTGGGGAAATTAACAACGTCATCTATATTGCCATGCAGTACATCGAGGGCGCCGACCTGGCCTCGGTGATGGACACCTGCCACGCGGACGGCAACTGGCTCGGTCTGGCGGATGTCTGCCATTTGGCGCGTCAGGTGGCTGCGGCGCTGGACTACGCTCACGAGCGGGGGGTCATTCACCGGGACGTTAAACCCTCTAACGTGCTGGTTGGGCGCGAGGGCCAGGCGGTTCTGACGGATTTTGGCCTGGCGCTGCTCACCGAAGTAGGCACGCGCGGCGAGGTTTTCGGCACGCCTTATTACATTTCGCCCGAACAGGCGATTTCCTCCGCCGGGGCGGTGCCGCAAAGCGACCAGTATTCGCTGGCAATCCTGATCTACCAAATGCTGACGGGTGTTTTGCCATTTAACGCTGGCAATCCGATGGATACCGCCATCCTGCACATCACCCAGCCGCCTGAGCCGCCCTCCAAACTGCGCCCGTCCTTAACGGGCGAGGTCGATGCGGTTATTTTGAAGGCCCTGGAGAAGAAACCTGAAGACCGCTACGTCAGTTGCATTGAAATGGTCAGGGCCTTTGAAAAAGCCTGTCAGAAATCCCCGCTTTATGATCAGGGTGATCGTACCCTGTTGGTGCAATCGGTTGAAAAAGCCATGCCGGTTTTGCCAACCTTACCCGCTCGACAGGTGAACGATAAAAAAGCCAATCTTCGCACCATTGCATCCAAAACAACCCGACGCGCGCGCTGGCGAATTTGGGCGCTTGTTTTGGCCGCTGTTTCTGCCCTGCTAGCCGCTGCCGCCTGGCTGTTGTTTTTGAATGGATAGGGGGTTATTTCCAGATGCGGAAAGAGGTGACAGCCTTGCTGCTCAACCCTTCAAACAGAACTTCCACCTCTACCAAAACCAGGCTGCCGGGTGGTTGGTTGACAATTTCAAACGGGATAACAACAATGCCGTTTTGGTTGGTGTTGAGGGTGACGCTGCGCGGTGATCCGCTTGGGAAGTAGATGGTTGCAACCACTATCGCGTTTTGTACCGGGCTGAGGGTTTGGTCCTGAACGGTGACGTAAACGGTCTGCACGTCGGTGGGGCGGGTGACTGCTTTCCAGGCAAAGGCGCGCGCTTTGATCGACAGAATGGATGGAACAATATCGTCGTTTTTTACGGGGGCCAACAGGCCGACATCTTCGCCAATGTAACTGAAATATACCCGTCCCAGTTCCGAGAGTTTCACTTTGGCCCCAGGCGGGTTGTTGGGATGCCACTCGAAACGGGCATTTTGAAAATGTTGCACAATGCGGTCGTTTAGATATTCAAACCCTGAAATTGGGTCTCCAAAAACTGCCTGGCCGCCATTTTTTTCGTAGAAATCAAGAAAATCATAGCAAATTGCCATGCCATTGGGGAAGGGACGACAGCCTACCGGGGTATAAATTTCCAGTTTGCGGCCTTTTTCGTATAAGTATTCCCCCAGCGGAGAAAGTTGCACGCGTTTTCCGACAGGGTTTTCAGGGCGGAATTCAAATCGCGCGTAGGTGAAGTATTGAATTTGTCTGCCGCTGCGAATATCGGTAAACGCCTCGGTAATCGGATACCCGAAGATTTGTTCGGCATTGGGTTGGTTGCGATAGAACTGCCAAAAATCCCCCGAAACCTTATGACCAGTTTCAGAGTAATAGCGCGAGTTTCCCTCCTGTGCTTGTATTCCCTGAGCATTGGGCAACACAAGAAGGATGCAAAGCGCAAACAAGACCAAAGAACGAGCCAAACTCTTCACATTTCCATTATACAACGATTATGAAGTTGTAATGTTTCAAATTCACGGTTTGTTAAGCAAAAACGATAAGAAATACGGCATTTGTTGACGCCACCAGGGCCAATCGTGGTTGACATCATACCCCCAGAAATCGACCCAGGCTGGAATATTTTTTGCCTCGAGCAGGTTTTTCATTGCCCCGGCCTGAATGCGCATGTCATCTTCCCAGGCACCCTGGCCTGCGCAAATGATGATTTGACTCCGGCGATATTGTTCCAGATACCAGGGGTCGTTTAAATGCGCCAGGTAAGCCAGCGGGCTGTTGAAATAGACATTTTCGTCCATATAATCGCCGATGAACAGGCGCAGGTCAAAGACTCCGCTCAGGCTAATCATGGCGTCGAACAGGTTGGGGTGGCGAAAGAAAAAGTTGCTGGCGTGATATCCGCCCATGCTGCAACCGGTTGTAATGATTTTTTGCGGGCTATTGGCGCAATGTTGACGGATAAAGGGCGCGACTTCCTGGGTGACGTAACGGTCATAGTCTTCGTGGCGGCGGGCGCGGTCGGCGGGGTGGGCTTCCCAGTTGGCCCAGGTTTGGCTGTCGATTCCGTCGATGGCGAAAACCTTGACTTTTCCGTTTTCGATGAACCACGAGATTGCGTCAATCATGCCGTTGTTTTCATAGTCGTAAAAACGTTTGGCCTGGGCCGGAAAGACCAGCATGGGTTTGCCGTACCAGCCATAAACTTTGAGTTCCATTTCGTGGCTGAGATTGGGGCTGTGCCAGCGGTGGTGTTCGCTTCGCATTCCTATTTTTCCTGAATATAGGCGGCCATGCGTTCGATTTCGCTGAGTTCGGGCGAGCGAATCAGGTAGCCATAGTTGCCCAGTGCCGCGCTAAAAATGCCGCTGATGTTTTGGTGATGCACCAGATTTTCGCCAAGTTCGGCCATGATTTGCAGGTGTGAGTGTGTGTAGATTTTGTTGTGCTTGCGTCCGGCGTAGGCGCAGTGGTAGGGGCGTTGATTTTGCCCCTCGAAACGGTTGTTGACGATGAGATTGGCCCATTCGCGGTAGATATCGATGTCGTTGGCGTAGTTGAACATGTCGGTAGTCAGTCCGCCGGGGGGGCGCATATTCACTTCGAGGGCGACCAGTTCGCCTTGTGGGGTGCGGAAAAATTCAAGGTGGAAGAAGCGCGCTTTAAGGGCGTACACTTTCAGCACGGCGCGTCCCGCTGCTTCGAGGTCGGCGGGGATTTCGCGCAGGGAGGTGTAGTAGATGTCGGTATCTTCGTTGACTGTTTCCATAATTCCGGCGCTGTAGCGGTGAGCGGTGTAAAAGACCAGATCGCCATCGCGGTTGACCAGGCCGTCGAAACTGAAGATTTGGCCCTGAATGAACTCTTCAAAGATGTATGGCACGGGCAGTTTGTCTTTCCAGAAAAAGGACAGGTCTTCTGGGGTGTTGAGTTTGTAGGTTTTTGCCGCGCCAACGCCGACATCGGGTTTTGCCACCAGCGGGTAGCCGACTTCGGCGATAAATTTCCTGGCCTGGGCTGGTGTGCTAATGACTTTGCCGCGCGCGACGCGCACGCCTGCCCGCGCAAATTGCTTCTTCATCTCGGATTTGTTTTTGACCTGGGCAATGTTTGCAGCACTCAGGCCGGGAATGTTGAAGTCGGTGCGCAGATGGGCCTCGGTTTCGAGCCAGTATTCGTTATGCGAGTCGATGCCGTCGATTTTGCCGTGTCGGTGGGTGAAATAGCCGAGAGCGCGCAACATTTCATCGTAGTTGTGCATGTTGTTGACGCGGTAGTATTCATTCAGACAGTTTTTTAGTTCCGGGCGCAGGATATCATAGGGTTCTTCGGCCAGGCCCAGCACATTGGCCCCAAAATTGCGCAGATGCAGGCAAAACTGGTAGTAATTGGGCGGGAAATGGGGGGAAAGGTAAACGAAATTCATACGCTCCTCCTGGGCAAAGCGGCTTGAAGAATGGTTGTGTGGCGTAAGTATACCTGTTTTGTCAGAAAATGCGCTGCTTTTATTTTCTATCGGGTAAAGTTCTTATAGGACGCGGACGAGCGCGGAAATCATCCTTAAAAAATCCGCGTATTCGGCGTTCATCCGCGTCCTTTTTTTGTAACGGCCTACCGTAGCGCGACTTCTAAGCCGCGTTTGGTGTAAGGGCGGTGGAGAGTGCTTTTATTGGCTTTTGAGCGCGGGGGCGGTTTGCCAGTCTTTAATGAGGAAGGGAAGATAAAGCAGGGAGACAATTGCCAGCGCGATGATTTCGAGTTGTACGATGTACCAGGGCCAGGGGGCCAGGGCATCTATCAGGGTTGGGAATTCGGGTTTGTGAGCGATGAACAGGTAATTGCTGCCCAGCAACAGGTTAACGCCAAAGACAAACACCATGTAGATATTTGTCCATAGGATGACGCGGGCGAACGAGGAGGGGGTTGGGCGCATTCCTTCGACGATGGTCATATAGATTGGGGCTAGAAAAATCGCGCCGTGCGCTATTAGCGTTTGCACGGCGCGAAAATGCGGCAACCCGTAGATTCCGGCGTCTGGAGTCAGCAGGGCCTGAAGCGCGCCGCCGATGCCGAGAAAGTAAGCCAGTTCATAAACGCGGTAACTGCGTCGCGCCAGCATGTAGGCGCTGAGCCACAGGAAAACACTGCAAAGGTGCAGCGGCAGGTTGGTTTGGAGCGTCCAGCGGTCATATACAATGCTCCAGATATGCCAGGGGATTTCAGAAAAGACAAGCACGCCGGCAAAAATCCAGCGCGCTTTGCGGCGGGCGTTTTCGTCCCAGACGTTGCGAAAATGAAAGAAGGATAGGCCAATCAGCCCAATCAGGGTCAGCCAGGCGAGATGTCCGGCGTCGAACAGGGTAAAGGCTGGGCCGTTGTAATCGGGGCTAAAAAAGTTTTCCATAGGCGCTCCTTGGGCGGTTCAATATGCTTGAATCAACCCGCAGGGCGCGGAATGGTTGCCTGATTTGATTATTCTTGCAGGCGCGGATTGAGAATTTTTTCGAGCGCCGAGCCGAGCAAGGCAAAAGCCAGGCTGGTGAGCAGCAGCAGGCCGATGGGTTGTAAAACCCAAAAGCGGGAACTGTATAGCGCGCCGCGGCTGAGACCCTGGTAGATGATCGTTCCCCAGGTGGGGTAGTTGGATTGGATGTTGAAGATGCCCAGGGTGGCTTCGAGAAAGACGAAGGTTGGCACCAGCGCGACCAGTTGTGGAATGATGACCGGCATAATACGCGGAATCATGTATTTCAAAATGATACGGTGACTGCTGGCCCCGTAAGCGCGAGCCGCCTCGATATACGGCGCGCTTTTTATTTGCAGGAAGGCGGAGCGGAAGGTTTTGCTGGGGCTGCCAAAGATGTTCAGAGCAATGATAACGGCCAGGATGACCCAGATGTTAAGGTGATAATAGGCGTAAGCCAGCACAGCGATTGCGAGCACGGGTAAAACCATGTTGATTTCGGTCAGGCGTTGGACGAGGTTGTCTATCCAGCCGCCGTACCAGGCGCTGCCAGCCGCAAAGAACATTGAAAGCAGGGTGGTAGCGGTTGCCCCGAACAGACCAAAGGCCAGGGCAAAGGGCATTCCCCATAGCAGCGGCACGAGCAGATCGCGCCGGAAGAAGTCGGTGCCTGCCGCGCCGTAGACTTGCCCCAGTAAAATCAGTTCGGCGTTCAGGTCGGGTTCGTCTTCGTCGAAAAAGAGCGCGTCGAGTTGCAGGGTGTAAGTTCCCGGCTGGACGCGGGCGGTTTGTCCTTCGGGCATGGCGAAAAGGATGTAGTGATAGGGGGTAGGGGTGATATTCCCAAAACTGAACCAGGTTTGCCAATTCGGGTTGGCGGCCACTTCGCGCTGGGCGCGGATACCTTCCTGAAAGTTGTAGCGCGCATCCTGGCTGGTCAGGTTGATGCCTTTCAAGCGCGTGGCGCGTCCATCGGGGCTGTGCCAGGTGAGCGAAACGTTGGGTTGTTTTTCGGTAAACTGGGGTTGCAGGTAGAGATAGATTTCGCTTGGAAATTCGGCATAGTGATAGTCAAAGGGAAGCGTCAGGCTGATTTCGGTGATGGTATCTGAAATTTCGCGGATTTGCTTTTCTTGTGGCTTATTGACTACAAGGCTGGAGAGCAGTTTTTCCTGCCGAAACCAGTTGACCCAGCCTGGTTGGGCCAGTTGCGGAATTTGCGGTTTGCCGCTCAGGTTGCCGCGCTGCCATTCCTGGCCGATGCTTTCATAAGGGAAAATAATCACGGCGTAGAGCGAGCCGAGAATCAGCAGCGAAATTAAGAAGAAGCCGACAATGGCCGAGGGGTAACGCCGAATCTCTTTCAGGATTTTGCCCATTGCCTGGGAGGTTTCGCTCAGGGCGTAGCGGATTTCTTCCAGCACGGTGGAAATTTCTAGAACGGGAACCGGCTGGGCTGGGCGCGTTCTGCGTTCTTCATCCCCCTTAAGGCGCGTAGAGGCGGAATGTTTCCAAAATTGCCACCAGGCAGGCTGGCGAGGGCGGCGCAGTTCGCTGATTTCTTCGCTGCTAAGTTGGATGCGTGGGTCAACCAGCACATAGGCCAAATCTAAGGTCAGGACAATGCCGCCGAACAGGTACGCAAACATGACCACGATTCCAATGGCCAGCAGAATTTCGCCGGGGTACATGCTTTCGCTCCAGAAATTGGGCAGGGCGCGCTCAACGTATAACCAGCCAATGCCCGGCCACTGAAAGACCACTTCGAGCGCCATGGTCATTTGCCAGAACCCGACCAGCATCATGGCAAAACTGGTGATGATGTACGGCAGGGCAGGTTTAAGAATATAACCTTGTTCAAGTTTGCGGTGTGGCAGGCCCTGGGCTTTGCCAAGATCAACATAATCTTCTTGGGCGTATAGCACAAAATAGGTGCGCCATGTGCTGACAAGTTGAAAAAACAGACTCAGAAAAATGGCGCTGACGGGCAAAATCATATGCCGCGCGACAATGGGGATGTATCCCAACTGCGTTTCGGGGGGCAGTTTGTCGAACATGCCGCCCAGAGGCAGCCACCGGAGTTCAACGGCAAAAATGGTGATTAGAATGATGCCTATCGCCCAGCCTGGCACCGCAGAAAGCGGCGAGAGTATGGCGATCAACCGGTCGATCCGGCTGCCATAGTTGCGGGCCAGGTAAAGTGAGAGCGGAATGCCAAACAAAAAAATCAGAAAATTGGCGGCAGCCGCCAATAGCAGGGTATTGGGGAAGTAACTGAACAAAATATCGCGCACTTCGGCGGTGTTGCGCCTGGTCTGTCCGTACGTGGGGGCGGTATCGGCCAGCACCAGGCGGCCCCAATCAAAACGGAGGGCATTCACGGTCCAGCGCAGGTGACGCGGCCAGAACTCCAGATTCATGCCGCTTTCTTCCAGCAATTGTTGGCGGGCAAGTTCTGTTTTTTGGGCGCGCTCTTCAACACTGAGCGCGGCAACGGTGGAGCGGAATTCGTTGGAACGCAGGTAACGGGCGGTTTGTTTTTCGATGCTGAGTTCCATTTGCCCGCTGCGATTGGCAATCACCACCGTCAGGAAAACGCCGCCGAAAATTGTTAGCGCAACCAGGATGGCTTTCAAGAACAGGTATTTTGCGGCTCGGCTCAGGCCGTCTGGGAGATGTTTGGTCATTGTCTAATTGTAGCGTAAAACTGATTCTTAACCAATTGTTTGCAACCTTGCGCCCTTTTTTACGTTATACTCCAATCATCATCCCTTCCCCGGAGGCCTTATGCCAGCCATTCTTGAAGTTCATCACCTGGTCAAAAAATATGGCGATTTTACCGCCGTCAAAGGCGTTTCGTTTGACATCCAGCAGGGCGAAATCTTCAGCCTGCTCGGCCCCAACGGCGCCGGTAAGACCACCACCATTTCCATGCTCTCGACCCTCTACGATCCAACCGATGGCGATGCCACCATCGCCGGGCATTCCATCCGCAAGAACCCCGATGCGGTGCGGCGCGTCATTGGCGTTGTGCCGCAGGAAATCGCCCTGTACGAAGACCTGACCGCCCGTGAAAACCTGCAATTTTGGGGCCAAATGTACAACCTGGGCGGCAAAGCCCTCGCCAGCCGCATCGATGAAGTCCTCGAACAAATTGGCCTGGTCGAAAAAGCCAAAGACCGCGTCAAAACCTACAGCGGCGGCATGAAGCGGCGCGTCAATATTGGCGTTGGCCTGCTGCACAAACCGCAACTCCTGTTCATGGACGAACCTACCGTCGGCATCGACCCGCAATCGCGCCGCGCCATCCTCGACACCGTCAAAGACCTCAACGCCCAGGGCATGACCGTCCTTTACACCACCCACTACATGGAAGAAGCCGCCGAACTCTCCAACCGTGTCGGCATTATCGACCACGGCGAAATGATCGCCCTGGGAACCCAAAAAGAACTCACCCAGCAGGTCGGACAGGCCGAAACCCTCATCCTGCACGTCAGCGAAAACGACGACCCCGAAGCCCTGGCCGCCACCCTTGCCGGGCTGGAAGGCGTCATTCAGGCTCAGGCCACAGACCACGAAGTCAGCGTCATCACCCCCGACGCCGAAGACGTGCTGGCCTCCGTCGTTGGCGCGGCCAACGAGCGCGGCATCAAAATCCGCTCCATCGACATCCGCGAGCCCAACCTCGAAGCCGTCTTCCTGAATCTCACCGGGCGGGCCTTGCGAGATTAACCATGCTCAAACTCCTCCTCATCGGTCTCAAAGACCTCAAACTCGCCTTCCGTGATCGCGCCGCGCTAATCTTTATGCTCCTGGCGCCTTTCCTGCTCACCCTCGGCCTGGGCGCGGCCACCGGACGTTTTTCTGGCAGCGACGCCAACCCCGGCATTAGCGATATTCCGGTTGTGCTGGTTAATTTGGATGACGAAGCGCTGGGTGACGCGCTGGTGGATTTATTCCGCTCCGACGAATTATCCACGCTGGTAGAACCCTCCGAAGCGGACTCCCCCGAAGCCGCCCGCCGTTTAATCGACGATGACCAGGCTGCGGCGGCGGTCATCATCCCTGCTGGCTTTACCGCCAGCATCATCCCGACAGACGGGCAAATTCTTTCAGAAGAAGTTCTGACCATCGAAATCTACGCCAACCCCACCCGACCCACCTCCTCGGGCGTTATCCAGACCATCGTCGAGGAATTTCTTGCGCGGGTTGAAACCGGAAAAATCGGCGGCGAAGTGATGATTTTTCAATTAATCCAAAGCGGACGCATGGCGATTGACCCCGCCCAGATTGAAGCCGCCGGGCTTGAAATGGGCGAGCGCGTCGCAGCCCAAGATTTAACCTCCGCGATTACGCTCGTTAAATCGGCCAGCGGCGGCGAAGCGGTTCAGTTTGATGTGCTGGCCTACATGGCCCCTGGCATGGCGCTCATGTTCCTGATGTTCACCGTCAGCAATGGCGGGCGTTCCATTTTGGCCGAACGCGCTCAGGGAACCCTGCCGCGTCTGCTGGTTTCGCCCACAAACGCGGCCCAGGTTTTGGGCGGCAAAGTTCTCGGTATTTTTCTAACTGGCGTGGCCCAGGTCGGGATTTTGATTCTCGCCTCGACCTTGCTCTTTGGCCTCAACTGGGGCGATCCGCTGGGCGTGGTTGTCCTTGTTTTGGCGGCTGTCTTTGGCGCAACCGGCTGGGGCATGTTGCTGACGGCTTTTGCCCGCTCTCCCGGCCAGGTTGGCACGATTGGCTCGGCCCTCATGCTCACTTTTGGTATTTTGGGCGGTAGTTTCATCCAAATCAACATGCTTCATCCCTCCATTCAACTACTCAGCCGTATCACCCCCAACGCCTGGGGCCTCGACGGCTTCACGACCCTGGCCCTCGGTGGGGGGCTGGCCGACATCACCCGCCCGTTACTGGCCCTGTTCCTCATGGGCGCAGTTTTGTTTGCGGTGGCGGTGGTGGTGTTTGGCAAGAAGAATTTGATGAAGAAATAAATTGAGATGTTGGTCGAGTAGACTTGAGCGGTTTGCGCGAAAGGCATATCGAGACCAAAAAGGTATCAAGATGAAAAAAATCCTCGCCATTACCTGGAAAGACGCCATCATCCGCTTCAGCGGATTTTCCGAACTGCTCTTCTTCCTCATCCTGCCACTTGTCTTCACCTTCCTGCTGGCGGGTGGCACGCCCGGCGGCGATGATGCCGATAATCGCATCCGCCTGCTGACGGTGGATGAAGCCAATACGCCGCTTTCGGCGCAGTTATTTGCCGCCCTGGAAGATTCGACCTCGGTGCGCCCTGTGCTGGTCAGCCGCGCCGAAGCCGAGTCCGAATTTAGCGAGCGACGCGCCTCGTCGGTACTGTTCATCCCGGCGGGTTTTGCCCTTGATTCTGACGAGCGCAATCTGGAACTTAAACAGCAGCCCAACAACCTGAACGCCCTGGTGGCCGAACGGGCTGTCCTGGCGGCGATTGGCCGGGTTGGCAGCGCAGTCACCATCGCCGAAGATAGCGTTCGCGAAGCCGAATCGGCCCGGGCTTTTGAATCGGACGAGGAACGGGAAACGTATTTTGCCGCCGCGCTCGACAAGGCCCAGGAGTTGATGGAATCCGCTCCCTGGCGGGTAAATGTTGCTTATGCCGGAACGCCGGATACAGTCGAGTATGATCCGGCGGCCAATTCCTCAGCAGGTCAGATGATTACCTGGGTCTTTATCCCCCTGCTTGGGATTTCCGGTCTGTTTGCTGCTGAACGCCAGCAAGGAACTTTGCGCCGCCTGCTGACCACGCCGACGCATAAATCCGTTTTCCTGCTCGGCGCAATCAGCGGACAGGTTTTTACCGCGATGGTGCAGATGGCGTTGCTGGTCACTTTTGGCGTGCTGGTGATGAATTTGCCCTGGGGACGCGAACCGCTGGCCCTGGCCGTGTTGCTCGTTTCGTTTGCGCTGGCTGCTGCCGCGCTGGGAACCACGCTGGGGACTTTTGTCAAAAGCGACGGGCAGGCCACCGGTTTGAGTATTATGCTTGGCATGGTCATGGCCTTGCTGGGCGGCTGCTGGTATCCGCTTGAGTTGTTCCCTGAAGCCATGCAGAGCGCGGTGCGCGTTCTGCCGACCACCTGGGCCATGCAGGGCATGATGGATATTGGCCTGCGCGGCGGCGGGCTGGCCGAGATTTTGCCCGAAGCGGGCGTTTTGTTGGGTTTTGCGCTGGTCTTTTTTGTGGTGGGGGTGTGGCGGTTCAGGTTTGAGTAAAGACTCTTGCCCAGATTTTCTCTGCCGCTTCTGATGCACTCAAGTTGCTGGTATCAATCTCCAGGCCGATAAATCCCTCTTGGGAGGCTGCGGCCTGGATTTTTTGTAACTCGATAAACCGCGCCAGTTCCCACTCGATCTGGTCACGCGAACGGGCGCGGATGCGCTGCTCCTGCTCTTGCGGGTTGCAGGTCAGCCAGAAAATGTGGATGGATGGGTCGAGCGGCCTGAGCAGGGCGAGCAAATCCCCCAAGGATTGCGCCGATTCAAAGACATAATTGATGACGAAGTTCTGGTACCCGTTTTGCTGGTGAAACGCGACCAGCAAGGCCAGCGCGCGATACAGATGGTCGATACGCGCCGGGTCGTAAATTTCAAAGGGGTGCACGTCTCCAATGGAATCGCCGTCCAGATGGACGGATTTGTCGAATTTCCAGTGCAGTTGCTCGGCGACGCTGGTTTTTCCAACGCCGAGCGAGCCGTTGATGATGAGAATCATGGGATGGCGTTACGAGACAATCGTTCTCGTCCGATACAGACTTTCCCGCTCTTCTGCGGTCATCTGGCGGATGGAGTAGCGATAGCCATAATAGGCGGCAAAGGCGTAGAAAAGAAGGTCCATGAGGGAAAAGAAGCCAGTGAATAGTTCGAGGCTTTCTATGGGCGTGTTGAGCAAGGTTATGATTACTTCTGTCACTGGCTTTTGCCAATCTTGCGCAAGCAGGACTAGTATTGAAAGAATACTCCCCGTCAGGCAACTTGCCATTGCCAGCACAGCACCGACGATTCCAAAAATGGTATCCATGCCCCGTCCAAACTGGCGCACCGACCAGCCGACCAGGATGGCAACCCCAAACGCAATCCACATGAATTGCGAGCCGGTTGCGTAACTGATTCCGGCCCAAATTGCCGCGCCAAGCACGGCAGCCGCGCCCCCGGCCAGAATGCCCATTGGCAGGTTTTGCTCCTCCTGAATTTGATTTTGAAAAATTTGTACTTTTGACGGATCAAGTTCGCGAATGATCTTGAACTCTCCTTCAAGGCCCGGCGATGGACTTGGCTGGTTTTTGAGTTCGCGCTCTAACGGTTCGGGGTTCAATGAGTCCAAGATGGTTTTTATTTTCACTTTAGGAACGGGTGAGGAGCGCGGCTGGTTTTTTGGTTCGCGTTCTGATACTTCGATGTTTAATGAATCCAAAATGTTCTTGAATTCTATTTTTAGGCCCGATGACGGGCGCGGCTTATTTTCGGGTTCGCGTTCTGGCGGTTCGGGATTGAACAAACTCATGACAATTTCTCCGATGCCTTAATAAATTGGCAATTTCTTATCAACTTCACGCGCCCAGGCGTTAATGCCGCCTTGTAGATTTTTTACGCGCCTGAATCCGGCGCTGGCAAGCAGTTCAACGGCGCGGGCCGAGCGCGTGCCAGCCTTGCACAGCACAACCATTTCGCGGGCCGAATCCAGTTCCGAAAGGCGGGCGGCCAGCGTGCCGAGCGGGATGTTGAGCGATCCGGGCAAGGCCGAAATTGCGAGTTCGTGCGGTTCGCGCACGTCCAGCAGCAGCGGGGGATTGTTTTTTAAGCGGCGGGCCAGTTCGGGGGCGGAGATGTCCCACTCGGCCCCGGCGGAACCGCTTTCGTGGTCGTGGCCGGGAACGCCGCAAAATTCTTCATAGTCGATCAGTTCTTTAATATCCGCATCAGGCCCACACACGCGGCATTTTGGGTTTTTGCGCAGGTTGACAAAATCGAACGACATATCCAGCGCATTGTAGAGCATCAGCCGCCCGATGAGCGAGTCGCCGATGCCGAGAATCAGTTTCAGGGCTTCGGTGGCCTGAATGCTGCCAATCGTCCCTGGCAAAATGCCCAGCACGCCGCCCTCGGCGCAGGTCGGCACCATGCCGGGCGGGGGCGGTTCGGGGAACAGGCAGCGGTAGCACGGGCCTTCTTTGGCGTAAAAGACGCTGGCTTGCCCATCGAAGCGAAAAATCGAGCCATAGACGTTGGGTTTGCCCAGCAGCACGGCGACATCGTTGGAGAGATAGCGGGTGGGGAAGTTGTCGGTGCCGTCGATGATAATATCGTAGGGCGCGGCGATTTCCATCGCGTTGACGGAGGTAAAGGGGACGTTGTAGGTATCGACCTGGATGCCGGGATTCAGATCCAGCAGGCGCGCTTTGGCGCTTTCCACCTTCAACTTGCCGACGGTGCTTGTGCCGTGCACCACCTGACGCTGGAGATTGGTGGAATCGACCACGTCGTAATCGACCAATCCGATGCGTCCGACGCCTGCCGCCGCCAAATAGAGCGAGACCGGAGAACCAAGCCCGCCGGTGCCGATGACGAGCACCGAGGCGGCTTTGAGTTTTTCTTGCCCATTCAGCCCGACTTCGGGGATGAGCAGGTGGCGCGAGTAGCGCAGGATTTCATCTCTTGTCAGTTCCATACCCATCCTTCTCTCATCCTCCCGTAACGGAAGGCAGGATTTTGACAATGTCATCTTCCCCAACCGGTGTATCCAGCCCATTCAGGTCGCGGATGTTGTCGGCATTGACGAACAGGTTGATGTGGCGGCGCACCTGGCCTTTGGAGTCGAAGATGTGGCTGTGGATTTGGGGAAATTTTTGCGAAAGA
>DAOUML010000242.1:0-2022 GCA_034411635.1 Anaerolineales bacterium
CACCTGCTAATACAAAAACAATGGATAACGAACCGCCAAAAATAAATGCTGATGTATCCATTCCGAAAAATCCAGATGGGGCTGGCCCGGATTTTTCCTGAGCCAGCCCAGCGGCCTGAGCCTGGATGATGTTGCTCCACTCGTTACAAACAGCATCCAGGTTCAGGTTCCAGCCCATCGGGGCGGAGGAGCCAGAGATACCGCGCCAGAAGAATCTGCCGCCCTTACCCTGGCTGCACTGGGCGCGGTCAACCGCTGGACTGGCGTGAAATGGAAAAATGTCCAGGACAAAACAGGGATTCCACATGCTGTCGTGCTTATTCCTGGCGCGAAATTTTCAGACAGCAACGGTTCAACGACCTTTGAAATCTCAAAAATCTAAAAAAAGTCCGACGACATGGATGTTTCGGACGAGGAGATGAAACCATGAAAACGATTGTAGTAACCAACCAAAAAGGCGGCGTCGGAAAAACCACGACCACGCTCACCATTGCTCACGGCCTGGCTCGCAGGGGGCGGCGCGTCCTGATTGTCGATTTAGACCCGCAGGGCCAGTCTGCCACCGCGCTGGGGCTGAACACCGAACCAGCCGTCCTGCAACTGCTGCTTAATCCCGGCCTGGCACCCTACACCTTGCTGCGTCAAACCGGACGTGAAAATTTGTGGATTATCCCTGGCGACCAGACGACTGCCACCGCACAAATTGTCATGGGTGCAGAGCAGCGCCCAATGACTGCCATCGGCAGGGCACTCAAGCCGCTGTCCAGCGATTTTGATGTCATGATTTTTGATACCGCTCCTTCGGTGGGTGGCATTCAAGAGCGCGCCATCTGGGCCGCAGACCAGGTTCTCATCCCTGTAGCGACCGACTTTCTTGCAGTTGAGAGCCTTGAAAAAACGCTCGCATTGTTGTCCCGCTTCATTTCAGACGGTTGGCGTGGCAAATTGGCGGGCATCCTGCCAACAATGTACGACAGTATCACCAAAGAGAGCAAGCACGCCATCGAATATCTGCAACAGCATTATCCCGACGTAACCCTGTCCCCCATTCGGCGTGCCACCATCCTACGCGAGTGCAGCGCCGATGGACAGACCATCTGGGAAAAAGCCCCCGATTCAGCAGTGGCAGGTGATTACGAAAAATTAGTGAAGGAGATGCTGTAATTCTATGCCCTGGAATCAATTGAATTCACAAAACGCTTTACACCCACACGAATTGATCCCGCGTGTTGAGAAAAAATCCCGCCAGCGTGGCTGGGACGAAGCCAACCCGCCCAACACCTATCGTATCCCTGAGCCGCTGATTGAAACCGCCCGCGTATTGCGAGATCAGGTGCTGGCAATCGCCCAATTTGACGAACACGGTCAACTGCGCCAGGATAGCACCAGTGCCAGCCAGGTGGCTGCCATCCTGATTAGTTGGGGTCTCAACATGGTTTCCAAACAACCAGAACTTCTCCCCATCGCCCCTAACCCACATGCGCAGAGCGGAAAGATGACCCTGCACCTGGCCGCCTGGAATTCCTGGGCCTCCGGGCCAGTGATTCCGCCACCCAAAAAACAGAAACGAAAATCGCGCGCTCGCTTCACCATGTCGTACCGCCTGCCTGAATTCATCGATGCTGAGATCCGCAAACTGACCGGGGAGCATTTGCCGATTGGCGAGGTGTTTGTGCGCCTGTTGCAAATTGGAGTTACGAATTATCAGGCCCGCCAATTTCGTCTGGTTTCATCGCCATCAGCCGTTGTTTACGCCACTGGATGGCAGGCCAATGAAAATGCCTGAATCCGGGTTGGCAGGAAATTCACCTGATTATTTTGAATGCAAAAATCTGGTTTACGTCAACGTAAACCAGACGTACACCCACCGTACACCCACCGTACACCCTGTCGTACACCCTGCCGCAAACCACAACCTTCCAAAACGCCTCCTGCGGCCCGCAAATCAGGCAAGCCATATCGCAGGTCATCTTGAAAAAATCGCCCCGTAGCGGGCCTGCTAATCGTTTTTTACTCTTCTAG
>DAOUML010000243.1:0-17524 GCA_034411635.1 Anaerolineales bacterium
AGACGTGCGCCTGAAATATCCCGGCCTGGCCCCCTGGGAAATCTGGCTCTCCGAAGCCCAGGAGCGCATGGTGCTGGCCGTCGCCCCCGAAAAATTGCCTGCCCTGCAAGACCTGTGCGACACCTTTAACACCGAACTGACCGATATTGGCGTGTTTACTGGCGATGGAAAATTAATCGTCCGTTATGGCGGCAAAACCGTTCTCGAACTTGAAAATGAATTCCTGCACGAGGGCATCCCGCAGCGGCAGTTAAAGGCGGTAATCGGTAAATCGAAACTCGATAACTCGTTACTCGAAGACTCGAATATCGAATATCGAATATCGAACAACAATGTCCGCGCCCGGCTTCTCGCCCTCCTCTCCCATCCCAACATCGCCTCCAAAGCCGCCACCATCCGCATCTACGACCACGAAGTGCAGGGCGGAACTGTCGTCAAGCCGTTGACCGGCGTCGAAGCCGACGCGCCCTCCGACGCGGCGGTGCTAAAACCGATTGGCACAAAAGGCGCGAAGGGTATCATCCTCTCGAACGGCATCAACCCCGAATACGGCAAACGCGACGCCTATAAAATGGCCCTGGCGGTCATCGACGAAGCCATCCGCAACGCCGTCGCCGTCGGCGCAGACCCCGAGCGCATCGCCATCCTTGACAACTTCTGCTGGGGCGACCCAAAACGCCCCGAAACGATGGGCAGCCTGGTCGAAGCCTGCCGTGGCTGTCATGATGGCGCGCTGCTGTTCGGCGCGCCCTTCATCAGTGGCAAAGACTCGCTCAACAACGAATACCTCGGCGCCGACGGTCAGCGCCACGCCATCCCGCCGACCTTGCTCATCTCCGCTATCGGCATCATCGACGACGTCAGCAAAGCCATCACCATGGACCTAAAAGCCCCCGGCAACGCCCTCTACCTCGTCGGCCAACTCCCCGCGCAACACGAAACAGTCCCCACTGTTCCCGCTCATGCCCCCGCCCTCTACCGCGCCCTGCATCAAGCCATTCAGAATGGGCTGGTTAAATCTTGTCATGATCTAAGCGACGGAGGCCTGCTGACCGCTGCCGCGGAAATGTGCATCGGAGGCCGCCTCGGCTTGGACCTGCTCGGAACGCTCCCCACTGAAGCCTGTTTTGCCGAAACGAATGGCGCGCTCCTGGCTGAAATCGACCCCGCCGCTGAAGCAGATTTCCGCGCCCTGTTCGCCAACCTGCCCCTGACGAAAATCGGCACCGTCACCGCCGAGCCTGTCCTGAAAATCGCCGGCGAAGAAATCCCGGTCGCTGACCTGGTCAAAGCCTTTACTGGCGAAAATCGAAATTCGATACTCGATACTCGAACATCGAAACCCGAGTAACGAATTATCGAATAACGAATATCGAGCATCTCATGAACCCAACCGCCCTCATCCTCCAAGCCCACGGCACCAACCGCGACCTCGACGTTGCCGAAGCCCTGACCCTGGCCGGCGCAACTCCGGTCTTTGCCCCGTTAAACGAACTACGCGCCCGCAAAAAGCACTTCTCCGATTACCAAATGCTCATCCTCCCCGGCGGCTTCTCCTACGCCGACGCCCTCGGCGCGGGCAAACTGCTGGCCCTCGACCTGAACTCCTATTTTGCCGAAGAAATCGCCGCCTTTGTCGCATCTGGCAAGCCGGTGATTGGCATTTGTAATGGATTTCAGGCGTTGGTTAAGTCGGGCATTTTGCCAGGGAATGATGTCATTGCGAGGGGCGTAGCCCCGAAGCAATCTCCCGTTAAATGGGGCGGGTCAGGGCGAGGGGAGATTGCTTCGTCGCTGGAAACCGCTCCTCGCAATGACATGGCTACATTGACTTTTAACCAGCAAGGTCACTTTGAATGCCGCTGGGTGGATTTAGCCCCCATTTCCCAAACCTGCGTCTGGACAAAAGACCTTGCCGGAAACATCGCGTGCCCCATCGCTCACGGCGAAGGCAACTTCCAAACGATTAACCATTCCCTATTAACCATTCTCTCCCAAAACGACCAAATCGCCCTGACCTACACCCACCCCGATGGCTCTCCCGCCAATGGCGACTATCCCGCCAACCCCAACGGCTCGCTGCTCGACATCGCCGGAATCTGCAACCCGGCCGGCAACGTCCTCGGCCTGATGCCCCACCCGGAGAACCACATCCACCCCTGGCAGCATCCCCGTCATACGCGAGGTGAGAGCGGCGGCAGCGGGCTGGTGTTGTTTGAGAATGGGGTAAAGTACGCAAGCGGGGTTTGAGTTTGATATTCGAATATTCGATACTCGAACCTCGAATAACGAATATCGAATATCGCCAGGAGATTTTATGATTTCACGCCAAAAATTGCTCGAACTGCTTCCCCATGCCTGCGGCGAAACCAACCTGCCCCTGCCCGGCAAGACCGTCGGCAAGGTGCGGGAATGGTATCCGCTCTCGGACGGAAAACGGCTCATCATCACTACCGACCGGCTCTCAGCCTTTGACCGAATCCTCTCCACAGTTCCGTATAAAGGTCAGGTGCTGAATCAACTCTCGGCCTGGTGGTTCGCGCAAACCCAATCCCTAATTCCTAATCACCTAATCTCTGTTCCTGACCCCAACGCTGCCATCGTGATCGAGGTCGAGCCGCTGCTGGTCGAAGTCATCGTGCGCGGCTATATCTCCGGGGTGACAACCACGGCCCTGTGGTATCGCTACAACCTGGGTGAACGCGAGATTTACGGCTATCAGTTCCCCGAAGGATTTCGCAAAAATGAGCGTCTGCCCGAACCTATCATCACCCCGACCACCAAAGGCGGCCCCAGCGGACACGACGAGCGCCTGACCTGCGCGGAAGTGGTCTCGAAGGGTATTCTCGACGCCGAGACCTGGGAACAGGTGCAGGCCGCCGCGCTGGCAATCTTCAAGCGCGGACAGGAACTTGCCGAAAAAGCCGGGTTAATCCTGGTAGATACCAAATATGAATTTGGCCGCACCCCGGATGGCCGGATTCTGCTCATCGACGAAGTCCACACCCCCGACTCCTCCCGCTTCTGGAAGGCCGACAGCTACGAGAGCCGCTTCGCCGCCGGGCTGGAGCCGGAGAACTTCGACAAGGAATTTGTGCGCATTGCCTACGCCGAAAAAGGCTATCGCGGCGAGGGCGAAATCCCGTCCATGCCGGATGAACTTTGGGCGGCGGCGAGCGAACGCTACATCACCATCTACGAGATGTTGACGGGCCAGGCGTTTGCGCCGGGCGAGTATCCGGTGAATGAGCGGCTGGCGAAGGTGATCGGTAATTGGTAAATCGTAATTGGACAGCGAAATCGCCAATCGCCAATTACCAATCACCATTTACCCAAAAACGAGGAAATTCTATGTCCCCTCTCATCGGAATCATTATGGGCAGCAAATCGGACTGGGAAACCATGCAGCACGCCAGCGAAACGCTCGACGGGCTGGGCATTCCCTACGAAGTGAAGGTCGTTTCGGCGCATCGCACGCCGGATTTGTTGTTTGAATACGCCCAATCCGCTGCTGGGCGTGGCATCGAAGTTATTATCGCCGGGGCAGGCGGGGCGGCCCATTTGCCGGGCATGGCAGCGGCCAAGACGCACCTGCCGGTGTTGGGCGTGCCGGTGCAGTCGAAGGCGCTCAACGGGTTGGATTCCTTGCTCTCGATTGTGCAAATGCCCGCCGGAATCCCGGTCGGCACGCTGGCGATTGGGCGGGCGGGCGCGGTCAATGCGGCCTTGCTGGCGGCGGCGATTGTGGCGAACGCGCACCCGGAGTATCGAGGCGCGCTGCTCGATTATCGAAAAAAGCATACCGAAACTGTTTTGGAGAATCCTGATCCGCGGCAGTAGTGGCGTTACAGGGCCGGGTCTCGATATGCCCTACGGGCTACTCGACCCTCGTATATCGATAGGCATAAAATATGACCACAATTGGAATTTTAGGCGCTGGACAATTGGGACGGATGCTGGCCCTGGCGGGATACCCGCTGGGGATGCGTTTCCGCTTCTTTGACCCGGCAGAAGATTCGCCCGCCGGACACCTGGCTCCACACATCGCCGCGGATTATGACGATTGGGAGGCCTTGCAGGCCTTTGCCGAAAGCGTGGATGTCGTCACTTACGAGTTTGAGAACGTCCCGGTGGAGACGGCCCGGTTTTTGGAGAAATTTGTCCCGGTTTATCCGCCGCCGCTGGCGTTGGAAAAGGCGCAGGATCGTTTTGTGGAAAAATCTTTTTTCCGCGAATTGGGAATCCCTACCCCGAAATTTGCGCTGGAAGCGTTTGCGACGTGGCGTGGTTTTCCGGCGGTGCTGAAAACGCGTCGGTTGGGGTACGATGGCAAGGGTCAGTTTGTTGTTGCCAGTGAAGCGGAATTGGCTCAGGCGTTGGAGAAACTTGCCGGGCAGGATGTGATTTTAGAGGAGTTTGTCCGCTTTGAGCGCGAGGTGTCGATACTGGCGGCGCGTGGGATGGATGGCGAGATGGTCTTTTACCCGCTGACGCAAAATACCCATCGGGATGGCATTTTGCGTCTTTCGCTGGTTTCTGGGGAGCGTCATCCTTTGCAGGAAGAGGCCGAAGCCTACGCCCGTCAGGTGATGGAAGCCTTGGACTATGTGGGTGTTCTAGCGATTGAGTTTTTTGAGTTCGAGGGGCAATTGCTGGCAAACGAAATGGCGCCGCGCGTGCATAACAGCGGGCATTGGACAATTGAAGGCGCGGTAACGTCGCAGTTTGAGAATCACGTTCGAGCGGTGCGCGGTCTGCCGCTTGGGAGCGCGAGTCCGCTTGGGGCGGTGGGGATGGTCAATTTGATTGGTCAGGCTCCAGATGAGATATCCATCCTGAAAATAGGAGGCGCGCATTTGCACTTGTACGGCAAATCGCCGCGCCTGGGACGAAAATTAGGCCACGTGACTGTTTTTGCGCGTAGCCAAGATGTTGTGAAGCAACAAATTCAGATGATCAGGAAATTGGTGAACGAATGAGAGCGTTTGATGATTCGCCGCGCGAGGAGTGTGGGATTATTGGTATTTTTGCGCCCAATGAAGACGTGGCACGGATGACTTTTTTTGGTTTGTTTGCGCTTCAGCATCGCGGCCAGGAGGCGGCGGGCATGGCGGTTGCCGATGGGCGGGTTATTTCGCTTTATAAGAATGTTGGTTTGGTGGGGCAGGTATTTAAGCCGGATTCTTTATCTGGTTTATTGGGGCATTATGCGATTGGCCATACGCGCTATTCGACCACCGGTTCTTCGCTGATTCGGAATGCCCAGCCGTTTATGATTGAGACGATGAACGGGCCTTTGGCGTTGGCGCATAATGGAAATCTGGTCAATTCTGCTGAATTGCGTGATGAAATGCTGCGTCAGGGGGTGGGGTTTTCATCATCTTCGGATAGCGAGGTGATGACGATGATGCTGGCGCGTGATGCGGGCGCAACCTGGGAGGCGCGTATTCGTCAGGCGATGGAGAAGTGGGTTGGCGCGTATTCGCTGGTTATTTTGACGCGTGATTGCGTGTATGCGGTGCGCGATCCCTGGGGTTTCAGGCCGTTGTGCGTTGGGTTGCTTCCGCATGGAGGGTATGCTGTCGCTTCTGAAACTGGCGCGTTGCGGACATTGGGCTGCGAAGCGATTCGCGACGTGAAACCTGGAGAAATTGTAACGCTTTCGGGGAATGCGCTGACTGTTACCCAGGCTGTGCCTTCTGTGAAACCTGGGGCAAAGTGCGTATTTGAACATATCTATTTTGCGCGTCCCGACCAGACCTGGGAGGGGGTAAATGTCCATGCGGTGCGGCAACGGCTTGGGGAGGAACTGGCCCGCGAATTTGGCCTGCGCCTGGAAACGGAAAATCGTATTCGTGAAGATGGAATTGCGGATGTGGTCATCCCCGTCCCGGATTCGTCTGTTCCGGCGGCGATTGGGTTTTCGCGGTTGAGCGGAATTCCGTATAACGATGGTTTTGTCAAAAATCGTTACGTTGGGCGAACGTTCATTGAGCCAACCGACTCTCTTCGCAAGCGCGGGGTGGGAATGAAGTTTAATGTTATCAATGAGAATGTGGTTGGAAAACGTGTGATTGTGATTGATGATTCGATTGTGCGCGGGAATACGACCGGGCCGTTGATTAAGTTGTTGCGTCAGGCTGGGGCGAAGGAAGTTCACATGTGCATTACCTGCCCGCCGATTGCTCATCCGTGTTTTATGGGGGTGGATATGGGTGGTTACGAGGATTTAATCGCGCATAACCGGACTGTGGACGAAATTTGCCAGAAAGTGGGCGCGGATTCGTTGAACTTTCTCTCGCTGGATGGCATGATGCGGGCGGTTGGCAGCACCGAAGGTTATTGCCAGGCTTGTTTTACGGGCGAGTATCCTGTGCCGGTCGATTTGTCATCGGCGAAGACGGGGTTTGAGCGGGGGACAAAGTAAATGCAGAATGCAGAAGGATGAATGCAGAATGGCAAAAGCGGAGAAAGAAAAATGAAAATACTTTTGATAGGCTCTGGCGGACGTGAACATGCCCTGGCGTGGAAGGTGGCGCAGTCGCCGAAGTTGTCCAAACTTTATATTGCGCCTGGTAATCCGGGAACGGCGGCGCATGGCGAGAATGTAGCGCTGGATGTCAGCGACCATGGGGCGGTTGTCCGTTTTTGCGCTGAGAAACAAATTGACCTGGTCATTGTTGGCCCTGAAGTGCCGCTGGCGGAGGGGATAGCGGATGCGTTTGCGGATGCGGGAATTCGCTGTTTTGGGCCGTCAAAAGCCGCGGCGCAAATCGAGGCGTCGAAGGTGTTTTCCAAAGATTTCATGGCGCGGCACAATATCCCCACAGCGCGGTATGCAACATTCACAAATCTGGCGAAGGCATTGGCCCACCTGGAAAAAGTCGATTATCCGCTTGTGATTAAGGCTTCGGGGTTGGCGGCGGGAAAAGGTGTCATCTTGCCGGAAACGAAAGCCGAGGCCGAATCTGCTTTGCGGGAAATGCTTGAAGGCGGCGCGTTTGGCGTAGCGGGCAGCGAGGTGGTTATCGAGGAGCGCATGAGCGGCCCGGAAGTCTCGCTGATGGCGTTTACGGATGGGGAAATCGTCGTCCCGATGCTTCCGGCACAGGATCATAAGCGTATTTTTGACAATGATCAGGGGCCGAACACTGGCGGCATGGGCGCGTATGCTCCTGCTCCGGCTTTGACAGCCGAATTGAAAGCGGAGGCGGTTGAAAGGGTGCTGAAGCCCACTGTGGCCGGGTTAAAAGCCGAAGGCCGGCCTTTTGTTGGGGTTCTGTACGCGGGGTTAATGCTCACGACGGAGGGAATTCGCGTGCTTGAATTCAACTGTCGCTTTGGCGACCCGGAGACCCAGGTTGTGCTTCCGCTGCTGGAATCGGATTTGGTCGAGATTGCGCTGGCCTGCGTAGATGGGAAATTGTCTGAAACGGATGTCCGCTGGCGTTCTGGGGCGGCTGTCTGCGTGGTTTTGGCCGCGAAAGGGTATCCTGAAAAGGTTGAGAGTGGTCAGGTGGTTATGCTGGATGATTTCCTGGACGATTCGTTCTGTTTCCATGCCGGGACGATGATCCGTCCTGATGGTCAATTGGTCGCTGTGGGGGGGCGGGTGTTTGGTGTGACTTGCCGAGGGCAGGATTTGGCTGCGGCTGTGGAGAAGGCGTATGCGGCGTTGGGGAAAGTTCGGTTTGATGGTATGCAATATCGCAAGGATATTGCTGAACACGGACTCACGGACGGCTGAAAGCGGACTTGTCTCGGACTCACGGATGGGAACGGACGGTGAAAGCGGACTTGTCTCGGACTCGCGGATGGGAACGGACGGTTGAAAGCGGACTTGTTTCGGACTCGCGGATGGGAACGGACGGTTGAAAATGTGGAGATGATATGGCTAAACAAAACACCGGATTTGTAAAAACAGCGCTCGATGACTTGACATATCAGGTCAATGGACTCGCAATGCAGGTTAAACGCGAGTTAAAGTCGGGACATAAGGAAGTTTTTTACCAACGGCGTCTTGCTGAGTTGTGCAAGGAAGCAGGCTTACATGTAGAGATGGAAAAGCGCGTTGAGGTTTGGATTGGAGATTCTTTGGTGGGGTATCTCTATCTTGATTTGTGGGTCGAGAATAGCCTGGTTGTGGAGTGTAAAGCGGTAAGCCACAATTTGACCAATACCGAGGTAAGCCAGGTTTTGGTATATTTGGCCGCGACTGGCAGCCCGGTGGGTATGCTCTATAACTTTGGATTGACTTCACTCGAATTTAAGCGGGTTTTGCGCCCTAAAAATGTGCAGGATTGGCAGAAATATTTATTCAGGGTTCTGTGGACGCCCCCCGGCATCGTTTTGCCTGCTGAGAATACATTTGATTCTATAGAGCCAATTCGCTTCTCTGTGATGAGCGTCCTCGCAAACGAGCAGCCCCTAACATCCGTTACGGAGTCCGCAGATATGTCCGCTCCTGTCCGTGAATCTGTTATAGAGTCCGCAGATGAGACCGCTCCTGTCCGTGAATCTGTTATAGAGTCCGTTGTCGACTCCGCTTACGCCTCATCCGGCGTCTCCATCGATGCGGGTAATCGCGCCGTAGAATTGATGAAATCTGCAGTTAAAGCCACTTACACGCCCGCGGTCTTGGCCGGGGTTGGCTCTTTTGGCGGTTTATTCGATGCTTCTGTCTTGAAGCAGATGGATAATCCGGTTTTGGTCGCATCAACCGATGGCGTCGGGACGAAGGTCAAACTGGCGGCGCAGTTTGGGCGTTTTCGTGGCATTGGGCATGATATTGTCAACCATTGCATTGACGATATTCTTGTTCAGGGCGCGCGTCCGCTGTTTTTTATGGATTATTTCGCCACATCCAAACTAAACCCGGAGCAGACTGCCGAAGTGGTTACCGGAATCGCCGAGGCTTGTCAGAGCGCGGGCATGGCCTTGCTGGGCGGCGAAACAGCCGAGATGCCGGGCGTCTATGCGCCCGGTGAGTTTGACGTGGCTGGCACAATTGTCGGCGTTTTGGAACGGGAACGTATTTTGCCGCGCACTGCCGCGCTCAAAGAAGGGGATGTTTTGCTTGGCCTGCATTCATCTGGCCCGCATACCAATGGCTATTCGTTGATTCGTAAAATTTTCGCTCAGGCTGATTACACCGAAATCAAGCCCGAATGGGATGTGCCCTTGATCGATTTTCTCCTGGCTCCGCACCGTTCTTATTTGAATATTCTATGGCCTGCGCTTGAAAAGCCTGGCTTGGTAAAGGCCCTGGCGCATCTCACCGGAGGTGGTTTTATCGAAAATATTCCCCGTATTCTGCCTGAAAATTTGGATGCGCTTGTGCGCCTTGGTTCCTGGTCTATTCCGCCGTTGTGGGGTTTGATTCAGCAGAAAGGCAACATCTCCACGGATGAGATGTATCGCGTCTTTAATATGGGCATTGGCATGGTGGCGATTGTTGACAAAACATTGGTTGCTGAATTTCAAACCCTTGTTCCAGAAGAAACCTTCGTGATTGGTGAATTGATTACCGGTTCAGGCAAAACCGTTTTGGTGTAATTGGCGGAGCAATGAAACGTTTGGTGGTGTTGATTTCAGGGAGCGGTTCAAACCTTCAGGCAATTCTGGATGCCTGTCAGAATGGAAAACTCTCTGCTGTGGTTTCCGCTGTTGTATCAAATAAGCCGGATGCCTACGGACTGACCCGCGCGAAAAATGCTGCCGTCGAGGCCGTTTACTTCCCGAAGCAGCAGGACGAATCCCGGCGCGAATACGACACCCGTCTGGCGGACCTGGTTGCTGGCTACCAACCCGATTACGTTGTTCTCGCCGGATGGATGCGTTTGCTGACCTCGGCTTTCCTTGACCGTTTTCCGGGGCGGGTAGTCAATCTTCATCCTGCCTTGCCGGGCGCGTTCCCTGGCACTCATGCGATTGAGCGCGCGTATGCGGCCTGGCAAAATGGTGAAATTGACCGCAGCGGGGTGATGGTTCATCTTGTCCCCGATGAGGGGGTTGATGATGGCCCAGTTTTAGCCGCCGAGGAGATTTTCTTTTCTAATGGTGAAAGTCTTGAAAACTTTGCGAGCCGCGTTCACCTGCTTGAACATCGTTTGTTGGTAAGTACGTTGGCTGATTTGCTCTCTTGAAAATTGGCGCAAAAAAACAGGCTGCGGAAATCACCGCAGCCTGTTTTTGCCTTCTGGGAATTGGGGCTAATTATTTTCAGATTCTTTGTGCTGGCGCACCAGTTCGCGCCGTAAAATTTTGCCCACAGTCGTTTTGGGAAGTTCATCGCGGAATTCGATATGGGTTGGCACTTTATAGGCCGCCAATCGCTCCTTGCTAAATTCCTTGATTTCTGATTCAGTAACCGCCTCGCCAGGCTTGACCACCACCCAGGCTTTGACCGTTTCACCCCGGTACGGGTCGGGGATGCCCGCTACGCCAACTTCGAGCACTTTGGGGTGAGCGATAATCGCCTCCTCCACCTCGCGCGGCCAAACCTGGTATCCGCCTGGTTTGATCAGTTCTTTCTTGCGGTCAACGATGTAGAAGTAGCCATCCTCGTCCATGCGGGCAATGTCGCCAGTGAACAGCCAGGGGGCACCGTCGCCCATATCGCGTAGGGTGTTTTCAGTTTCGGTGGGCATGTTGTGATAGCCCTTCATCACCTGCGGCCCGCGGATGATTAACTCTCCTACTTCGCCCATCTGCAACTCGGTTACGCCGTCATCCAGGCTGATGATTTTGCACTCAACATCTGGCAGGGGCATGCCGATGGAGCCGGTCTTATTGGCGCCTTCGAGCGGGTTACAGTGGGTGGCGGTTGGGGCCTCCGAAAGGCCAAATCCTTCAAAGACGACGCCACCCGTCAGGGCCTCGAATTTCTCTTTGGTCTCGCGCAGCAGCGGCGCTGAACCAGAAATACAGGCCTTGACCGATTTCAGGTTGTATTTACCAGCCTGAACGTCGGCGCGGTTATTGATAGCGTTGTAAAGCGTTGGAACACCGGGGAAAATTGTCGGCCTGTATTTGTCGATGCTGGTTAGAACATCCACCAAATCGCGCGGGTTGGGAACCATTACCATGCGCGCGCCCGATGCCAGGGCGAAGTGCATTCCGGCTACCATGCCGTACACATGGAAGAGTGGAATCGCCATCAGCATAATTTCATTGCCTTCTTCCAGGTTCGTCATCCATGATTTGACTTGCAGGGTATTTGCCACCAGATTGCGGTGCAGCGCCACTGCGCCCTTTGAGATGCCGGTCGTGCCGCCAGAATACTGGAACAGGCAGGTATCTTCCGGGCCAATGGCGATGTTAGGGCGTGGCTTTCCTTTATATTTTGCGAGCAGGTCTTTCATCCAAATATCGCCCTGGGCCAATCCGCCTTCAATGCGGAATCCGCCTTTTTTTTCTTTGAGCAGGGTGAACAAGATGCGCAGGAAAGGCGGCAGGGTCTCTTTCAGGTTGGTGACAATCAGAGTCTTGATTTTTGTTTTGGGTTGGGCCGCCTTGATAGTTTTGTAAAAATTCGACATCACGAACATAATTTCGATGCCGGCGTCGTTTACCTGATGTTCGATTTCGGTTGCGGTATAGAGCGGGTTTGTGGCTACCACCACGCCGCCAGCCTTGAGAATACCGAAATACGCCATCACAAACTGTGGCGTATTGGGCATAAACAAACCGATCCGGTCGCCTTTTTTGACGCCCATCTCTACCAGTGCAGCCGCAATTTCATCGGTGATTTGCGACATCTCCTTAAAAGAGACGACCGCGCCCTTAAAAACGGTACACGGTCGGTCGGGATACTTACGCGCAGACTCTTCCAAAAAATGGAAAACCGGAACTTGCGGGTAGTCAATAGTTTGAGGCACGCCTTTATCGTAATTGGCCAGCCAGGGACGTGAATCTATCATTTTCTCCTCCTCCGAAAAAATATTTGGCGAATGTATTTATAAGTATAGATTCAAAGGGAACAAAAGTCAATGAGAAATGGATTAGTGAAAAAACTTACTTTTTGCGAGAGTGGGCGAGCGCTGCCTTAACCCAGGCTTGCACCTCTTGCGCATCAACTTTCCCGGCCTCGAACCAACTAATTTGTGGGTCATCGGGTTTGAACCAGTTGGCCTGGCGGCGCACGAACATACGCGTCAGACGCCGCATTTGGGTAATTGCTTCCTCCAGGCTCATTTCGCCGCGCAGTACCGCCCCGGCCTCGCGGTAACCAATGGCCGACATGCTCGGCAGGCTCGGCCCGTAGCCTTTCTCGTAGAGACGCGCCACTTCCTCCAAAAAACCATTTTGGAACATTAAATCGATGCGCTGGTCTATACGCTGATACAGTTCCTCGCGTGGACGGTTTAGCCCAACCCGTAACAACGCATAAGCGGACTCACTTTTGCCTGCCTGCCGCGAAAATAACTTACCTGTGCTGAGAACCACTTCCAACGCGCGCACCGTGCGGCGCAGGTTGCGCGGGTCAATTTTTGCGGCGGCTTCCGGGTCGAGACTCTCAAGTTTGGCGTGTAGCCAATAAATTCCATTCTCACCGTGTTCCAACGCCATTTTTTCAAGAACCTCCCGCAGCCGCGAATCTGGGGCTACTTCGGGCGGAGTCCAGCCCTCCGTCACAGCGCGGATATATTGCCCCGTTCCGCCAACCAGCAATGGCAGTTTGCCGCGCGCATGAATATCGGCAATCGCCTCCTGAGCGGCTTGCTGAAAAACGGCCAGCGACCAGGTTTGGTCAGGGTCGGCCACATCGACGAGGTGATGCCGCACCCGCGCCATTTCCGCCGCTGACGGTTTCGCCGTGCCGATGTCCATGCCGCGATAAAAATAGCGTGAATCGGCTGAAACGATCTCAGCGTTCAGGTCTTCGGCGAGTTGCAGCGAAAGTTCTGTCTTGCCAACCGCTGTTGGGCCAATGAGTATGAGAAGGGGGCGTTTTTTTATCAGGGGATAGTTCCCGTAACTGTCTGTGAACTGATATTCGTAGGGCGACATATCTTCCCCGAATGGGGCAACTGCCAATTATATGTCAAAAGCATTCTGTTGCGCTTGCTTTTGAGAATCAAAATGCCACCTTGTTTAAGGTGGCATTTTGATTCTCAAACGTTCTCTTACTCTTCCTTCTTGGCTTCCATTTCGCGTTTGTGCGCTTCGATAATGGGTTGGGCCAAATGGGTTGGGACAATATCGTAGTGGTCAAATTCCATTGTGAAGTAGCCGCGTCCGCCGGTCATCGAGCGCAGTTCGGTGGTATATCGCAACATTTCAGCCAGCGGTACATGCGCATTGACAATCGTCTGACCGCGCTCTGATTCTGTGCCTTGCACGCGTCCTCGGCGTGAGTTCATGTCGCCCATCACATCGCCCATATTGCTATCAGGAACAGTCACGCGCACATTCATCACAGGCTCAAATAACACTGGCCCGGCCTCCTGCACGGCTATTTTGAAGGCTTCGCGCCCGGCGGTTTCAAAGGCTACCGGTTTTGAATCAACCGGATGTTCTTTACCGTCGTACACAATTACTTTCACGTTGCTTAGCGGATACCCGGCATAAACGCCCTGCTCTAGCGCGGCGCGAATGCCTTTTTCGATGGGTGGCAGGTAAGACTTCGACAAGTTCATGCCCACCAGTTCATCGGTGAATTCAAAATCGCTTTCGGGCAAAGGCTCAATGCGCAGGTGAACTTCACCAAACTGGCCTGAACCGCCGCTTTGCTTTTTGTGGCGATATTGCGCGCTGGCTTTGCGGGTAATGCCTTCACGATAAGGCACCTTCGGCTCCTCAGTCAAAATGCCAACCTGAAATTTTGACTGAGCGCGATGGATGGCAACATCGATATGCTGGTCGCCCATGCCTTGCAGAATCGTCTGACGGGTAGACGTTTCGTTGTACCACGAAAGAGTCATATCTTCTTCACACAGACGGGTAAGCACCGAAGAGATTTTGGCCGCGTCTGCCTGGGTTTTGGGCGCAACCGCCACGCGGTAGAGCGCCGCCGGATATTCAGGAACAGGTACGGCCAGCGAGCGGTTTTTATCGCTCAAAGAATCGCTGGTAACGGTAGCGCTCAACTTGGAAACCACCGCAATATCGCCAGCATAGGCTGTTTTGATGGCAAGTTGTTCTTTGCCGCGCTGAACATGCAAGCCGGCCATGCGCTCATCGACGCTCTTTTGCGCGTTCCACAAATGACTATCGGAGGAAAGGCTGCCAGAAACAAGTTTAAAGTAGGTCATTTTGCCTACAAACGGGTCGGCGGTGGTTTTCCATACATAGGCAACCGTCGGGCCGCTGCTGCTGGCGTTCAACTCTTCTTCGCCCGCTTTTCCCTGGGCTTTGGTAGCCGGGCGCTGGGCGGGGTTGGGCATCAGGTCTACAATGGCAGAAAGCAATGGGCCAAGCCCTTTTTCATGCCCGGCAGCCGCCACAAAGACCGGAATAAAAGCCCCAGATTGCGTAACGCCGCGCAGGCCTTGAATGAGTTCTTCCTGGCTCAAATCGCCGCTATCGAAGAATTTTTCCATCAGGCTATCGTCGCCTTCGGCGGCGGCTTCCACCAGCACCATGCGGGCCTCGTCGGCGGCATCTTTGTATTCAGCCGGAATATCGCTGGCCGTTTTGCCATCTGCGCCGTAAGCCTTCATCGAAATCAGGTCAATGACACCTTTGAAGTCAAGTTTTTCACCCCAGGGCAGTTGCGCCTTCACCAGGCGGGCATCGTTTGCCTGGGCAAACTGATCTACGCTCTGGTACGTTTTCTCAAAATCGGCATTTTCGCGGTCCATCTTATTAATCACAACGAAGCGCGGCAGTTTGAATGTGTCGCAATAGCGCCAGGCGATTTCCGTGCCGACTTCAACCCCGGCAACCGAATCGACCAACACAACCGCGCCATCGGCTACGCTCAAAGCCGAAATCATTTCACCGACAAAATCGGTGAAGCCGGGCGCATCCAGAAAATTAATTTTATGGTTGCGATACTCGACCGGAATAACGCTTGTGTAAAGTGAAATTGTGCGCCTGATTTCTTCTTCATCATAGTCTGAAACCGTAGTTCCATCTTCAACCTTACCAAGACGGGTAGTCGCGCCGGTGAAATGCAAAAAAGCCTCCGACATCATTGTTTTCCCCGCGCCGCCATGAGCGACAAGGGCAATGTTGCGGAGGTACTCAGTGGTATACTCTTTCATACAGGGTTATACCTTTCTAAAAATAATTTTTGATGGCGGTTCGCACCCACAATATGCGGGCTACTATACAAGCAAGCCCGCCAATTTTAAGAGAATACTGGAAAATTGTCAAAGTGTGGTTTGTCACTTTTTCTGTCACATTAAGTAAGATTTTTTCGCGTAGTCGTGAAAACTTATTATTGGAGATGCTTATGTTTGAGAATTGGCAGTATTATTCAGTCGTCTGGCTCTTATTGATTTTGGCGATTTTAGTTGGCTCGGTCTTGTTTTGGCGCAAACCGCGTCTGATTGAAATTATAGGATTTGGCGTTGTTTTTATTGCCGTAATCGGCTTGTTTTTTTATCTCAGACCCGTTCAAACCACATTGGACGGCGAAGCGGGGCAAATGCAAGCCATGATTGGGCAAGGAACGCCGGTTTTGCTAAAATTTCAGTCGCCTTACTGCGTGGTTTGCCTCGCTCTCAAACCCAGCATCGACGCGCTGGAAAATGAGTTTAAGGGGCGTTTGCTCGTTTTGCGGGTTGATGCCCAGGAAGAAGTGGGCCGCCAATTTGCCCAAGCCTACGGATTTCAATATACACCCACCTTCATTTACTTTGATTCGCGCGGCGCAGAACGTTGGCGTATCATTGGCTCCTTCGACGAAGCCCGACTTCGTCAGGAACTCGCTGCACCCTCCCCATGAGCCTGTTGCGCCGTTTGGCTTTTGATTTTCGTTACATCCTGCGGCGCGCGCCCTGGGATACGTTTGTTAGCCCGCCTGAATTGGTTGAGTTTGTTCGCCAAAACCCGGCGGGCCACGCGCTTGATTTTGGCTGTGGCACGGGTACCAACGCCATTTATCTCGCCCGGCATGGTTGGCAGGTGACAGGCGTCGATTTCTCAGCAATTGCCATTTATCGCGCCAGGCAGAAAGCCCGCGCTGCCGGGTTGCCCATCCGTTTTTTTGTGGATGACGTTTCCCGTTTCTTGGCGGTAGATGGCCCCCTTGATTTGATTCTCGATATTGGCTGTTTCCACGCCCTCGCGCCCGAAGCCCAAGCCCGTTACCTGAATTCGATAAGCCGCTTACTGGCCCCCGGCGGAACCTGGCTGCTCTACGCCATGCGCCGCAGCGACGCTTCAGAATCTACCTTTGGCCTGGGCGAAGCCGATATAGCGGAAGCCAGTTCCCGGCTTCGTCTGAATCGCCGCGAAGACGGCTCGGACCCAAGCAGACGCCTTTCGTCCTGGTTCTGGTTTGGGCGCGGGTAAAAATCCCCAATTTTATCTCATGCGAATTCTTTTTCTGTTTCTGGATGGCATTGGCCTGGGCGCAGATGACCCTGCCCGCAATCCTTTTGCGCGCGCAAGCATGCCTGCGCTAACCGGTTTGCTTGAAGGACGCCGTTTGCTGGCCGGGTCTGCGCCTTTTTTTGGCGCGGTGGCCGATTTGCTCGGCCTCGATGCCTGCCTGGGCGTGGCCGGCCTGCCGCAATCGGCCACCGGCCAGGCCGTTTTGCTGACTGGTTTGAATGTGCCGGCCTCGCTCGGTTATCACTACGGCCCCAAACCGAATGCCGATGTGGCCCATTTTTTGCAAGATGGCGGCTTGTTTGGCAGGTTGGCGCAGGCCGGCAAGCGGGTTGCCCTGTTGAATGCTTATCCGCCTGGCTATTTTTCGGCAATTGAATCGGGGCGGCGCATGTATTCGGCTATTCCGTTGGCGATTTCTCAGGCGCGCCTGCCATTTTTGACCGATGTCGATTTATACGCTGGGCGGGCAATGTCGGCCGATTTCACCGGTCAGGGTTGGCGCGAGCATCTTAACCTGCCTAACGCGCCCATGCTTGCGCCCGAACAGGCTGGTCGGCGGCTGGCGCATCTGGCTGCTCGTTTTGATTTTTCTTTTTTTGAATACTGGCTGAGCGACTACGCCGGCCATAAGCAGGACGCGTCAGCGGCGGTGGCTTTGCTTGAGGAGTTTGACTCTGTTTTGGGCGGTCTGTGCGCCGATTGGGACATGTCCCGCGATTTGCTCATTCTTACCTCCGACCACGGCAATCTGGAAGATTTATCCACCCGCCGACACACGGCCAACCCCGTGCCTTTGTTACTGGTGGGCAGCCCTGCCGCCCGGCGCGTTTTTGCCGGGTTGAATAACATTACCGGAGTCGCTCCTAAAATTGCTCAACTTTTGCGTGAAGATTAGCGTTGCTTGCGTATTGTTCCAGCAATTCTCAATTTGAGATTAGACGACTTGCTATAAATAGGTAGCGCCGCCTTTAGGCGGCGAATCGCAGGCTACGGAGTGCTGTGCAAAGCCCGCGTTACA
>DAOUML010000244.1:0-3687 GCA_034411635.1 Anaerolineales bacterium
ACCTCGATTCCGCCCGCCTCAACCAAAAATTAGGCAATTGGATGCAATCGCAGCCTGGCGTCGTCTCGAAGTGGCATTATGTCGCCGTCGCCAGCCTGAGGGAAGCCCTGCAAGACGCCAATTTTGTCGTCATCTCCATCCAGCCGGGTTCGCTGGAATTAATGCGTGACGAAATCGCCCTGTGCGAATCCTACGGACTTTACTACCCCGTCGGCGATACGGTAGGGGCGGCTGGTCTTGCGCGCGGACTTCGGTCTGCCGCCATTTACAAAGGTTTTGCCGAGGCCCTGGCAACTTACGCGCCAAACGCCTGGGTCATCAATTACACCAACCCGATGTCAATTTGCACGCGGACATTAACCCGCGTGGTTCCAGGCCTCAAAGTTTTTGGCTGCTGCCATGAAGTTTTCTCCACCCAGCGCATGTTGGCCGCCATTGCCGCCCAATATTTGCAAGTCGATGTTCCTGCCCGCAATCAAATTCAAGTCAATGTGCTGGGCATCAACCACTTCACCTGGGTAGACAAGGCCGCCTGGCAAGGGCATAACCTGCTGGACTTGTTGCATCATCATCTCGAACAACCGGGCGTACTGCGAACTTACACCCAGTCCGAAGTGGAAGCCTTCAATAACTGGTTTTACAGCACCGATCAGGTCAAGTTCAATTTATTTGCCCGTTTTGGCATCCTTGCCGCCGCAGGCGACCGTCATCTTGTTGAATTTTTACCCGGATTTATCCGCTCCCCCGAAACTTTATTCAAATGGGGCGTTATTCGCACGCCCGTCTCTTATCGCATCGAGCGCTGGGCCGCCGCTCCCCCAAAGACCCACAACCTGATCGAAGGGCTTACGCCCCTGCAACTCGAAGCATCAGGAGAAGAAGGCGTGGGCATGATTAAAGCCTTGCTGGGGCTGGGCGATTTGGTCACCAATGTCAATATGGAAAATATTGGGCAAATCGCCAATATGCCTTTGCGCGCCGTTGTCGAAACCAACGCGCATTTTAGCCGCGATTCTGTTCGCCCTTTGGCGGCCGGTTCGCTCCCGGTTGCGATTGCGCCGCTCATCAACCAGCACAGCGCCAACCAGGAACTCATCATCGAAGCGGCCTTAACCGGCGACACCGACCTGGCCTTCCAGGCCTTTGCCAATGACCCCGGCAATCACCTGCCCCTCGACGATTCCTGGGAACTTTTCAACCGGCTGGTGGAAACTGCCTCCAGTTACCAGGCCCGCCCCGCTTAACCGCTCTTGCTCGCAAAATTATTTTGGGATTCGCCATGAACTCTCTCATTTCGCAAAAAATTAATACGTGGTCTTCCCGTATGGTCGAATCGACCCTGCAACGCTACACCCCGAAGGATTTTTCTTGGAACTATGATCATGGGTTGCAAGTATTTGCCATTCAAAAAGCGGGCGAAGCGACAGGCGAACAACGTTACCGCCAATTTGCCGCCAACTGGATCGATACTTTCGTCCAGGCGGATGGCAGTATCCGTACCTACGATATGCAGACCTACAATATCGACTGGGTCAATTCGGGTAAGTTGCTCTTTGGCGCGGTTGAGCGCAGCGGCGATGAACGCTATCGTATTGCCATCGAAACCTTGCGCGAGCAAATGCGCACCCATCCGCGCAACCACGCGCGCGGTTTTTGGCACAAGAAAATTTATCCCTTTCAAATGTGGCTCGATGGCATTTACATGGCCGGGCCTTTTATGAGCGAATATGCGCTTCGTTTCAATGAACCGCAAACCTTCGACGATGTCGTTCACCAGGTGACGCTGATAGAACAACACACCCGCGACCCTAAAACCGGTTTGCTCTACCACGCCTGGGACGAAAGCCAACAACAAGCCTGGTGCGACCCGGCCACCGGCCTCTCGAAATACTTTTGGGGGCGCGCCATTGGCTGGTATGTCATGGCGATTGTTGATATTCTCGATTACCTGCCCCAATCTCATGCCGGGTATTCGGCCCTGGTGGATATCCTCGACCAAACCGCAGCCGCCATTGTCCGCGTTCAGGACGAAGCGACCGGCTTGTGGTACCAGATACTCGATTTGCCCGAACGCGAGGGTAACTATCTCGAAGCCTCGGCCTCGGCCATGTTTGTCTATGCGTTTGCCAAAGGCGTTCGCAAAGGCTGCCTGGCCCGCGATTACCTGCTCTCGGCCCAGCGCGGCTATAACGGACTGTTGCAAAATCTGGTCAAAATCGATTCGCAGGGCTTGCTTGTCCTCGATAAAGTTTGCGGCGGCGCAGGCCTGGGCGGCGTGCCATACCGTGATGGTTCTTTTGCCTATTACATCAGCGAAACAATTATTCCCAATGACCCCAAAGGCGTTGGCCCCTTTATCCTGGCTGCGCTTGAAATTGAAAGCGCGGGTATTAACGCGGAGATAGTGGCATGAACCTGGCTGCCGTTGCATCGTTCAATGTTTGCCTGCATGGCGCAACCGGTGACGGGCAGACTCTTGATTCTCCCGCCATCCAATCGGCCATCGACGCCTGCGCCGGGCAGGGCGGCGGCACAGTCTACCTCCCTGCCGGGCGTTATCTTTCGGGCAGCCTGTTCCTGCGCGATAACATTTGCCTGCACCTGGATACCGGCGCTGTCCTCCTCGGCAGCCAGAATCCCGCCGATTACCCGATTGTCCACCTGCGCTGGGAAGGCCGTCATCAGGATACCCATGCCCCGCTGATTGCCGGTCAGAATCTCCACAATGTCTCTGTCGTCGGGCGCGGCACCGTCGACGGCAACGGCTCGTTTTGGTGGCAGGCAAAAAAGGACGGCACCCTCCAGCACCCGCGCCCGCGCCTGATCAGTTTTTCCGATTGCGAAAACGTTTTGATTGAAGGCATCACCGCAATCAACTCGCCCAGTTGGACCATCAACCCGGTGCATTGCCACAACGTCAATATTCGCGGCATCACCATCATCAACCCGGCTGATTCGCCCAACACCGACGGCATCAACCCCGATTCCTGCCGCCTGGTGCGCATCTCCGATTGCTACGTCAGCGTCGGCGATGATTGCATCACCATCAAATCAGGCACCGAGCATGAAATCCCCGAACGTTACGCCCCCTGCCGCGACATCGCCATCACCAACTGCACCCTTGAGCGCGGCCATGGCGGCGTCGTTATCGGCAGCGAGATGAGCGGCGGCGTCAAAAATGTTGTCATTTCCAATTGCGTCTTTATCGGCACCGATCGCGGCATCCGCATCAAATCGCGTCGCGGGCGCGGCGGCGCGATTGAAGACATTCGCATTTCAAATCTCATCATGGATGGCGTTTTGTGCCCCTTCACCATGAACCTGTACTATCACATTGGCGCGCGCGGCAACACCGACGTTTCAGACAAAAACCCGCGCCTGATCGATGATTCCACCCCGCGCCTGCGCCATATCCACTTCAGCCATATCACGGCCCGCCAGGTAAAACACGCGGCAGGATTTCTCTACGGACTGGCCGAAATGCCGCTCGAAGACATTTCCTTCACCGATATTTCCATCTCCATTTCGGAAGAAGCCGATTCAGGCTACCCGGAAATGGCCGACGACATCCCAAGCATGTCCCAGGCTGGATTTTTCATCCGCAACGCCCGCGGCGTGCGCCTCGACAATGTTCAGGTTCGCAACCAGGTTGGCCCTGTCCTCGACATCGATGACTCGGTTGAAGCA
>DAOUML010000245.1:0-2574 GCA_034411635.1 Anaerolineales bacterium
GGACTCTTCGACCTGAAAGTAAAAGCCCAGGGCGACCTGCACATCGACGTACACCACACCGTCGAAGACGTGGCCCTCGTGCTCGGTTCGGCCTTCGACCAGGCTTTGGCCGACCGCAAGGGCATTGCCCGCATGGCGAGTTTTTACGCCCCGATGGACGAAACCCTGGCCTTTGTCGCACTCGATTTATCAGGGCGACCCTACAGCGTCATCGACGCCGAATGGGGACAAGCCCCGGTTGGACAGATTCCCACCAGCCTGTTCCCGCACTTTTTCGAAAGTTTCGCCGTCACCGCCAGATGCAACCTGCACGCCCGCGTCCTGTATGGCCGCGACGACCATCACAAAGCCGAAGCCCTGTTCAAGGCCCTGGCACGCGCCCTCGATGCGGCAACGATGAAAGATGAAAGGCGAAGTAGTGTTCCATCGACAAAAGGCACGCTAACAAAGTAGACAGGTAGGCAAGTACACACGTACCTGTTTCCCTATTTACCTATTTCCCTGCCTTCCTCTTCACCCACCACCTGACACCTGAAAACATGACACCTGACACCCCCTTCACCATCTTCCCAGCCATTGACCTGCGCAACGGCAAAATCGTCCGCCTCGCCCAGGGCGACCCGAACCAACAGACCACCTATGGCGACGACCCACTCGCCCAGGCCGAGAAATTCAAAGACGAGGGCGCTGAATGGATTCACGTCATCAACCTGAGCGGCGCGTTTGGCGAGGAAGCCTCCGCCAACCCGAAAGCCCTCGAAGCGATTCTCGCCGTCGGCCTAAAGGTCGAATTCGGCGGCGGCATCCGGGATGAGGAAACCATCCGCATCCCACTCGAAATGGGCGTGGCACGCGTTTTCCTCGGCACCGCCGCCATCCAAAATCCAGCCCTGGTCAATTGGGCAATTGCCCGCTATGGCCCGGAACGGATTGCCGCCGATATCGGCGTGCGCGACGGCAACGTAATGATTCGCGGCTGGCAGGAATCGACCCCGCTGACCATGCTCGAAGCCGGGCAGCGCTTTCGTGCCCAGGGGCTGGAATGGTGCGTATTAACGGATGTCCGCCGGGACGGAGTCGGCAGCGGCGTCAGCGTGGATTCGGCTGTGGAACTGCAAACCGCTACCGGGTTGAACGTGGTCGCTTCAGGCGGCGTCTCCAACCTGGAGGATGTCATCCGCGTCAAAAATGCCGGGCTGGCAGGAGTCATCATCGGACGGGCGTTGTACGAAGGGAAAATTACAATTGCAGAATGCAGAATGATGAATGATGAATTTTGATTCTGCATTCTGCATTCATCATTCTGCATTCAAGATTATCCTCGCGGCCACCTCCGCCCCATTCTCCGCCTGGATTTTTTCGCCGAGCGCCCGGGCTTTTTCTCGAACTTCGCTCTTTAACACAAAATCTATCGCACCTGCCAGACTCACAGCAGTCAACTTTTTATGCGCCAGGCTCGTTCCTACGCCCAGCTCGCGCACCCGTCGCGCCCAGGCCGGTTGATCGAGCCCATGCGGAATAACGACTGCCGGAACACCGGCCCGCAGCCCGGCAGCGGTTGTGCCGGCCCCGCCGTGATGGACGACCGCCGCCATGCGCGGGAACAGCCAAGAATGCGGCGCGCTTTCGAGCGTAAAAATGTTTTCGGGCAGCGGCTCGTTTGAACTGCCCTGCCAGCCGGTCGCCAAAATGCCGCGCTGACCGGTCTGCCGCAGGGCTTCGGCCACGGTTCGAGCGGTATGGGCGGCCTGCTTCGGGTCGCCGATGCTGCCAAATCCGACGTAAACCGGCGCGGGGCCGCGTTCGATAAAATCTGTCAGCGCGGCGGGCGGCATCCAGCCGGGTTCTTCATCCAAAAACCAAAAACCGGTATGATGGACATGCCGCTGAAAATCGTCGGCCTGCGTGAAAACATGCGGACTGCATGAAACCACCGTCGGGTGCGTCGCGCGGGTCTGGCGCGGAAAAGGATTGCCGAAATCCTCCGGCAGGCGGCCAAATTCACCCTTCCAGAAATCGCGCAGGTTGCCGCTCGAAACCATCCAGAAAACCTGTTGCAAGATTTTATGGGTCAGCAGGTTGTAAGCCCCGCCCACGCGCGGCCCATCGTAAAAAATCAGCGACGGGTAGGCGCGAGTGGGCGTCATCGGGAAAGGCAGCCCCAGCACCGACGGAATGCCGCGCTCCTGGGCTGCAAAATAGCCCAGCGCCATACCGGGATGGTAAACCAGCAGGTCAGCATCCTGGCAGGCCGCCCAAAGGCCAGCCTGCAGCGCCAGCCCGTACTGTTTCAACTCATTGAAACTGAGCGCCAGTTTGAGCGGATTATCGGCCTTGCGGGCATTATCGGCCACCGGGCTGTTCATCACCCCGGCCAGATCGCCCTCGATGGGGTAACATTCCAGCCCGTAGCCGGTCACAAACTGGCGGAAAGTCTCCAGCGTGGCAATCCGCACCCGCGCGCCCGCCTTTTTCAGCGCCACGCCCAAAGCAACATACGGCTGAACATCGCCGCGCGAACCCATGGCAAGAATCGTGATAAGCATGTTTATCCTTTTGTAGGGCGGGATTTAT
>DAOUML010000246.1:0-7999 GCA_034411635.1 Anaerolineales bacterium
TATTTCGACGACCTGCAACTGACGCAAATCGGCGCAGTCGAAACAAAAATCCGCGCCGCCGTAACCGAATCCCTGCCCGACCTGTGCAAACGCATCGAAAATGGCGAAAAATTGGGCGAAAAAGACCTGGAAGCCCTGGAAAAAGTCATCGGCGAGACTGTGGCGCATTTTCGCCCTCACCCTAACCCTCTCCCGAAGGGAGAGGGGACAAATCCCCCGTCTGGCAACAATCCCCCCTCTCCCACCGGGAGAGGGGATGGGGGTGAGGGGAAAAACGAAATAGACGCAAAGGCACCCTAACGCATGGAAACCCTCGACACCCTGCGCCGCCGCATCGATAGCGCGCGCGACCTGCACGGCATCGTCCGCACGATGAAGACGCTCTCGGCGGCCAGCATCCGCCAGTTCGAGCGTTCGGTCGAGGCAATCGGCGTCTACGACCAGACCGTGCGGGACGGTTTGCGCATCCTGCTACAGGATGTCTCCGCGGCGGGAGATGAATTTGACCTCCAGCGCGGCGCAAAAGATGCCGCGTTGGCCGTCATCTTCGGCTCAGATCAGGGCATGTGCGGACAGTTCAACGAAAACATCGTCTCGTATGCCCTGCGCGACCAGGTGGATACGCGACGGCTGCAACTGGTGGTTGGAATGCGCGCCGCTGCCCGCTTGCAAGAAGCCGATAGTTCCTTTCTGGAACTTTTCCCCGTGCCAAGTTCGGTCGATGGCATCAACCCGGCGGTACAGTCACTCCTTCTCGAAATCGAAGCAATCATGGCGCGCAAATCGACACGCAAGGTCATCCTGTATTACAACCGCCCGACCTCCGGCGCGGCCTACCAGCCGACCCGCGTCCAACTCATGCCGGTCGATATGAGCCTGTTCCGCGACTCAAAACCCAAAGAAAGCGATTCGCGCAGCCTGCCGACCTATACCATGCCGAGTCCGCAACTGCTCTCGGCCCTGCTCGGACAATTCCTGTTCTCGCAACTTTACCGCGCCTACGCCGAATCGCTGACCAGTGAAAACGCCAGCCGCTTGATGACCATGCAAGCCGCCGAGAAAAACATCGATGAACGCCTGGCGGAACTCAATACCGAATATCACGGCCAGCGCCAGGGACAAATTACCAGCGAGTTGCTGGATATTGTCTCAGGGGTCGAGGCATTGGCAAAGTAAAACAAAACCCGCCTTTTCAGGCGGGTTTCTTGATCGAAAAAAATGAGATTTAATCGTTGGCGCTATAGCCGGGGCCACTGGAGAAATAATCGGCATTCACCTGAACATCCCCGCTCAAATCGACCACTTCGCCGGCTGCCAACTGCTTGACAGACTCAAGCACAACCGCATCGCCGTGGTGGTTGCTGCCTTCATAATGACCGACCAAACCAATGCGATTGATAAACTCGCCGCCTTTGGCCGTGTAAACCGAAGGAACTTCATCTTCGGGGAAAATGGCTTCGTAGGGGCATTCAGGGACGCACGCGCCGCAGTCAATGCAGGTATCCGGGTCAATATAATACATCGGCCACTCTTCAACCGGCTTGCCTGGCACAATACACTCCACCGGGCAGACTTCCACGCAACCGCTATCGCGCAAACACAGACTGGTAATCACATGAGGCATAGTATTTTCTCCTTATCATATAGGAACGAACACAACCTAATTATATCCATCCGCGCAAGGCTTCGCAACAGCATTTCATCCCAATTAGGGGTGATTTTCGCTCACTACCTGCAATAACCTGCCAACCCGGCGCGATTCAGGATCACAATCTTGCCATCTGCCCGAATCGAAATCATTTCCTGCTCGCGGAAAAAGACCATCACCTGATTGACCCGCTTGCGCGAAGCCCCCACCAAATCGGCGATGTCGCTTTGAGTCAGATGGATGGGAATCAAGGTCGCTTCACCCTCGCCCTGTTCGCCATACTTCTCAGCAAAAGCCAGCAACTGACGCGCCACCCGCCCGTAAACGTCCATTGCCGCCAGGGCCTGGATGAGTTCATTGTTCAGCCGCACCCGCGCCGAGAGAATCCGCACCAGATTGAGCGCCACCGGCGGAAAATCGCGCAGGATTTGCTGGAAGGTCGATTTATCCATCCACAACAAAAGCGAATCTTCGAGCGTGACGGCGCTGGCTGAACGCCCTGCGCTGTCGATCAGACTCATTTCGCCGAGGGTATCGCCGGAGCCGATAATCGAAAGTACCACATCGCGCCCGTCGGCCTGCGCAATGTGAATCTTGACCGTGCCATGCAGGATGATATAAACCGCTTCGCCGGGCTGTTCGGCGGTAATGATATTCGTGCCAGCGTTGAAAACGCAGCGATGGGAACGGGCGGCAATCCAGTTCAAGGCTGAACTATCCAGCCCGGCAAAGAGCGGGATGAACGAAAGCAGGTTGCGGGTATCTTGATTATGAATAGTGGTCATGGTCAGCATGATTTTACCCCATCCGCGCCGTACCGCAGGCTTTAGCCTGCAAGCCAGCCGCTGACCGCCTTAAGGCGGCACTACGGTCGCCGACCAAAATTTCCATCCCCTCCCGCGCTGAAAAAGATTCCGGGAACAAGGCCTGCGCTTCGGTTTCCATCTCGCGCAGGGCTTCATCGTCATAATTCGGGTCGTGATGGAAAAGGGCCAACTGCCCCACCCCGGCAGCGAGCGCCATTTCACAGGCCATGCGCGGGGTCGAGTGCCCGTAGCCCTGGGTGGCAGGCAGGCCGGGCATTTGTCCGCGATAGTGCGATTCGGCGTACTGGGCATCGTGAATGAGCAAATCGGCCCCACGCGCAAAAGCCATCAGCCGCCGGTCGCCGCCGACGTAGCCCTCGGTATCGCTGGCATACACCAAAGACTGTCCGCGCCACTCGATGCGATAGATGTAGACTCCGCCCGGGTGAGCGTAAGATTTCATCAGCCGAATGACCAAATCGGAAGCCGATTCTTGTCCACTTCGCGCCAGGCAGACGCCGTTTTCGCCAACCAGAACGATGTCGGTTTCGGTCAATGAGCGAATTTCTTTGGCAGCGTTCATATCGCGCAGCGTAACCGGGAAGGCCGGCGGCTGCTGGTTATGGGCCAGCAAATCGGCCAGGGCCTGCTCCGACGCGCCCGGGCCAAACAAATGCAGGCGCGAAGTCGGGTTATAAGCCGGGCCAAAAAACGGAAAACCCTGGGTATGATCATGGTGCAGGTGACTAAACAGCAAAACCGCCTCGATTGGCCGCCTATCCTGCGCCGCGCGGCGGGATAGGTCGCGCCCCAGCGGAATAATCCCCGTCCCGGCATCCAGGATGACCGTGTGCGCCCCGGCGCGAATTTCTACGCAAGCGGTATTGCCGCCAAAAGCAACCGTTCCCTGCCCCGGCGTGGGATAACTCCCGCGCACCCCCCAAAATTTGACGATCAGATTTTCGTTCATTGCAGCCTCCTTCCTGTTTCTTGCCCTTATTATGCGCTTGTAAGAAGGAGGACACAAGGAAACTTGGCACAAACAGGCTGGGAAATATTTCCCAGCCTGTTTGAAAAAGACGTAACTGCCTACGAACCGATATTCGTAGGGCGACATTTATGTCGCCTAAAAGCAAATTCTCACTGTCTTACTCCTAAACGCGACTTGAAAGTCGCGCTACGGTAGGCAGTTACAAAAAGACAATAAATTGCTGCCGAGTAAATGGTTTTAGCGGCTCCAGGATTCTGTCACCGCGCCAAGCGGGCCGCTAAATGTAATTTGCAACGAACTGCCCGAACAAATATAAGCCGCATCAGTGGGCAAGGAAAACATCGCTTCAGGCGGCGGCCCCATATTAAAAGGGCCCTCTGAAAGTTGACCGTCTATATACACGCGCAATGCGCCAAAATCAATCATATCCTGAGCAGCAATCACCGAAATAAGCCTGCCATCAGCCGCATAAGAACCGCTGGCCTGATGATAACCATTGAGTTCCATGTAATCGCTGCCATTGGGTATGTCCCCCCGAATTGTTATCTGCCCATCAAGCGCAAAAGACTGGTCATCGCGAAACTCAATCGTCATGACGCTGGGGGCAATAACATACATCATGGGCGATTGAGTCAAATCGAGAAATTTATTATTCAAGTCATAAACATCCATCGTCCACACACCAAGCAGACAAGGGTCAAGCAAAACCGGGGTTGCGGCAGGAGGCGCCGTGGGCGCCGGCGACGTGCTGGTTGATGCCGGAGTTGGAACTACCGTCGCTGGCGCTTCCCCGCCGCGCTCCGGCCCGGCAGAAACACAAGCGACAAGAACCAAAGAAATTATCGCCAGAGATATACCATGCGTGGGCTTCATGCTTCCTCCTATCCTCAGGTAAAAAAACAGGGAATGTTTATCCGTTTAATCCTATTTTACTCAGGAAGCACCAGCAATACAATGATGAAAAATTAAACCACCAGGCTACTTTTTCTTAACCGGAAAACCCGCCCGCTGCCAGGCAAACATGCCCCCGGAAACATTAAAAGCCTTATACCCTGCCCGCGCCAGCATTTTGGTCGCCGAAGCGCTGCGGCTGCCGGTGGCGCAAATCACGATGATTTCTTTATTTTTCGGCAGATTTTCAATATGCTCAGAAAGTTCTCCCAACGGAATCGATTTCGCCCCGGCGATATGAGCGGCGTTAAATTCATAAGGTTCGCGCACATCAACCAGGATGGCGCGCTGACTGGCCTTCAGTTTTTCCTTTGCTTTTGAGGCAGTCAGCGATTCAATGGCAGGCCCAAACAAATTTTTAAGAAATTCCATATCCTTGTTGCTCCGAAAAAAATAGGTTCTCTGATATTTTCCTGCCTGCCCCGGTGCTCTTCAGGGGAAAGAAGGCCGTATTTTGGGGTGTGAGCGCAAGCACTTGCGCTCACACCCCAAAATACGGGAACTTATAACGGGAATTCTCAAAGAGACAAAAAACAGTTATCCATTTTTGATGCGCAGAGCTTGAAAAAGTTACAAACGCAAAGCCCGCTCCACAAACCAGGCCACCCCATTCTCGTCATTCGACGGCGCAATCACCTCCGCCGCCGCTTTCACTTCGGCGCGGGCATTGCCCATTGCCGCCGAAAGACCGGCAAACTTTAGCATCGGAATATCTATCAACTGATCACCAATGGCGGCAATTTCATGGCGGGCAAAACCCATTGCCCCGGCATAAATCGCCAGCGCGGAGCCTTTATCGACTCCCCTTGCGGTCAGGTCGATATAACGCTCTCCGGCTACGGTTTGGTGTAGTGATGGGCAGCGAGCAGAAATCAGGGTTTCGGCGCGCGGCATCAGGGCCGGGGGCGTTACCAGCGTGGCTTTAAGCAAGGGCTGATCGAAATCAAGCAGCGGGTCGAACGTGCGCGCCTCCAAAGCGGATTCAGCCGTCAGCGGGTCGAGGGCTTCAAAAAGCGTATCCGGCCCAAACCACAGGTGAGTCCCCGGCGCGTCTGCCACCAGGCCCAGGCCATGCTCGCAGACAAACGCTATCACATGCCGCAGTTCTTCTGGCGCATGAAAAGTGCGCGCCGAAAGCGGCACAGACTCGCGGCCCTGACGAATAAGCGCGCCCGCCGAACAGATATGCGGCAAATCCATGCCCAGCAGGTCGAGGCTCATTGCCACGCCGCGCTTTCCGCGCCCGGTCACAATCAAGGTTGTAACCCCCGCCGCCCGGGCCGATTCAATCGCCCGGCGGTCTGCCGGGCTGATTTGTTGTTGCGGGTTGAGAAGAGTGCCATCCAGGTCGATGGCGAGCAGTCGAATCATAAACCAGTTTACTGCTCCTGTTCTTCCAATTTTTGAAGCAAAATCTTAAACTGCGCATTCTCGCGCAAACCACTCAAAAAGCGATTCGTCCGCAGGCTTTCCGCGTCTTCGTCGCCATGCTCAACCACCTTTGCCAAATGAGCCAGGGCGCGCTCAGTTTCGCCAAGCATGGCGGCGGCGCAGCCAGCCCCAAAATAAGACCAGGCCGGGGTATCGGGCAGGCCCAGCGACTTCTCGTAATAACCCAGGGCCGCCGCGAATTCTTCATTCATTAGCGAAAAATAACCGCGCAGGCTCCAATTCATGGCCGGGTCGAACGCGCCAAGATACGAACCGTAATCGGTGACATGCTCAAAACCGGCCTTGAGCGCCGTTTTGCCCGAAGCGATGTTACGCGCATCGCAATGCCAGCCCACGCGAGCCACGCCACGCGCCTGGGCCATCTCAACAAAGGCCAGCGCCAGCATTGTTGCCAGGCCGCGCTTGCGCGCATCGGGGCGCACCGCAATGCCCACCTCGCAGCGATGATGGGTATTGTATTCCGAAAGGCACCAGCCCAAAATCTCATCGCCGCGAGTCAGGCAAACGCCAAAACTCTTCGCCAAAAAAGCCTCCACGCTGGGCCGCTCCGAAACCATCTCATCGGTCAAAAAATCGAGATTCTGCCAGGATTCAGCCAGCAGCGCGGCATTCACCTCGCGCACCTGCATATCATCCGGCTGCATAACGCGCCAATCGGCATTCGATTGTTTATACGCATAATACTGCATGGCGCGTGGGTGTGGCTGGCGATCTGGCAGAATCAAAGCCACAAACGGCAACCAGGAATCATCCGGGGCAAACAGCACATAATCCTCGCGCTCCTCGCGCAAAGCCTCACGCATCAGCACCCCCAGGAAAATTTTGCGGGCCGCCTGCGCCTCGCGGTGATTGCCCGGCTTGCCGGCCAGGTAAATGCGCGATTGGATTCTCGTCAAGGCCAGGCGCGGGTGGGCGGTATCATCCACATACACCGGCGCATCCACCTCTCCAGCCAACAAGGCCTGCAAAGCCAGGTGCATGTCCATTTTGCGAAACAATGGGCGCGCGCGCCCCAGGTCATCAACAGGTAATTCGAACAAGGTTTTCTCCATCATGGTTCGCCGCAACAAAGCGGCAGTACAACTACAAAAATGTGTTTTAATACAAACATGAGCCCCTCATTCTACCAGATAAGACAATGCAACAACCCCTCCTGCGGCCTGCGATTTCCTCTTACAGAAGGACAAAAAGGAAGATGTCCACGCTGCCTGGATGAGACCGTTAAAATCGCTGAATACCCCCTTCAGCGTGAATCTGCCAAAGAGCGCGGAGCGGCTTCGCGCCCCGGGCCCCTCGCCCTGCTCGACAACATCCGCTCCGCCTGGAATGTGGGCGCCATCTTCCGCACCGCCGACGGATTCGGTTTCAGCGGCCTATACCTGTGCGGAATCACCCCCACCCCCGAAAATGACGCCGTCAAAAAGACCTCCCTCGGCGCCGAAACCAGCCTGCCCTGGCAATACCACCCCAACGCCCTGCAAACCGCGCAAGAACTTCACCAGATTGGCTACACGCTCTTCGCCCTCGAACTCACCAACGACGCCGTCCCCCTCGCTCAGATCAGAGAAATCCCCGCAAAAACCGCGCTCATCCTCGGCAGCGAAGTCTGCGGCGTCGACCCTGAAATCCTGTCCCTTTGCCAGCGCAAACTCTACATCCCCATGCGCGGACAAAAGCGCTCCTTCAACGTCGCCATCGCCTTTGCAGTAGCCGCTTATCACATTGCCCGTTTCGCAGAATAACGCCTTCGGCTATCCGCAAGATCAGACAAATCCGACTGGCGCGCATCTATGCCATAAATACGAATTTCTGACAATAGACATTATCGGCAATAAAGATTTGGACGCAGACGAACACGGATTGCGCGGAAAAACCATTAAAATCCGCGTCCAAGAAAAGACTTTGGTCTATTACCGATAAAGTCTAATAATCACCGCGACCAACCCGCAAAACTGGATTAAAATTTACCAATGTCCACCCTCTCTGCCGACCAGGTCAAAGCCCTTGCCCCCGACTCCGCTTCGCTCAAAGCCGGGCAAGGCCTGGCCGATTCCCGGCACTGGGTCAGCCTGGGCGCAAACGACGCCGCCCTGTGGGGCGAATGCAAAGGCAGCGGCAAACAACCCTACAAAACCCGCGTCGATTTATCAG
>DAOUML010000247.1:0-19529 GCA_034411635.1 Anaerolineales bacterium
GAACTGGCCGAGCATTTTGCGCGGTTCTTCTTCGACCTTTTCCTCCTCGCCGCCGATGTAGGGGATGACGTTATCGAGGATGTCGAGCGAGGCCACGCCTGGGTAGCCCGCCCCCGAAAGGGCTTGCATCGAAACGATGAAGGCGCGCCGAATGCCGAAGGCATCATGCAGGGCGCGGAAGGCGATGGTCAGGCCGGTGCTGGTGCAGTTCGGGTTGGTGACAATCAGCCCGCCCCAGCCGCGTTTTTGGCGCTGAATTTCGATGAGACCGGTGTGGTCGGGGTTGACTTCGGGGATGAGCAGCGGCACGTCGTCCCACATGCGGTGGCTGGAGGCGTTGGAACAGACGGCGTAGCCGGCCCCGGCCAGTTGCGGCTCGATGTCTTTGGCCTGGTCGCCGGGCAGGGCCGAGAAGGCCAGGCTGGCCTCGAACCCGGGCGCGGAAGGGACGATGACCATCTCGCGCGCGTAGGCGGGGATGTTTCCTGGCAGCACCCAGCGGCAGGCTTCGCCGTAGGTTTGGCCGATGGAACGCTCTGAACCGGTTAGCGCGGCGACTTCAAACCAGGGGTGATTTTCGAGCAATTGCACAAACCGCTGCCCAACGGCCCCGGTTGCGCCGAGAATGGCGACTTTGATTTTTTGTGACATGATAATAACTCCTTGGGATGTTTAAGTGTTCAAGTCCTGAGCGGAGGCTGAGCGCCCTTTGCGAAGCCGCAGTCGAAGGACGATTCGCGCGGAAATCTCCCTTCGACTGCGCTCCTCGTTAGAACGGGCCGCCTCCGCAACCCGCCCTTCGACTGCGCTCCTCGTTAGAACGGGTCGCCTCCGCAACCCGCCCTTCGACTGCGCTCCTCGCTATCGCTCGTCGCTCCGCTCAGGGCTTGTGTTTACAATCAACTCATGCACCGCCAGCACCGCCTTCTGCGCGTCTACCGAATCGACCACCAGACTGATGCTGCACTCCGACGACCCCTGGGCGATGGCGATGACATTTACCCCGGCGTTGCCGGTGGCAGTGAAGATTTTGCCCGCCAAACCGGGCGTGGCGCGCATTCCGGCCCCGACGATGGTGATGATGGCCGTTTCGCCAGATTTTTGGATGCTGTCGATGTCGCGCCGGTTCAGTTCCAGGCGAAATTCGCTTTCAAGGGCCTTTACCACCGCCCCGGCGGTATTGTTCGGCACGACGAAACAGATGCTTTGCTCGGAGGATGCCTGCGAAATCATCACTATGCTGGTGTTCTCACGCGCCACCGCCCCAAAGGTGCGCGCCGCGATACCGGGAATGCCAATCATACCGCGCCCCTCCACTGTGATGATGCTCTGACCCTTGAAGGCCGTCACCGCGCGAATGTTGCCCAACTGCGCCAGGCCATCGGCCACGATGCGTGTCCCGGCCAGGTCGGGGGCAAAGGTATTTTTGACCCATAGTGTAATCCCCTTCTCCACCACCGGGCGGATGGCCTTGGGGTGCAGGACTTTCGCGCCGTAAAAGGCCAGTTCTGAGATTTCGCGGAAGGCCAGTTCGGGGATGGTTCGGGCGCGCGGGTCGATGCGCGGGTCGGTGGTCATCACGCCGGTTACGTCGGTGTAAATCCAGACCTCGTCTGCCTCCAGCACCACCCCGAAGATGGCCCCGGAAAAGTCGCTGCCGCCGCGCCCCAAGGTAGTGACCACGCCCTGGGCGTCTGCGCCGATGAAGCCGGTGATGACCGGCACTTTGTCGGCCTCGAACAAGGGCCAAACCACGCGCTGGGCGTTGCGGGTGGTAGCCTCGAAATCTGGCACGGCAGATTGGAAAACACTGTCGGTGCGCACCACGTTACGCGCGTCCACGCTTTCGGAAGCGATTCCGGCATTGCGCAGGGCGGCAGAAACCAGCGGCGCGCTCATCCGTTCGCCCAGCGATGCGATGGCATCGAGCGCGCGCGGCGAGGCTTCGCCCAAAACCCGCATGGCGTGCGCCAGGGTGACATACTCGTTCAGGCAGCCTTCGATAAAATCGCGCACGTCGTCGGCTTGGGGGGCCAGGTTGTCGAGGGCCTCGAAGTGCTTCTGGAGCAGGTCGGCGGCGGTTTCCTCGGCGATGTACTCATCCCCGCCTACGGCAGAAGCGGCCCCGTTGAGCAGGGCGTCGGTGACACCGCTCATGGCCGAAACCACAATGGCGACATGTTGCCATTCGGCTTTGGCCTTGCGCGCAATGGCGATAATCTGGCGGATGGCTTTGGCGCTGCCTACCGATGTGCCGCCGAATTTGAGTACGAGCGTTTTTTGCATGATGATTTCTCCTGGATTAAATAAGTTCTTTGGGAATCTTTGTGGTAAGCCCCCGTATTTTGGGTATGAGTGGGCGTACGCCCACTCATACCCAAAATACGGCACGCTTCACGGCAAATCCTAATGAACCCTATTAACAAAAAACGCGGAGCCGTTGCTCCGCGTTTTGTCTTTGCGTGGGTAGGTCTGTCAGTCCCGTCCACCGGTAGCACGAAGCAATGGCTCTTGATGCAGAGTCATGGTCATCATAGTGGTGGTGGGCATGGAAATAAAGGACATTGTCTAAACTACCTTAAGTGGCCCCGATTATAGCGGCATTTTGTTTTTTTGTCAGGGGGTCGGATGGTAAAATACCAAACAGGATTTATATTCTCTTTTATGCCACATAACCGATTCCAAATTTCCCCCAAAACCATTCCGCTTGCTTTTGCGCTATTAATCATCCTGTCTTACGGCTTGCTGCTCACCCGTACCGGCTTTTATTGGGATGACTGGCCCTTTGCCTGGGGCGCTCATTTTTTTGGCCCGGAAAGTTTTTTGCATTCTTTTCTGCGTGTGCGCCCTTTTCTGGGGCCTATTTTCTACGTTACCACCAGTCTGCTTCCCGAAAGCCCGCTGGCCTGGCAAATCTTCGCCTTGATCATCCGCTTCGGGCTTACCCTGGCTTTCTGGTGGTCTTTCACGAACCTTTGGCCCAATCGACCACGCCAAAATCTCTTTGCTGCGCTTATTTTTCTGGTTTACCCGGCTTACTCTCAACATTGGGTTGCCTTTACGCACATCAATCAGGAACTCATTCCCCTCTTTTTTTACATTTTATCTTTTGGCGCAACAGGCTGGGCCATCCATGCCCCTCACCGCTTTTTGCCGCGCACAATCATTGCTTTGCTTCTCCTTCTTCTGGGCGTTTTTCCAACCGAATACTTTCTTACGATTGAACCCCTGCGATTTCTCTTTCTACTCACCATCCTGAATTCCCCATCGCTGTTTGCCCGAATCGGGCAGGCCTTTAAACTCTGGATTCCCTACCTTCTCGTCTGGTCGCTTAACGTAGGCTGGTTAATTTTCTTCTACCGTTCTGGCATTTACGCCAATTACGATGTTGCTGTGGATGTCGAAGCCCCGGCCGCCAACCTTTTAGTCGGTTTCATCACCGCCGCCGCCGATTCCATTTACAAAGCCGGATTTTTTGCCTACGCTCAAATTCTGCCACTGTTATCCCAAACCTTTCCTTCTCCCTCAGCCCTATTCAGCCTTGCCTTAATCGTAATCACTTTCCTCGCCCTGATCTTTTATCTTACCCATCTTTCTATAGAGAAAGAATCAGCAGCCAGGTCTCGCGCCGAATCTGTTGCAATCATCCTGATCGGTCTGATCGGCATCGTCATGGGTCGCATTCCCTCCTGGGCCGCCGGGCTGCCTCTCACCTTGCAATCCAGCCATGATCGCTTCACCATCTCCATGATCATCGCCGCCAGCCTGCTGGCCGTTGGTCTGGTTGAACTCGTCACCCGCAATCACCGCAAGCAGATCATTCTCATCAGTCTGCTGGTTGCCCTCGGCGTAGGACAGCAATTTTATAATGCCAATCTCTATCGTCGCGATTGGGAACGCCAACGCGATGTCTATTGGCAACTCATCTGGCGCATACCCGCCCTTCAGCCTGGCACGATCCTTTTCACCGACACAACAGAATTTGATCATCAAACCGACTATCACCTGACCGCCGCTCTCAACTGGATGTACGCCCCAAACCTGCAAGACCGTCAAATTCCTTACCTCATCTTCGGTGTTGATATGCGTCAAAATCCAGGAAGCATAGAGCCAGATACCCCCATCGAATTTGCCTATCGTCCTGCTCATTTTAGCGGCAACGCCTCGCAGTCCATCGCCTTTCAGGCTCCCTTGCGCGGTTGTGTGCGCATCCTGTCCCTAGAAGATCAAGAAGCCTACCCAAATCTGTCTGAGCGAATGCGGCAGGCCATTACGCTCTCCAATTTGGATAACATCCAGGCACAATCTGCCCCCCCATCCGCCTCAACGCGCTACGCGATAGCAGAGTCTCTTTTGGGCCCCGAACCTGCGCATGGCTGGTGCTATTACTACGCTCGCGCCGAACTGGCCCGCCAACAGCAAGATTGGGCAGCCATCGCCGGTCTTGATGAGCAGGCCATCACCGCCGGCCTTTCTCCATCCGACCCGTTGGAATGGCTGCCTTTTGTCGAAGCCGGCGCATCGCTGGGACAATTCGAACACGCCGCCGAAAGAACTCGCCAGGCCCTGGCGCAGCGACCCTTCCTGCGCAAACCTTTCTGCGCGGCTTGGCAGCGCGCCAGCCAGCGGCATTCACAACCCGACGGTCTCTTGGAACAATTGGACTGCCCTCCTTAAATCGATCTTCCATTCGCCACGGATTTTGGCGCACAATCACAACGCTTGCGGTTGTGTTTTCTCAGGGTTGGGGATGGTAAAATAAAATTGCTCGTGGCAACAACAGCCTCAAAATTTATCAAAAAGGCCCCCCAATGACCTCCCCTCAACCCTACGCCGTCACCTTCGTTTGTCTCGGAAACATCTGCCGCAGCCCGCTGGCTGAAGGGATTTTCAAAAAACTCGTCCACGAAGCCGGGCGAGCGCATGAATTCCATATCGAATCGGCGGGGCTGGGCGGCTGGCACGCTGGCGAAAACCCCGATAGCCGCTCGCAAATCGTCGCCCGTCAGCACGGCGTCACTCTGGATAGCACCGCCCAGCAATTCCGCCCCCGCGACCTCGACCGGTTCGACCTGATTCTGGCCCTCGACGAAGATATTTACGACGGCTTGCGGCGCATGGCCGCCAACGGCCCGGCCCGCGAAAAAATCCACCTGCTGCGCGCCGCCGACCCGCTCGCGCGTGGCAACCTCGAAGTCCCCGATCCCTACTACGGCGACCTGAACGATTTTGAATCTGCCTACCAAATGATTGAACGCTCCTGCCGTGGTTGGCTTGAGCGCCTACCCCGGCGTTAAATGTTTCCCACCCAACTCACCAACTTCATTGCCCAACAAGGCTGGGGAAAAATCACCACAGCGCGCCCTGTGGGCGGCGGCTGCATCAATGATGCCCGCCTGCTCGCCACCAGCGACGGCCCGCAACTTTTTCTCAAACAAAACCACGCCGCCCCGACCGATATGTTCCCCCGCGAAGCCGACGGCTTGCGCGAACTGGCCCAACCCCAGGGCGCGCCGCGCGTGCCGCTGGTTTATTTGGAAGACGCAAACTTTCTCCTACTCGAATACCTGACGCCCGAACCCGCGCATTCTCGCCGCTGGCAAGTTTTCGGCGCGGAACTCGCCACCCTGCACCTGCACACCGCGCCCCAATTCGGGTTCCACGCTGATAATTACATCGGCGCCACCCCCCAGCCCAACACCCCCCAATCAGACGGATTCGCCTTCTTCGCCGAACATCGTCTGATGTTCCAGGCAGTCCTGGCCCGCGATAACCGCTACTTCTCCAACGCTGAAATCCGCCAAATTGAACGGTTATGTCAGCAACTGCCCGAACTTATCCCGGCTCAACCGGCCAGCCTGCTGCACGGCGACCTGTGGAGCGGCAACATCCACGCCGGCCCCGGCGGATTGGCCTGCCTGATTGACCCGGCGGTCTACTACGGCTGGGCCGAAGCCGATCTTGCCATGGCGCATCTTTTTGGCAGCCTGCCGCCTGAATTTTATGATGCCTACCAGTCAACGCGCCCGCTAGCCTCCGGTTATCGCGCCCGTTTTGAACTGTATAACCTGTATCACCTGCTCAATCATCTTAACTTGTTTGGGGCGGGATATTTTCATCAGGTAAAAGCCATTCTCGCCCGCTATGCCTGACGCATTGCTGACGAATCGTATCTTCTCATTACTTCGGAGAGAAAAGCACCGTCCCGAAGGCTTGAGCGGCTTAACTAGGCTTTTTAGGCCAACCTTCGGGACGTTTTCCCCGTTTTTTTGAGAAGATACGACGAATCTGACATTTCATCTCGCCTGAAAATGCGATAACATAAGGAAAACCCCTGCAAAACGCCGAACAGCAGGGTAGAAGAGAGAAGAAACCATGAAAATCCCAACCATGCACCGCTGGCTGGTTTTGCTGGCCCTCGTTTTTGCGCTTCCCAGCCTGGCCTGTCAGTTCTCGCTCGTCGATTGGTCCTCGTTTGAATGGCCTTTTGCCTGGGATTCCAACCCAACCCCCGGCGACGCAACCGGAACATCGCCCCAACCCAACCCAACCGCTCTTGCGCAGGTCAAATTCACCGTCCGCCTGCCTGCTCCCATTCCAGCCGGTGAAGAACTCTATCTAACGGTTCTGGATGAAGTCACCGGCCTGCCCTTCAATCCCCAACTATACAAAATGACCCCGCTCGACGCCCAAACCTACAGCGTAGACATGGGCTTCCCGCTTGGGTCAATCGTCAAATACCGTTATTTGCGCAAAGGCTCCGGCCTGGCCCAGGAAGCCACTACCTGGGGCGAACAGGTGCGCTATCGCCTGTATCATGCCAGCGCGCCCGGTGAAGCGCAGGATGTCCTGGCAGCCTGGAATGACCAGCCCTATTCTGGCGCAGAAACAGGGCGCATTCGCGGCGTCATCACCAATGCCCAAAACGGACAGCCCATCCCTAACATCATGGTCAGCGTTGCCGGCGTGTCTACCCTGAGCGATTCGCTCGGCCAATATGTGCTGGATGGCATTCAGCCTGGCACGCACCTGCTCACGGCCTATGCCCTCGACGGGGCTTTTAAGCCTTTTCAGCAAGGCGCAACCGCGCAAGGTGGGGCCGCCACCCCGGCTTCGCTCGCCCTGCAAGCCGCCCCAACCGTGCAAGTGACGTTTAACCTGAAAATTCCTGCGGATACCCCCAGCGGCGCGCCGGTTCGTCTGGCGGGCAATCTGCTCCAACTCGGCAACACCTACGCCGATTTGGGCGGCGGATCAAGCACCATTGCATCGCGCATGCCTGCCTTAACCCCGGTGCAGGGCAGCGCTACCTCTTTTAGCCTCACCCTGCGCCTGCCCATTGGGGCCGACATCCGCTACAAATACACCCTCGGCGATGGCATCTGGAATGCCGAGCATGATGTGAACGGCAAATTTGTATTGCGCCAATTCATCGTGCCAGATGCTGATGCTGTTTTCAATGATACCGTTGCCACCTGGCAAGCCGGGCCATCGGCCCCCATTATTTTCAATGTCACCGTTCCGGCCAATACTCCGGTTGAAGATACCGTCTCCATCCAATTCAGTCCCTTTGGCTGGACCGAACCCATTCCCATGTGGCCGATGGGCAACAATCGCTGGGTTTACCGGCTTTCCAGCCCGTTGTATATGCTGGGGAGTTTTGGCTATCGCTACTGCCGTAACGACCAATGTACCGCCGCAGGCGATCTGCAAACTGCCGCCGCCAACCAGAGCCGCCGCGTCTCTACCAGCCTGACCACCGAAAATCGCCAGGATACCGTCCGCGCCTGGAGTTGGCTGCCCGAAAGTGACCCGGCCACTGTGACCGCCCTGCCCATTCGCCCGCGCACAGCCGGGTTTTGGACTGGGGTCGAATTTTCGAGCGAGTATCACCCATCCTGGCAAGCCTATTATCCGGCTACCTTTACCGGTTTGCAAGCCATCAATACCAGCATCGTTGTTCAGACGCCTACCTGGACCGCCCGAACCATCAATCAGAGCCTCAACTTTGCCCCAATCTCTGGGCGCAACCCACTCTGGGCCGATAATGCCCAAATCACGCAACTGGCTCGCGCCGCCAATATGAATGTTGCCCTCTACCCCATGCCTGTTTTGCGCCCCACCGTCTCCGAATTCTGGTTAACCGCCCCGCGCAACTCATCCTGGTGGGAAGATTGGTTCAGCCGTTACCGCGCTTTTGTCCTCTACCACGCCGATCTGGCAACCCAGACCGGGGCGCGGGTGCTGATTCTGGGCGGCGAATCCATCGCCCCGTCCTTGACTGGCGGCCTGCTCGCCAACGGACAGCCCTCCGATGTCCCGGCAGATGCCGAATCGCGCTGGAGAAATCTCATTGTTGAAGCGCGCGCCCGTTTTAACGGGCAATTGCTCTGGGCGCATCCCTATCGCGCCACCCTGGGAACCGCCCCGGCCTTTATCGACCAGTTCGATGGCATTTACCTGCTCTGGTCGGCTCCGCTGGCGGCCAACGGCCAAAATGTTGATGCTTACCTGGCTGAAGCCAACCGCCGCATGGATGAGGAAGTCTTCCCCTTTGTCTCGGCGGCCCGCAAGCCGGTGGTGATTGCCGTTGATTACCCCTCCGCCCGCGGCGCGGCTCAGGGCTGTATTCAGGCTGGCGGTTCATGCCTCGATTCGACGCTGCTCAACCCCACCAATCCCGATATTCCCGCCGTGCCGATTGACTTAAAAGGCCAGGCCGATTTATACCAGGCCATGTTGATTGCGGTGGAACAGCACAATTGGGTCAGTGGCTTCATTGCGCGCGGCTACTATCCGCCTGTTAGCCTGACCGATAAATCCAGTTCGGTGCGCGGCAAGCCCGCCGCCGATTTACTCTGGTATTGGTATCCTCGTTTCTTAGGCAGGTAAATTTTCCATGCAACAATCCCCCAACAAATTTACGGCCTGGTTTATGGCCGCTCGTCCGCGCACGCTGCCAGCCGCCGCCGCCCCGGTTCTGATTGGCACCGGGCTTGCCCTGCGTGATAGTCAATTCGATGCGCTCAACGCCGCCGCCGCTTTCTTTGTCGCCATTTTGTTGCAAATTGGGGCCAACTTTGCCAACGATTTGTTTGACCATGAGCGCGGCAGCGACACCCCCGACCGGCTCGGCCCTTTACGCGCCACCGCTCAGGGCTGGCTGCGCCCCTCAGAAATGCGCGCCGGCATTGTCGTCGTTTTTGGCCTGGCCGCCCTGCTTGGCCTGGTGCTTTATCTCGATAAAGGCTGGCCGGTGCTTGCGATTGGCATCGCGGCCATTCTGGCTGCATTGGCTTATACCGGCGGCCCCTTCCCTTATGGTTATCATGCCCTGGGCGATGTGTTTGTCTTTCTCTTCTTTGGCCTGGCTGCCGTTACCGGAACGTATTTTGTGCAGGCTGGCTCTGTTACCCCGCTGGCCTGGCTTTCTGCCGTCCCGATTGGCCTGCTGATCGTTAACATTCTCGCCGTCAACAACCTGCGTGATGTTGATACCGATGCCGCCGCCAACAAACGCACCCTGGCCGTCTTGCTCGGACGCCAGGCCATCCGCGCCGAGTATCTGCTCTGTTTGCTGGGCGCATATCTCGTTCCCCTGCTCCTGGCCCTCAGCGGAATGCTCTCCTACTGGATTTTACTCACCTGGATCACCCTGCCCCAGGCCTGGGCCTTATATCGTTTGCTCAAAAAAGCCGAAGGCGCGGCGCTTAATGTTGCCCTGGCCTACACCGCTCAACTCTCGCTGGTTTTTGCGGCGCTGTTTGTCGCCGGAAGTCTTTTCAGGTAAATTTGCGATATGGAAAAAATCACCAACTTCCCACGCTTCGATTGGAAAATCGTTCTCACCACCATCCTTTCGACCTTGCTTTTAATGGTAGACCACTACTACACCCTGACGCCTTACAAACCCCTTGACCGCGTCTTTCTCTACCTCGTTATTCCCCTGCTGGTTATTCTCCTGATTTTCCGCGAATCGCCCGCGCAATACGGATTCACGCTCGGCGATTGGAAAGCCGGATTACTGATTACCTTTGCCGCTTCAGCCGCCATGACCCTGCTGCTCTGGCTGCTCTTGCGCGGCGATGCCTCCATGCAGACGTATTATGCCTCGCTGCTCAGCGGCCCTATTCCCCTGCCGGCTTATACTTTTCTGGAACTCATCGGCTGGGAATTTATGTTTCGCGGCTGGATTCTTTTCGCCTACATGCGCAAATTTGGCCCTGAAGCCCTGTGGTTGCAAGCAGTTCCCTTTGCCCTGGCCCACATTGGCAAGCCCGAAATTGAGACGCTTTCCACCATCTTTGGCGGGTTTGCCTTTGGTTGGATAGCCTGGCGCACGCGTTCTTTCCTATACCCATTTCTGATTCACTGGTATATTTTCACGCTGGTTGCCTTGCTTGCTGGAGGTTATTTTGGCTGAGTTTACCTTGCGCCCCGCCACCGAAGCCGATTTCCCCGTCATTCGCCAACTCATCCGCGAATCACGCCTGAATCCCAGCGGACTAAACTGGCGGCGATTTCTCATTGCCGAAACGCCCGAAGGCCAGTTCGCCGGCTGCGGACAAATCAAACCCCATCCCGAAGGCACGCTCGAATTGGCCTCCATTGCCGTCCGCGAGCCGTATCGCGAACACGGCCTTGCCAGCCGCCTGATTAAACAATTGCTCGCCAATGAACCCACCCGCCCCATCTACCTTACCTGTGACTCAACATTGAGTCCATTTTATGAAAAATTTGGTTTTCGCATTCTTGAATTGGCTGAAATGCCCGCTTATTACCGTCGTCTGAGCAGGCTGGTGAATTTGTTTCTCTTTATCTTCAAGCGCAAACTTCTGGTCATGTCCCTCAACGCGGAAAGAGAATCGCAATGAAACGGATTGTTGATATTTTCATCGGTACCCTTTTGGGCATTTTGGCCGCCGTCTTCATCTTTCTGGTGGTATTTCTAACCGCCCGCGCCCCAGCCGGCCAGCCCATCGAACTGCAACCCACTGTCTCGCCCCAACCCATCGTTGTCTATGTTTTGGGCGCGGTGCGTTACCCCGGCGTCTATTCCCTGGCTCCCGATAGCCGCGTGATTGACGCCGTACAAGCCGCCGGCGGATTTTTAGATTCCGCCCTGGTCGTCGAAGTAAACGTTGCCAGCCGCCTCGAAGACGGCCAGCGATTGCAGATTCCAGGCACAGGCGAACTGCCCACCCCGGCCTTTATCATTGGCGATGGTGGTCTGTTTCTTACCCCAACCCCCTTTGAAGGCGCGCTTATCAATATTAACACCGCTGATATTGCCTTGTTGGATACGTTGAATGGCATTGGCCCATCTTTGGCCCAGCGCATTATTGATTACCGCGAAGCCAACGGCCCCTTCCAGATTGTTGATGATCTGCTAAAAGTATCAGGAATTGGCCCCACCACCCTCGACAAAATTCGCCCGCTCATCACCGTTGGCGACCCTGGCGCGCCATGAACCATCACTTCGACTGGATCGCCCCCTTCTACGACCGCGCCATCCCCTTTTCGCGCCTGCAAAAAATGCTGGACGTGCTTTCCCTGCCCTGCGACGGAACCCTGCTCGACGCCGGCGGCGGAACCGGACGGGTGGCCGCCGCCCTGCGCCCCTACCTGACCGACATCCTGGTCGCCGATATATCTGCCGGAATGCTGGCCCAGGCCCGCGCCAAGGGCCTGAACGCCCTCAACGCCCAATCTGAACGCATGCCCTTTGCCGCCGAAACCTTCGAGCGCATTCTGATGGTCGATGCCCTGCACCATGTTATTCACCAGGGACAGACCCTGCGTGAGTTATACCGCCTGCTAAAGCCCGGCGGAAAACTGGTCATTGAAGAGCCTGATATACGAACTTTTCCGGTAAAATTGATAGCCCTGGCCGAAAAACTGGCCCTCATGCGCAGCCATTTCCTTGCCCCCGCTGAAATCGCCGCGCTATTGCCGCAACAGGCCAAAATTGAAATTCAAACCCAGCAATACAACGCCTGGGTAATTGTAGAAAAACCCGGAGCAAGCGCATGACTCACACCATATCCCTTTCAGAAGATGGCCGCTATGTGATTCTCAAAGCAGCAGGCACTGTCAGCCGCCTGCAAGTGATTCAATATTTTATTGAAGCCCACGCCTTTGGCAAACAACATGGCCTGAACCATTATCTGGTTGATTTCACCGAATGCCGCAACACCGACACCGTCCTGCGCAACTACCTGCTCGCCTATCAAGACATGAAAGACCCGCGCATAGACCAGACCGCGCGCACCTCCCTGCTCGTCAGCGTTTATGACCGATCCCATGACTTCCTCGAAACCCTGTTGCGCAACGCCGGCAACGACGTGACCCTTTTCCATGATCGTGAATTGGCGATCTGGCATTTGTTTAAGAAATAAGCCAGTCTCAATGGTACAATTCGCGCGCATAACCTCTTATCAGCGAGCCAGGGAATGAAATTATCTGTTGTCACCACGCTTTACTACTCAGCCCCATATCTGCAACAATTTTATCAGCGCACTTGCGCGGCCTGCGCCCAGATCACCGACAATTTTGAAATCGTGCTGGTCAATGACGGTTCGCCTGATGATGTCTTGCCAATTGCCATTCGCCTGGCCGAATCAGACTCACGCGTTCGGGTGGTAGACCTTTCGCGCAACTTCGGCCATCATAAAGCCGCCATGACCGGGCTGGCTTATGCTCAAGGCGATTGGGTCTTCCTGATTGATGTCGACCTGGAAGAAGAACCCGAACTGGTGTTGCCGTTTTGGACCGAATTACACAAAAACCCCGCCGCAGACGTTATCTATGGCGTACAAGATAGTCGCAAAGGCGGATTTTTTGAACGCATCAGCGGCGACCTGTACTACCGCGCCTTCAACGCTCTCTCTTCATATAAAATACCGGCCAACCTGCTTATGGCCCGCTTGATGTCGCGCCGCTATGTCGATGCGCTGTTATTACATCGCGAAAGCGAGTTGGATATCAGCGGCCTGTGGACGCTTACCGGCTTTGAACAGCATCCCGTAACTGTTCACAAGCACAGCAAGCCTGATACTACCTACAACTTGCGCCGTAAAATTTCACTTACCATTCGCGCAATAACGGCTTTTAGCAACAAACCTTTGCTATATATTGCCGCATTGGGGGTAATCATCTTAGGGCTTTCTTTCCTGTATTTTCTTTACACGGTATATGTTTATCTTTTTATCGGCACACCCCCCAGCGGTTTTACCACCATCGCCCTTTCCATCTGGTTCTTGGGTGGGTTGACCATCTTCAGTTTGGGCGTTATTGCCATTTATCTGTCGGTCATTTTTACCGAAACCAAAAACCGCCCTTATACCATTGTCCGCCAAATCTACCAATCGGAGAAACCCCATGTCGAATGACGACCTGTTGCAGGATGTCGAAAAATTTTTCAGTGACAAAGTCAACCGTCTCGGCCCCAACCCCCAGGGAGCAGACTACAATTCGCCGGAATCACAATTTGTGCGTTTTGACCAGTTGATGAAAGTACTGCCCTCCGTCGAAACGCCTTTCTCGCTGATTGATTACGGCTGCGGCTACGGCGCGCTTGCCGAATACATGCTTGAAAAAGGCTATCTGTTTGATTACCAGGGTTTTGACATCTCCGAATCTATGATTACTCATGCTATCCAGAAAAAACCCGTCGGGGTCAACTGGCAATATTTCACTCGCGAATCTGACCTCACCCCCGCTGATTACACCATCGCCTGTGGCGTTTTCAACATCAAGTTCGCCGCCGATCCTGAAGCCTGGCAGACGCTCATTTTGGACACTCTCGGCAAAATTGCGGGATTGAGTAAAAAAGGTTTTTCGTTTAATATGCTCACCTCCTACTCCGACGCCGACCGAATGCGCCCGGACCTGTACTACGGCGATTCATTGTTCTTTTTTGATTACTGCAAGCGTAACTTTTCGCGCAATGTTGCCCTCTTGCACGATTACAACCTGTACGACTGGACGATTTTGGTTCGTCTGTAAAATGTGCCGCAGGCTTCAGCCTGCGAATAACCGTCTTATGGCGATTGTATAAACCTGTGAACTAAAAACGCTCGAGGTGTCCTATCGCATACATCTACATCCTCATCATGATTTTACTCACCGTCTTCGGCCAGGTTGTTTTCAAATGGCAGGCCGGAGTCATTCAAGCCATGCCAGAAGGCCTCATGGAGCGTTTTTGGTTTATGTTACGCGTGGCTCTCAATCCCTGGATTATTGCCAGTTATGGCTCAGCGTTTCTGGCTTCCCTCTTCTGGTGGCTGGCCCTGCGCACGCTTGATTTAAGCCATGCCTACCCGTTTACCATGCTTTCTTACGTGCTGGTGCTTGCCCTGAGCGCATTGCTTTTCCGTGAAGCCATCACCGCCCCCAAAATTATCGGCATGATACTGATTATCGCCGGTATGATTGTTGCCAGCCGGGGATAAGCCGAAGATTGAGCCTGTCGAAATCATGAATTGCGTTATCCTGCAACCTTCCTACATCCCCTGGCGGGGATTTTTTCACCAAATCCAGCGCGCCGATCTGTTCGTCTTTTACGACGATGTCCAGTATGATAAGCGCGGCTGGCGCAATCGAAACCAATTGAAAACATTGAACGGCAAAAAATGGCTGACCATCCCGGTTAATAGCAGTGGCGCGCAGACCGAGCACATCCCTATCAATCAGATTCGCATCTCGTGGGAAAAAGATTGGGGCAAAGAACACCTGCTTTTCATCCAGCACAACTACGCCCGCGCCCCGTATTTCAAGCACTACGAACCGCTCCTGCGCTCCTTTTTCCAGCGCCGCGACGATTACCTGGCCGACTTCACGATTGAAACCACCATCGCCCTGGCGCGTGAACTCGGCATCCAGCACACCCGCTTCATGCGCTCTTCCGAACTCAACGCCAGCGGCGAAAAAACAGACCGATTGATTGACGTACTCAAAAAAGTCGGCGCGAGCCACTACATCAGCGGTCCCTCGGCGCGCGATTATATCGAATCAGAAAAATTTGATAAGGCTGGCATCAGTCTTGAATATATGGACTACAATTACTCTGAATATCCGCAACTTTATCCGCCTTTCGACCCATTCGTCAGCGTCCTTGACCTGCTCTTTATGACTGGCCCGGATGCATCCGCCTACACTTGGAACCAGCCCCATGTCGCAAACCGCGATTGATTTCAACCACCCCGTCCTGCTCGGACGCGAACTGGACTATGTCGCCGAAGCCTTTCGCAACGGACACATCTCCGGCGATGGCGCGTTCACCCAAAAGTGCCATGCCCTGTTCGAAGAGCAACTTGGGGTCCCCAAAGCCCTGCTCACCACCAACTGCACCCACGCTCTCGAGATGGCGGCTCTGTTGCTCGACATCCAGCCCGGCGACGAAGTCATCATCCCCGATTTCACCTTTGTCTCAACCGTCAACGCCTTCGTCTTGCGCGGCGCGAAACCGGTTTTTGTCGATGTGCGCCCCGATACCCTCAACCTGGACGAAACGAAACTCGAAGCAGTCATCAGCCCGCGCACCCGCGCCATCGTGCCGGTGCATTATGCCGGGGTTGGCTGTGAGATGGATGAAATCATGGCGATTGCCAACCGGCGCAACATCCCGGTTGTGGAAGATAACGCCCATGGGCTGTTCGGCAAATATCGTGGTAAATTCCTGGGCACGTTTGGGCAACTCGCTTCGCAAAGTTTTCATGAGACCAAAAATTTTTCTTGCGGCGAAGGCGGCGCGCTGTTAATTAATGAGCCCGCCCTGGTCGAACGCGCCGAAATCATTCGTGAAAAAGGCACCAACCGCTCGCGCTTCTTTCGCGGACAGGTGGACAAATACACCTGGGTCGATATCGGCTCCTCCTATCTCCCCTCCGACGTTTTGGCTGCCTTCCTTTATGGACAGTTGGAACAACGCGACAAGATACAATCTCACCGCCAGCGCGTTTGGCAAACCTACCACAACGGTCTGCAAGCCTGGGCCGCGCAAAACGGCGTCCAGCAACCCTTTATCCCCGCCCACGTCGAGCAGGCCTATCACATGTATTACCTGCTTTTACCCAATCTCGATACGCGCCAGCGATTCATCCAAACCCTGCGCGAACAGGGCATTTACACCGTCTTTCACTACCTGCCCCTGCACCTTTCAGATATGGGGACGAAATTTGGCGGCCAACCTGGTGATTGTCCGGTGACCGAATCGGTTAGCGAGCGACTGGTACGCCTGCCCTTCTACAACGACCTGACCGAAACTGATCAGGCGCGGGTCATCGAGACCATCCAGAAGTTCAGCTTTTAGGAGAATCGATTCATGCAAAACGTCCTCATCACCGGCGGCGCGGGGTTCATCGGCGCGAACTTTGTTCGTTACCTGCTTAAGGCCGAACCCGAAGCCCATCTCTATAACCTCGATGCGTTAACCTACGCCGGTTCGCTCGAAAACCTGAAAGACCTGCCCGACCCTTCCCGCCACACTTTCATCGAAGGTGACATTTGCGATGCGGAACTGGTCAACCGAATCATGAGCGAACACGCCATCGACACCGTCATCCACTTCGCCGCCGAATCGCATGTCGACCGCTCCATTCACGGCCCTGGCGCTTTTGTGCAGACCAACGTCATCGGCACGTTTACGTTGCTCGAAGCCGCCCGCGCCACATGGGGCGGAGAAAAGAACGGGCGACGATTCCACCACGTTTCCACCGATGAAGTTTTTGGGTCGCTCGCGCCCGAAGACCCGGCCTTCACTGAGACCACTCCCTACGATCCGCGTTCCCCCTATTCGGCCAGCAAAGCCGCATCCGACCATCTTGTCCGCGCTTATTTCCACACCTACGGCCTGCCGGTTACGCTGACGAACTGCTCGAACAACTACGGGCCGCTTCAGTTCCCCGAAAAACTCATTCCGCTCATGGTGTTAAACGCCGCTCAGGGCAAGGCCCTGCCGATTTACGGCGACGGCAAACAAATCCGCGACTGGCTGTACGTGGAAGACCACTGCGAAGCGATTTATCTCGTCGTCAAAAATGGCAAAACCGGCGAAACCTACAACGTGGGCGGCGGAAACCAGCCCTATAACATCGACCTGGTGCGCGAAATCTGCGCCATCCTCGACGAACTGCGACCCGCAGGCGCGCCCCACGCCCGCCTGATGACCCACGTTCAAGACCGCCCCGGTCATGACCGCCGTTACGACATGGACATCACCAAAATCCACGCTGAACTGGACTGGCAGCCGCGCTACAACATCGAAAGCGGCCTGCGCGCCACCGTCGAGTGGTATCTCAATAACCAAGATTGGGTCAAATCGGTGCTTGGCGATGAAGGCTATGCCGCCTGGCTGGAGAAGAATTATGCCAAAAGGTAAAATATAGCGTGAAAACTTGTCCCCGTAGGGGATGTTATTTCGCGAATTTGCCATGAACCCATCAACCTCCCTGCTTATTTCCCTCGTCATCCCCGTTTACAACGAATTTGGCGTCATCGACACCACCCATGCCAAAATCTTGGCGGTGATCGATGGCCTGCCCTATGAGTTTGAGATACTCTATGTGGACGATGGCTCTGCCGATGGAACTGATTCTTCACTGACGGCCCTGGCCGCGCAGGATAGCCGCGTGCGCGTCTTTACCCTCAGCCGCAACTTTGGACACCAGGCAGCCCTGACCGCCGGACTGGACCACGCTCTGGGTGACATCATTATCTCCCTCGACGGCGACGGCCAGCACCCGCCCGCGCTCATTCGTGAAATGATTGAACTGGTGCGCCAGGGGTACGACATCGTACAGGGACAGCGCATCGAGCAGCATTCGGGTTTTTCATTTAAACAGGTCACATCTGGGGCGTTTTACGCATTTATTAATCGGGTAAGCGGCACAAAAATCCAACCTGGGGCCGCTGATTTTCGCGCTCTTTCGCGCCAGGCGCTGAATGCGCTCAAGGCCATGCCTGAATATCACCGCTTTCTGCGCGGCATGATCGCCTGGATGGGTTTCAAAAGCATTATTCTCCCCTATCACGAAGAAAAGCGCATGGCCGGAGAATCGAAATACTCACTGGCGAAAATGATTCGATTGGCATCGGATGCGATTTTCTCCTTTTCGCTTATGCCGCTTTATATTGGCCTGAGCGTGGGCGGGCTGTTTCTGGTGCTGGCGTTGACGCAAATTGTATATGTCTTATTTATCTTTATCACAAAACCGGAGAATGTCTATATCGCCCCTGGCTGGAGTTCACTCATGGCGGTCATGCTGATTGCCAGCGGGATTGTGATGATTTTATTGGGGTTTATTGGGGTTTATGTTGGTTACATTTTTCAAGAAGTCAAACACCGCCCCAAATACATTCTGAGAAAATAGGTAACTGCCCACCGTAGCGCCACTTTCAAGTTGCGTTTGCAGTAAGGCGGCTGAGAGTTTGCTCTGCTCTGATCCGCGCCCCAATTTTTATTGCGGATCCTGTCAATAAACGGTTACAGCGGATTTTTACCCGGTATCCCGGCCTTGCGTGGATACGCCGGCGGGGTTGCCGCAACTTTGTCTACAAGAACCAGGTAGCGTTCGTCCACCACCCCCGGTAGCGTGACGTGGACCAACTGCCGTAACCTCCCGCCTAGAATTTTCAACGCTTTTTCAGAAGCCTGTGCCTCAGCCGGGCCGCTTTCGCCTTTTTGGGCCAGCATCTTACCGCCAACTTTTGTTAGTGGTAAGAGATACTCGCTCAAAACCGGTAGGTGCGCCACCGCGCGGGCAATTGCCCAATCGTAGCGCTCGCGATGATCAGGGTGGTGGGCAATATCCTCTGCGCGGGCGGTCAGCACTGCTACATTTTCCAGGCCAAGTGTCTTAACAATGTGCGCGCAAAAGGTTGCTTTTTTGCCTACCGATTCAATCAAGGTTAACTCCATGCCAGGATTCAGAATTTTCAGTACGAGACCCGGAAACCCTGCCCCAGTGCCGACATCTACCAGAGAGCGGGGTGGAGTATCTTTCCAGGCTAGCGCGCAGGACATGGAATCGAGAAAGTGCTTGGCGCGAATAGCATCGACTTCTCGAATGGCGGTCAGGTTGAATTTTTCGTTCCACTCGATCAATTGCTGTTCATAAACAACCAACATTCCCAATTGTCGCTGCGACAGTTGGAGATTAAACAGGCGACGGGCATCTTGGGATAATTTTTCCATTGCCCCGGAATTATACCCGCGCAAATGAATTTTGCGGTTGCGATAGGGAAAGTTTGTGGTAAAATCCATCCGCTTGGAGGGATGGCTGAGCGGTTGAAAGCGCCCGTCTTGAAAATGGGTTAGGGTAACACCTACGTGGGTTCGAATCCCACTCCCTCCGCTGGGAGTTTCAGGTAGAAAGTTCGCCAGGGGTTTGATCTGAAACGCAGTTTTACAACTTCATATTGGGGAGGTGCCAGAGTGGCTGAATGGGCTCGCCTGCTAAGTGAGTGCGGGGCGTTAAACTCCGCCGCGGGTTCGAATCCCGCCCTCCCCGCAAAGACACGGAACCTGC
>DAOUML010000248.1:0-6645 GCA_034411635.1 Anaerolineales bacterium
ACCGCAAGGAATTGAAGTTCGCCCTCACCCCTAACCCCTCTCCCGAAGGGAGAGGGGGAAAAAAGCCCCTCTCCCCCCGGGAGAGGGGTTGGGGTGAGGAATTGAGCGAGAGGGCCTGGGCCTCCCTCGCCGCCCAAATCACCCGCCACTTCGAGAAAACCGCCTCCCTGAAACCCCTGGCAACCCTGCCGGTGGTGGATAGCGCCCGCCTGCGAACCGAATTCCTCGAAAATTACCTGCCCGAACGCCTCGAACTGTTCGGCCAACGCCTGCACGAGCGCGCCTTGATTAGCGATGAACTCATGCGCAAAGCCGCCGCCGATGGCGCGTGGCTGGCCGCCCGTCTGGAGGGTGAGTTCATGAAAGACTCTCTCGCCCGCCGCCAGGCTGCCTTCCAACGGCGCACCTACGACCGCACCGTTCACCCCACCCAGAAATACTCCCTCGCCGCCGAGATGGTCATCGATTCCATCCAGCGCGGTCTCGTGTCGAATCAGCCTCCCGCGCCCGGGCTGGTTGAAAAAGCCGCGGACGAACTCCTGCGCGAATTCCTGGGCCAGAACGTCAGCATCAACTCCGTGCTCGAAGCCGATGAAATCCTGGTCGATTTCGACGCCCTGACCGCCGGTGAAGCCTACGTCGACCTGTTCGCGCGGGATAGCGACACCCGCCTGCCGACCTTCCTCTCGTTCTGGAGCGATTGGGACGGCTCGAACCGCCCCTCCGGGCAGGGACACCGCCTGGCCGCCGCCGCCGTGATGGAAAACGTGCGCCGCATGGCCCACATCCTCGACCTGCTGCGCCGCGCCGACCCGCGCATCCCCGTCGACCCTGATTTGCTGGCCGAGTTGGACCGCCTGCCTGAGCGCAGCGCGCGCTTTACCCAATTATTAAACGAAATCACCCAGTTGACCCACCAACTCGAACAGCGCTATCGCGGCATCCTGCCGTTTTCGCTGAATGCCACCCCGCTCGAACGCCTGGCAACCCGCCTGCGCCTGCGCCGTGACCCGGCCCAGGTGTTGTGGCAGCACAACGACCGCTACGAACAGAAAATGCGCGAATTGCGCGCCCAGCGCCGGGCCATGCTCGAAACCTGGTTCGCGCTCAACAAGAAACTGCGCAAACAACTGCACACCTTGCTTCCCGAAATCCAGGCCAACCGCGCCTCCGAACCGCTGCTGCGCGCCGCCGTCAACTACCGTGATATTTTACAGCGCATCGTCATCACCCCGCGCATTCACCAGGGCATGATTACCTCGCGCGAGCAATTCGCCATCGAGACGACCGCCTTCAACATGCACGAAATCAACGCCATCGCGGGCAAATACGGCAATCCCGGCCTGACGCTGGCCCTGCAAATCAGCATGTCGACCCGGCCCGAAGCGCTGGTCGCCCTTGACCGCAAGATGTCGGCTCAGGCCGAGCAGTTCCGGCGCGAGTATGCCGGGGTCGATTTGCCGTCCATCTGGCTGATTCCGCTTTTTGAAGATATCGAATCCGTCACCGCCATCCCGGACTACCTCGACCGAATCTGGGATTACGCCACCCAAAGCCGCCACACCGACCAGACCCCGCAAAACCGCCTGTCCGAAATCCTGGCCGAAGTCTTTATCGCTGGTTCCGATTTGAGTCAGCAAATCAGCCAGGCCAACGGCGCGTTTCAGTACATCAAGGCCAAATACCGGGTGCAGACCTGGCTGGCCGAACACGGACTGGCCGAATCCATCCGCCTGAAACTGGGCAGCGGCGAACCCATGCAGCGTCAGGGTGGGTACTACTCGCACGTCGCCGGGAAACCGGCCTTCATCGACCTTGACCGCCCCGCCCAGCGCAAACGACTCGCCAGGAATCTGCCGCCGGCCGCCCAGCGCAGCACCGCTTATGCCGTCACGCCCTTGCAGGGGGTCTTCCTGGGCGGTGACCTGCGCACCCTGCAAAGCAGCATTTCCGAACACATGCGCTTCCTGCCGGTGCGTCACCTGGCCAACCTGCTCTATCACCTGCGCGAATCGCAGCACAGCCACCGCCAGCACCTTTTACGCGCCGCCGAAACGCTGACCGAGAGCCGCCTGGGACTGAAGGGACGCGGCGCGCAGGAGATGGAACGCCTGACGATGGGCTTGAGCGAGCCGCTCTACGAAGGTTTCCTCGACGAACTGACCGAACACTTCCGCCACATCCTGTTCGGCAGGCCGGAGGACGTTTTTGGCCTGCACATCGTCTCGTATTTCATCGGGCGCTCGATTCCGCAACTGCGCGACCGTCCCACCTCGCGGCGGCGGGCCGCCTCAGGCGCCGACCGCGGCCAGCAAATCGTCGCCAGCGTGGCTGAGATGATTCCGCTCTCGAAGCAGGGCAGCATGTTGCGGGCCATCTCCCATAACCAGGCCCAGACCTCCATTTTGGGCGTCAACCAACTGACCACCGGCCTGTTCCGCGCCCTGGAATATTACGCCCAGAAGAATTTCCCCGAGGCCGAGCGCGAAAGCCTGATTGCCGAACGCATCCTGCCGCGCCTGCCGGTTTATGACATCCTGAGCACCCTGCGCCTGTACCAGGACTGGCGCGGCGAAGTCACCCGCCGCATCGAGACCGCTTTCCCGGCGGGACACGCCTCCTTCGTTGCCCTGCGCGAAGACCACGACGCCATGCTGCGCTTCCTGCCGCTCTTCCAGCAGGAACTCCTGCGCCGGCACGGCCTGAACGTCAGCGATTTCTTCCAAAACGGCGTCTTCCTGCCTGACCTGCTGCCCGCCCTGCGCCCCGACCTGGCCGTCCTGCTGCAAGCCGACCTGTTCAACAGCGACTTCGAGGGCATGTTCACAAAATCCAACGGGAAAATCGATTCGGCCTGGCAAGCCGAAGTCCGCCGCCTGCTCGACATGCCCGAACAGGTGCGCTACTGGCGCGCGACGATTTGGGACTTGATGGGCGCTTCGATTGACCAGCGTGTGCAGAGTTTCACCGAACTGGCGACTGCCCTGCACGCCTTCTCCGCCGCCCGCCCCGGCGGACAGACCCTGCGCCCGGCCCCCGGCGGCGGACGCCTGCCCTCGGCCCTGGCCGGTTTCCTGCGCTCCTCGCGCGTGGACGATGAAATGCGCCAATTCCTGGTCGGCGCGATGGAGCAATTGAGCAACATCACCGAAAGCAGCATCGAAGTGCCGGTCGGCATCATCCGCGCCATTCACGATGTGGAACGCATCGCTCAAATCGAAGAAACCGCCCTGCCGCCCGAAAAACAAGCCGTTTTGCGCCTGTGCGTCTTGCAGATTGCGCGGCTGGCCGGGGAGAATGGGTAGGGGGTATAATTGTTTGAGGATATAAGTCGTTGAATAGATTCGGCGGCGCATCGTTACCCTCCTTTCGACTTTCTTAATCCCAGCGGCACAGCGTCCCAGGTTCTTATGGGATCAATCCTTAATTCGTTAGGCCCCTACGTTGAATCTAAAGAGCAAAACTAAGTGAATCCATTCATTAGGCAATTCTGGATATTCACAATAATTGTTTTTGGAACGGTTGCTTGCAGCACAGAATATTCATCATCTGGCGCTAAATTTTCACCAGGGTGGAGTAGTTATACAAACGCTAACGAAATAACAGACTTGGCCTTCGAGCAAAATGGCTATTTATGGGCTGCTAGCGTTGGTGGGGTAACTCGCTGGAATCTCGATACTGGAGCCTATGAAAGATATACCATTGCCAACGGGCTACCATCCAACAACGTGACAGCCATTCAGCCCGCTCTTGATGGCAGCGTTTGGATTGGCACTCAATACGGCCAAATCGCTCGCTTGAGAGAGCAGAAGTGGGAAATTTATGAAATTCCAGAATTATCTCGTTATATGGAGATTACAGATATTCATCAAGATAAATCAGGAAACATTTGGTTCTCTACCAGAGGGGCGGGCGCAATCCGATATGATGGAAAAGCATGGAAAACTTATTTACTGGAAGATGGAATAGCCTCGGTTGTCGTCAATGGTATTGTCGAAGATGGCAATGGTAATTTGTGGTTCGAGACCCGTGTACCTTGTTGTCAGAACACAGATACGAAGAATGTTCGCGCACCTTTTGGAGAAGAACATGGAATCAAATACGGCGTTTCAAGGTATGATGGTGAAAATTGGAAAATTTATATTGAGGAACTAAATCTCACCCAAGATGACTTTACTTTCTCCTACTATAGTTTAGGAAGTAGCGGCAATCATCTTTGGATTTATTCATATTTATCTCGCAAAGTGTTCGCCTATGATGGTAGTTCGCTGAAGGAATATCCTTTCGAAGGCCCAAATAACAGCCCTGTTGTAAAAATTTTTGCTGATGACAATGGTAATACGTGGTTCTTTGGTTACAATCTGGGGGTAAAAAAATTTGACGGAATGAACTGGGATAGGTTTGATGAAGAAAGTGGGTTACTAAGCAATAACGTAAGTTCTATCGCAATCAGGGCTGATGGCACGATATGTTTTGGGACAGAACAAGGGATTTCGTGTTTGACTGGTGCTGATTGGTTAAGTTTCCGTACAACTGATGTGGAAAGTTCCTTGCCATCTATGCACATCAATGATTTAACACAAGGTCCAGATGGGATTATTTGGTTAGCAACTCATTCAGGAGTTGTAAGGTTCAACGGCCAGGAATGGAAGGTGTTTTCTAAAGATGATGATTTACCTGTCAATGTTGTGCGAAACATAAGTGTTGATTCAGATGGAATTGTTTGGATTAGAGTTCTTCAATACCTGGATGATATCATCCTGTCTTATGATGGGGAAAAATGGAAAAAACATGATTATAGAGATATTGATTGGTTTATAGATTTTTCTCAAGATGGGGGGTTTTGGGCTTTGAACTATGAAGAAAATACTTTCAATTTTTACAATGGTCAACAGCAGGAAACCTATCCACCTAATCCGAGCATTTCAAATCCAGAGAAAGTAATTGTCACGCCTGATTCGCAAATATGGGTCTTTCAACCTTACGAAGTATTACGCTTCAATGGGAAGACGTGGGATATGCCTTATCCTTATAATTCTTGGACAACAGGCATGACTATATCCCCTAGCGGCAATATTTGGTTAGCATCAGACATGCGTGAGAAAATTGAGGGGCAGCAAACACTCCAAACTGGCCTTGGTTTTCAAAGTTTTAATGGAACTAACTGGGATTTGGTTACATCTTTACCGGATAAATCCTGGGTTTATAGAAACAGTATAGTTTTTTCCTCTAATGGAGTTTTGTGGGTTTGTGTTGATGATGGAGTATACAAGTATTTCAATAACGAATGGACTCGCTATACCATTCAAGATGGACTGTCTGGCAACTCAGCAACAGCAATATACTCAACTCCGAATGGTGTATTGTGGTTTGTTACTGAAGGCGGCTTAACACTTTACAATGATTCAGACTAACAGGGCCCTAATTATGGTCGGCGGGGCGGTTGCGCTCACCCTTCGTCTTCGCCCAAGACCGTCACTCCCGCCCGTTCTGGCTGCTTTTGTCAGGGTATCTGTTCCTGTGGTGAGTTTCGAGGCGGTCTCCTGACAGGTTAGCCTTTTTCCCGCCAAAATCTGCCGCTAAAACCTGCGTTTGCCTTCCATCAACACAGAAACGAGCGTGACTTGTGGGCTGTTTCCTGAAAAGCGAAAAACCGAAGCAAAATTTAGTCCTTGAAATCAGGGAAATCCTGGTTGATGCCAGCCGTTGGCCTGCCACTTGTACGATAAGCAAACATCTTTTGATGCAATGTTAGCATTATGCTAAAATAGCAGTGTGTATAAAATCACCTTCACTACCCAGGCTTACAAAGCCCTGCTAAAAATGCCTCGAAGTACGGCTCAACTCATTCGGGAGAAGCTCAATCAAGTTGCCAGTGACCCTTTTGCATCTATTCCAAATGCGAAAAAACTTCAAGGCAGGCCAGGTTATCGCTTGCGAATTGGTGACTGGAGAGTGATTTACGAAATCAACAAGGATGAAATCACGATTATTGTTATGAAAATTGCCCCCAGGGGCGAGGTGTACAAATGAATGTACAGATTATTAAACAAGGTGACAAACCAGAATGGGCAGTTGTGCCTTATGAGACCTATCTGCAACTTGTAGATAAGGCTGAAATGTTGCAGGATGTTCAGGATTACGATAGCGCGAAGGCGGCTTTAGAGCGTGGCGATGATGAGTTAATTCCAAGCGAGGTAGTCTATGCTATTCTTGATGGCGAAAATGCTATTAAAGTTTGGCGCGAATATCGAAGACTGTCTCAGCAAGAAACAGCGGAAAAGGCTGGTATTAGTGTGCCGTATTTATCCCAACTCGAAACGAATAAACGCATAGGTTCACTTGACGTTCTAGCCGCTATCGCCAAGGCTTTACAAGTCTCGCTTGAAAGCATAGTGCCTCCACGTTCATAAAACAGGTCAACATCGTTTGCGCCAGACAAGCACGAGCGATTACTCATTCCTTTGTTTTCGTCTAGGCCCGCCACGCCTGCCCGTTCAGACTGCTCTGGTCAGGTCTCATTTTTCCAATTGAAATGAAACACACCAGCAATTCCAAATCTAAAATCCACTTGTCAGCCAGCCGCCTTACTGACCGTACCCGGCGGGATAAATCCCTGCCTCAGTTCATGAAAGTCGGCTAAAA
>DAOUML010000249.1:0-5236 GCA_034411635.1 Anaerolineales bacterium
GCCTTCGTAGAATAAACTTCCGTCTGAATCGCGGCCTTCGCCGTAAACCGATTCCGCCAGGCCGATAACGGCAGGGCGGATTTTTTCGCGCAGGGCCGGGTCGGGGTGCATTTGGGCGGCTTCCCAGAGGAGCCAACTGGCTTCAATGTCGTGTCCGTAGGAGTAGGAGTCCAGCGGCTGGAGTGAGTTCCAGTCGTCATCGAAGAACAGACGCAAGTGCCCGGTTTCGGTATCGTAAACGCTGTCGTTAAAAACTTCGAGCAGGGCGCGGTGTTGCTGACGCAGACGGGGGTCATCCCAAATTCTTAAAAGGTTGGTGTAGGCCTCCAGGATGTGCAGCAGGGTATTCATCGATTTGCGGCAGTTCAGGTCTTTGTCGCTCAGGCGCATGTCTTCGAGCGGGCCCCATTGACGGTTGCTGCCCTCGATATAGCCGCCATAAACCGGCTCAAAGGCATGTTGCTCAAGCAGAGTGAACAATTCACAGGCCAGTTCTCTGGCGGGTTCATGTTGGGTTGCGCGAAAATACTCGCTCAAGCCATAGATGGCAAAGGCCTGGGCGTAATGATGCTTGCGCGAATCGAGCGGTTGGCCGTCTGCTTGCAGGCTCCAGTACACGCCGCCGAAGTCTTGATCCCAAAACAGACGGGTAAGGGCTTCATAGGCATAATCGGCCATTTGGCGGTAATCAGGATGGGCAAATACGCGATAGGCGGTTGAAAATGTCCACAGGATGCGGGCGCAGAGAATGGCCGAACGCGGCGCGGATTCTGATACTTTCAGGTTGTTTGAGATAGCGCCATAGAAACCACCGTTTTTTCGGTCAGGCAGGTGCTTCATCCAGAAAGGCAGAATATTTTCGGTTAGTTCGGCGCGCAGGCGGGCAGAGAGATTGGGGAGATGATTCATCGGGGCATCCTGAGTTGATTTTGGTCGTTATTATATAACACGCCAGCGCATTCAGGCTTTTCTTAAAGTCGGCCTTTCTCCCTCATCCCCAACCCTTCTCCCGGTGGGAGAAGGGAGCATTTCTCCATCTCCCACCGGGAGAGGGCCGGGGTGAGGGGCTATTAAGCGACTTTAAGAAAGCCCTGCCAGCGCATTCCCGGACGATTTTCAGGTATCAGGAGATGTGGTATAAAAAAAACATGAAAAATATCATGCTTACCCAACCCAATCCTCTCATTCAAATTCACCTGGCCGATGGCCGCACGCTGGAAGGGCCGCGCGGCGCGAGCGCCGAAGAGTTCTTGCAGACCATTCGGCGCGATTTCCCTGCCCCGATTGTCGGCGCGGTGATCAACGGCGATTTGCACGAACTGACTTACCCAATCAAGATGGAATCGCGCCTCGAACCAGTCACAATGGCCGATGCGGATGGCTCTCGCATTTACCGTCGCTCGCTAACCTTCCTGCTGGAAGCGGCTTTTTCGTCCCTCTTTCCTGATGCCGTCTTGCTGATTGACCACTCGGTGGCCTCCGGTGGTTATTACTGCCACGTGCATGGACGCGCGCCGCTCTCTGTCGCTGAACTCTCGGCCCTGGAAACCGAAATGCGCCGCCTGGTGAAAGCCGATTTGCCATTTACGCGCCAGGAGGTGACCCTTGAAGAAGCGGTAACTCATTTCCAGGCAAAAGGGTATGGCGATAAAGTGCGCCTCTTCGCCCATCGCCGCAAGCCGTATGTTACCCTGTACCGCCTGGGTGAACATCTTGATTATCATCACGGCTACATGGTTCCTACCAGCGGCTATCTTCAATGGTTTCGGTTGGTTGATTCTGGGGATGGATTCACCCTGCGCTTTCCGCGCCGCCACAACCCCACCGACTTCTCGCCGATGGAGGATTTCCCCAAATTATTGGCGGCTTTCCGTCAATATGGCAACTGGCTCGAACGCCTCGGCACCGACTCAGTTGGCGCGCTTAACGATGCCATTCAATCTGGGCGCGCGCGCGAGTTGGTCCTGGTTTCAGAAGCCTTGCACGAGCAGCATATCGCCGCCATTGCCAACCAGATATCCACGCAACCCGATGCCCGCCTGGTGCTAATTGCCGGGCCATCTTCTTCGGGCAAGACCACTTTTTCGCGGCGGCTTGCGGTTCAAATGCTGGCGCGTGGCCTCTCGCCCTTCGCCCTCGAAATGGACAATTACTTTGTCAACCGCGAAGAGACCCCGAAAGACGAAAACGGCGAATTTGATTTTGAATCCATTGGCGCACTCGACCTGGATTTGCTCGGTCAACAACTGCAATCCCTTTTGGCGGGCGAAGAAGTGCAGGTTCCGCGTTTCGACTTCAAAAGCGGAAAGCGCGTAGCGGGCGATGTCGTCCGCCTGCGCCCCGGGCAGATCATTATTTTGGAAGGAATACACGGACTCAACCCGCGCCTGATTCCCGCTTCGCTGGCGCGCCAATCCTTTCGGCTTTATACCTCCGCCCTGACCCAACTCAACCTCGACCGGCATAATCGCGTCTCAACCACCGACACGCGCCTGATTCGGCGCATTGTGCGCGATGCGCGCGAACGCGGCTACAGCGCCACCCAAACCATCAACCGCTGGGAATCGGTGCGGCGCGGCGAAAAGCGGCACATCTTCCCCTACCAGGAAAATACCGACATCATGTTCAACTCGGCTCTGGTCTATGAAATGGCCGTCCTGCGTCCGCTGGCCGAGCCGCTCCTGCGCCAGGTTGAGCCGCATACCCCGGAATTTATCGAAACCAAACGGTTGCTGGCTTTCCTTGAATGGTTTCTGCCGATTGAAAGTGACCTGATTCCCGATAACTCCATCCTGCGCGAGTTTATCGGTGGCTCAAGTTTGAAAGGATTCAAGGTTTGGGGTGGGTAAGGCCCTTATACGGCCTGGGCGCGTTTATAGCGATGAATAAGCCACCGCGTTAACAGAATCACAACAACCACCAGCAAAACCGCCACCAACACCGGAATCAGTAAAGCCAGAATCGAAGTCAGCGTGGCGACAATATTTTCGGTAACGCTCACCAGCGGATTGGCCGTTCCGCCTGTGGCAGCCGTCACCATCGGGCGCACCGCCGCCGCTTTAACGGTATGGACGCTGCCCGCCACCAGCAAACCGCTCGCCAGCGAAATCACCGGCGAGACATCCGTCAGCACCTGGGCCGAGGCCGCGAAAGCAATCGCCCCCGCCACCGGGCGAATAAAGGTTTGGATGGCATCGTTGATGTGGTTGGCCGCTGGCACGCTATCGGCCAGCAGTTCGATAATAATCAGCACCCCGAGCAAAATCATAATCCAGGGGCTGGTCAGGGTATCGAAGGGGGCCTGCAACTCAAACCAATTGGTATAACGGGCGATAACAGCAATCACCATCAGGGGAATATAGGCATTCAGCCCGGCGCTGGCTGAAAGGCCAAAAGCAGAAAAAATTCCAAGCAAGAGTTCCATCGGCAAGTCCTTTCGTCAAATCGTAGGTGGCGCAACACAATCATCGTTACTGATTTATACGCGCCCATTTCCAGCGAGTTGCGCTTATTTTAACCCAACCTTCACGCAACCTGCTTCTGAAGCGCAAGAAACATCTTCAAAATCGCCTCCATCACCTTCGTCTCGCCCGCCCCGGCCACGCCGATATTATCGCCGCGCCCCAGTTTGATTTCCATGGATTTCAGACTGATGCTGCGGCTGGCAAAATCACTCCAGGAAAGAAACGTGCGCTTGCTCGAAGTCGTCCACGTGTTGCGCCAGTACAGGCCACCCTCGCAAATCGCAAATCCTTCGCGATTGGTGCCAAGCAGCGTATCGTCATACAGCAGCCAGATTTTCTCATCAGGCGGAATCTTGAATCGCTCACGCGCGGTCTTCATGCGATTTTCGTCAATGCTATCATCAAAATAGAAACGATCATCCTCATCAAAAGGTTCGCAAATTTCGCGAATGGCTTTCGGCGCGCCAATCGCCCCGGTTTTGGCGCCTTTCGCGCTTGCTTTGGCCTGAATCTGCGCCCCACAGTTGGGGCAATTGGGTTGGTGTTCGAGAAATTGGGTGCCACAATAATCACAGCGAAACATGATCCTATCTCCTCTCAAAACAAGTATAGCAGAAACCACCCTTCCCGCCGTATAATGAAATTGAGACTCGCGGGAACCCCAAACGCCCCAAAAGCGTCTCAAACGCGGAAGGAGAACTCACCATGAAAAACACCCATGCATCCAAATGGATTTTTGCATCCCTGGCCGCGCTCTTGCTCGCCTCACTGGCCTGCCAGGCAGCCCTGCCCTTTGGCGTCACCACCCCCGCGCCCATTCAAGTGGACACCGGCCCCGGGCAGACATCCACCGCATCGGAAGGAGACGAACCATTCCGCATGAACATCGAATTGAGTGAAGGGGCCCCCGTCCCCCAGCCCTTTGTCCCCCTGCCGCCCGCCGCGGGAGACCCGCTCACCGACGAGGAAATCGACCAGATTCTACGTCGCCTGACCGCGCTCGAACCTGCCACCGTTGAGCAGACCGAATTCCGCCTCCCAGCCGACCCCCTGCCCCCGCCGCGCCCCGGTCAGACCGTCGACCAGGAATTCCCCCCCGCTGAAAGCGCCGAACGGCCCGACGTGGACGAATCCGGCCCGCTCGAAGTGCTGCGCTTCGCCCCCGAAGGCGAAATCCCGATTGCGCCCTTTTTCAGCATCACCTTCAACCAGGCCATGGTTCCGCTCACCACCCTGGCCGACCTGGCCGAAAAAGATGTGCCGGTAAAAATCGAACCGTCCCTGCCCGGAACCTGGCGCTGGCTCGGCACCAAAACCCTGACCTTTGAATACGACTCCGACCTGATCGACCGCCTGCCCAAAGCCACCGAGTACCGCGTCACCGTCACGGCTGGCACAAAATCACTCTCCGGCGGCGAACTGGCCGAAGATGTCAGCTGGACCTTCAGCACCCCGGCCCCGAAAGTCATCTACACCTCCCCCGCCGATACCCCCCAGCCGCTCGAACCGCTCTTCTTCATCGCCTTCGACCAGCGCATCGACCCGGCGGCAGTGTTGGAGACGATTCAGGTTTATGCCGGCAATACCCGCGTCGATTTGCGTTTAGAGATGGAAGAAGTAACGCAAAATGACAGTTTGCGCAACAATTACCCCGAAGGCCGCTGGATGGCCTTCAAAGCAACCCAACCCCTGCCCGCCGATACGCGCATCACCGTCACCGTCGGCCCCGGCACGCCCTCCGCCGAAGGCCCGCTGGTGACGAGCGAAGCCCA
>DAOUML010000250.1:0-5540 GCA_034411635.1 Anaerolineales bacterium
TGGAAAGGCTCCGGCTCCAGCGGCAAAAACGCCGGCGGGCATTACTACCTCCCACTCTACCTGCACGAGCAAATCCGCAACCGCGTGCGGTAGATTTTGACAATTTGAGTACAGAACCATACTGCAAAAGAAGTGGTTCAGGCAATCATTCCCTTCTGGAGTATATATCCAGAAGGGAATGATGAATCCGTGGGTATCTTGCCATTATAAGCAGGTCGCACTATACTACCGATATGGATTCTCACATTTACCAACAGATTGTCGAATCGATACGCCAGGATATTCTACTGGGAACGCTAAAACCTGGCGACCGCCTCCCGGCAATTCGGAAAATGAGAGCACAGTGGCAATGCAACTCAGGCACAATTTTGCGCGCTTATCAGGAATTGGCGCGTATGGGGTTAATCACCAGCCATGTAGGACAAGGGACAAAAGTATCTGACGCTTTGCCCGATAATATGCAAAACCCTCTGCGGCGAGCAGCATTGTTTAATAAAGCAGAGGCTTTTCTGTTGGAGGTAATGACTGCCGGATACACTCCCGAAGAAATTGAAAAATCGCTTCATGTTGCCCTTGACCGTTGGCGGGTTTTTTCCCTTGAAACAGAGCAAGCCCATCCCGGTATCTTGAATTTTATTGGCAGCCATGATTTAGCCCTGGCGCTGATTGCCTCCCAATTCAATGAATCGTACCCAGAATTTTCCATCCACTTATCTTTTGCCGGGAGCCTGGGAGGGTTGATTGCCCTGGCGCAAAACAAGGCCGACCTGGCGGGTTGTCATTTGTGGGATGAAACCACCGACACATACAACGAGTCATTCATTCGCAAGTTATTGCCCGGACAAAAAGTAATGCTGCTTACTTTAGCCCATCGGCGGGTGGGGCTGATTGTTGCTTCCGGGAATCCGTTGGGTATTAATAATCTGGCAGATATTGCGCGCCCGGACATAAAATTTGTGAACAGACAACCAGGCTCAGGGACCCGCGTCTGGCTTGATGCGCAGATGAAACGGCTGGGAATTGACCCCGCTTTAATCGATGGATATGAAAACGAAAAAATGACCCATTCTGATGTTGCGCAAGCCATTAGCAAAGGGAATGCAACCCTGGGGTTGGGCGTGGAAAGTGCCGCATTGGCCTTTGAACTTGGTTTCCAAGAACTTACCACTGAACGGTATGACCTGGCAATTCCGCAAAAAAGGGTCGATGAAACATCAGTAAAGGCTTTACAAGATTTCCTTACTTTACCAACGACAAAGAAAACGATTCATACACTGGGTGGTTACGATACTTCTGAAACAGGATACATTCGGTGGGTTGAATGAGAGACACCGTCCGAACATAAGCATCCGGGCTATTTTCGCAACGCCCGCTTAGACGGCTTCACCCGGAGATTTACGTGTCCCGACAAGGTATCTCCAGGCGAGGCCATGTTTTCTTAAACTATTCCCCAACTATTTAAAAATAGTATTGTCATAAATCCTGAAAATTGATATACTCACTCAGTAACTATTACTTATCAAGTGAGTATATTATGCCCCAATCAAAAAAACCACATTACATTGGCGCGCTTTCTCCAGAAATGGCGCTATTTGGGCAGTTGTACGGGTCGCCCGCGCATGGGTACGACTTACACCGCACGGTGGAAGCCGATCTGGGGCAGGTCTGGCACCTGAGCCAGAGCCAGGCCTATTCGATTCTGCATCGGCTCGAAGCGCAGGGGGATGTTTTGGTCGAAGAGATTCCCCAGGAAAAACTACCACCTCGTCAACTTTTGCGCATGACCGACAAGGGCAGAGAACGTTTTCTGAAATGGCTGGAAACTCCCAGCGGGGGCAGCACCCGCGCAATCCGCATGGAATTTGTCACCCGGCTGTATTTCCTCGCCCAGTATTTTCCCGAAAAAATTCCCCAGGCGTTTAGCCAGCAACGCGCAGAGACCGAAAAGCATATTTTGCGGCTCGAAAAATCCCGCGCCCAACTGCCCACAGACCAAATTTATAACCGGATTAGCCTGGATATGCGCTTGAGACAATTGTCTACCGCGTTGGAGTGGTTGGATGATAGCCAGAAATTTTTTGGTTAAAAATGAGCGCGCGATATGACCAAAGACTATACAGGTTTACCGGTGGTTTCGTCCGACAATTATCGAGACGGGGGCGTGTTCGAATCGGCCAGGTCGTGGAAAAGCGGATTTTTACGCGGGATATGGCAGGTGTTATCGCTGCCGTTGCTGTTCTTTCTTGCCTTGCCGCTGCTGGCATTGTTCTTGCGTACTTCGCCGGCCACTTTTTTTGAAAAAATCAACCAGGGCCAGGTGCTCCAGGCCATTGAGTTAAGCATGATTACTTCGGCAATAACTGTCGGCCTCACCCTGGTTCTGGGAACGCCGGTAGCCTACTTGCTTTCGCAGCGCCGCTCTCGTTTCCATCGTTTCATTGATACCTTGATAGACCTGCCCACCGTTTTGCCGCCTTCGGTGGCCGGGGTGGCGTTGTTGATGGCCTTTGGGCGCAGGGGGCTGCTCGGCCCCACCCTGGAAAGCCTGGGAATTACCATCCCCTTCACCCTTGTCGCCGTCGTATTGGCGCAAACGTTTATCGCCTCGCCTTTTTATGTCAAGGCCGCCACGCTCGGTTTTGCCGCGATTGACCCGGAACTGAAACAGGCCGCCGCGCTGGATGGCGCCAGCCGCTGGCAGATTTTTCGCCACATCCTCCTGCCGCTGTCTTGGATGTCTTTGCTGAGCGGCAGCGTGATGGCCTGGGCGCGCGCGCTGGGCGAGTTTGGGGCCACCATCATCTTCGCCGGGAATTTCCCTGGCCGCACCCAAACCATGCCCCTGGCGATTTATATCGGATTCGAGATTGACATCAATGTTGCCCTGGCGCTTTCCATCATCCTGGTCTGTTTCTCATTCCTGACCCTGATGATTATCAAGGGCATTCTTCACCAACGGCTCGACCATGCTTATGATTCTGAGCGGTTGTAACCATTTTCTGTCCTGTACCCGAATCTGGGTATTTGAATCCCTATCCATCTGTCCCAAACAAGGAGAATCGCCATGCGCAACAAAGCGCTCTCGTTCTTGATGTTGCTCGCCCTGTTGATGAGCGCGGCTTGCGCGCCGCAGGCCACATCAACCCCTGCTACCGAACCGACAGCCGCGCCGCAACCGCGCGCCCTGACCGTGCTGGCGGCAGCCTCCCTGACCGAATCGTTTACCGAGTTGGGCGCGCTGTTTGAATCCCGCAACCCCGGTGTAACCATTTCTTTCAACTTTGCCGGTTCGCAGCAACTGGCCCAGCAACTCGACCAGGGCGCGCCAGCCGATGTCTTCGCCAGCGCCAACAAAAAGCAAATGGATGTCGCGGTTGGGTCGGGGCGGGTGCTTGAAAACGCCCCAAAGATATTCGTCACCAATCGCCTGGTAGTCGTCTTCCCCAAAGATAACCCTGCCGGTTTGAGCGCGCTGACCGACCTGAGCAAACCCGGCCTGAAACTTGTCCTGGCTGACCAGTCGGTGCCGGTTGGGCAATATTCGCTTGAATTCCTCGAAAAGGCCAGCCAGGACGAGCAGTTTGGCGCAGCCTTCAAGGACGAGGTTCTCAAAAATGTGGTTTCGTATGAGAACAACGTCAAGGTGGTGGCGACAAAAGTCTCCCTGGGCGAAGCCGATGCCGGTATCATCTATGTCTCAGATATTACCGTCGATATCTCCAATCAAGTAGGCCGACTGGATATTCCCGATGCACTCAATACCATCGCCACCTACCCAATTGCAACCATTTCAGACAGCCAACACCCCGAACTGGCCGCTGCCTTTGTCGCCCTGATACTTTCACCCGAAGGCCAGCAAGTGCTGGCGAAATACAACTTCATTCCGGTAGGGAGCGGGCACTAAGCCCCATCGATATTTGATTCTCGTAGAAGACGTGCCTTGCCCCAGCAAGTCGAAAGTTACAAGGTATAATCAGCCTTTACAAGTCTGATTAGAAAAACAAATTAAACGCAAAGGTGTAACCCAATGACCCAAATTACCCGTGACGCCGTTTTGTCGGCGCTCAGCAACGTACAAGACCCCGACCTGCATCAAGATTTGGTCAGCCTGGGCATGGTGCGCGACATAAAAATTGAAGAAGATACGGTCGATTTCACCGTCATGCTCACCACCCCGGCCTGCCCGCTCAAAGGCAAAATTGAGAAAGACGCTCGTGAAGCAGTTGAAGCCATCGGCGCGAAAACTGTGCGCGTCAAACTCGATTCAGATGTCCCCCACGATGGCCGTATGCGCGGCATCGTCACCGCGCCCATTCGCAACGCCATCGCGGTTGCATCGGGCAAGGGCGGGGTTGGCAAATCGACCGTTTCGGTCAACCTGGCCGTTTCGCTCGCCAAGAGCGGCGCGCGCGTTGGCCTGCTCGATGCCGACATCTACGGCCCGAACATTCCAACCATGATGGGCGTGCCGCGCATGCCCAACCCGCGCGAAGATAAACTCATCCCCGGCGAAAACTACGGCGTCAAGATGATGTCGATGGCCTTCCTGACCAAACCCGGCCAGCCGCTCATCTGGCGCGGCCCCATGCTCAACAGCGCCATCCGCCAGTTTCTTTCGGATGTCGAATGGGGCGAACTCGACTACCTGATCATTGACCTGCCGCCCGGAACCGGCGACGCGCCACTCTCGCTGGCCCAGGCCCTGCCGCTAACCGGCGTCGTGGTCGTCACCATGCCGCAAGCCGTCTCGCTCGAAGATGCCAGCCGCGGCCTGGAAATGATGAAAACACTCGAAGTACCCATCATCGGCGTCGTCGAAAACATGTCGTACCTGACGCTGCCCGACGGCTCAAAAATGGATGTCTTTGGTGAAGGCGGCGGCAAAGCGATGGCCGAACACTACGATGTGCCGTTTTTGGGCGGAATTCCGATGAACCCGACCGTGCGCATCGGCGGCGACACCGGCAAGCCCATCGTCATCACAGACCCCGAAAGCGACGCCGCCAAAGCCCTGACCGCCGTCGCCGAAGCGGTAGCCGCCAAAGTAAGCATCGCGGCCCTGAGCGGGGATAGCAGCATCCCGATTAGTATTGTTTAAGTTAGCATGAAGAATGCAGAATTCTGCGTCCTTCATGCTTCATTCTGAATTGTGAATATGCAACCAAACATTTACGGTATCCGCTTTAGCAAAATTGGAAAAATCTATCATTTCGACGCCACCCATCTGGATGAGTTAAAAGTTGGCGAACACGTCATTGTCGAAACCACGCGCGGACGGCAAATTGGCGAAGTTGTGCAACAAATCGCCAACCCGATACGCCCACCCGAAGGCAGTTGGAAACCGGTCGAACGCCGCGCCAGCGCCGCCGACCTGCTCCTGCGCCAAACCTGGGCCCAGAAACAAACCGCCGCCATGATCGAATGCCGCGCCCGCGCCGCCGAACTGAAACTGGCCGTCAAAATCGTCGCCGCCGAATACTCCTTCGACGGCTCGCGCCTGACCCTGATGTTCGCCACCGAAAACGACGAAAAAGATGAAA
>DAOUML010000251.1:0-9876 GCA_034411635.1 Anaerolineales bacterium
TCGACGAGCGCCAGCGAGGAGAAATCTGCACGCTAACGGGCAAGATTTCTCGCTATCGCTCGAAATGACAGACTGGGTTGCGTTTTGGGAGTTGCACCCAAGTGGCATGTGCCTCGCCATAAAAAATAGACAGTCAGGGGCGCATACCCAAAAATACGAGGTCTTACTTCAAAAAAAGTCGCTTCGGCGGCTTTTTTGATTCCAGTGAATGCTCAAAATCATCTTTTTTATTGACATCTTTCAAACCCTTTTACCGATACGGAGATTTCAGGCCGGTAATATACTCTGCGCTAATCAAACCGTAAGATTGTTACCAGGAGAAATGATATGAAAAACCCCCTTACCAGCAGTTGGATGACATCCCCGGTCAAGACTGTTTCCCCGAAAACTCGCATCATCGAAGCCCGGCAAATGATGAACGCTGAAAAAATCCGCGCCTTGCCGGTGGTGCAAGATGAAAAGGTCGTCGGCATTATCACCTGGCGCGGTTTACTGCGTACCGACATGCCTGTTATTGATGGCGTTACCTGGCAACGCCGCGATACCATTCAAGAGAGATGCATTGGCGATATCATGACCGTTAACCCAATTGCGGTGGTTCCTCAATCGCCTTTGCCAAAATCTGCCCGCATTATGTTGGAGAACAAAATTCCGGCCTTGCCTGTGCTGAGCGAGATGCGCACCCCGCTCGGAATTTTTACATCTTCCGATGTTTTCCGCTTTATTATGGCAGCGCTCCCTGATTTCAAGCAGGTTTTGCGCGTCAACGATTACATGACCAGTGCCATCGTCACCATTGAGCCGGATACCAGCCTGCTCGAAGCGCAGCGGCTGATGGGAATCAATCGCATTCGCAGCCTGCCGGTTATGCAAGAAGGGCAACTGGTTGGGCTGGTAACGCGGACCGACATGGTCAGGGTTGAGCCATCGCGTTTTGCTTCGCCCAAAAACCAGGAGCAGTCTCTTTCGGTATTGCTCCAGTCGGTTGAAAAAATTATGACCCGCCAGATCTTTACCACCACCCCGCAAGCAAATCTGATAACCGTAGCAAAAACCATGCTGGAAAACAAGATTCACTGCCTGCCCGTGCTGAATGACGAAGAAAAAATCTGCGGCATCATCACCGATAGCGACCTTTTTCGCATGGTGGTTAAGAAATTTTTGTAAGGCTTTATCGCCTCAAGCCGGAGGCTTGTGCCAATTTCTGGGTCTCCGGCTTGAGGATGGGGATGGATGCCCGCTAAAAAATCATCATTTTTATTGATCTTTTCTTGAAAGCACTTCACAAAATCGCGCTGGCTCTTTAGAATATGAATAGTGATAAATTTCACAAATGGATTTTTCAAATGGTTGTGAAATTTATCCAATCTAACCCTTAGAGGTGCTGTCATGCAAAAACTATGTTCGTCGCTCGTCTCTTTTCTGTTCATTCTGGCGCTTGTTGGCGCGGGTTGCGCGCCCGCCGCCCCCGCCAGCGAAGCCGAATCGCAAATTGCCGATGCGTCTGCGCCAATCATTATTGCCGGGCCGGCCACCCCCTCCTCCATCCCGTTGATTTTGGCCGCCGAAAAACTGGACAACGTTCAGGTGCAAATTATCCAGAATAACGCCCAGGCCACTACCGCTTTTCTGCGCAATGAAATCAATATCCTGGCTTCCGGTTTATCGGTGGGCGTCGATTTGCGCAAGAATGACGCGCCAGTTCAGTTGCTCAATTCTTATGTAACCGGTCTCTCGTTTCTGGTCACTTCCGGTGAAGCGGTGGAAAGTCTGAGCGATCTCAAAGGACAGGAAATTTATCTGCCCTTTGAAGGCTCTCCCATTGAAGAAGCCACCCTGTTCCTGGCGCAAGAAGAAGGTCTGGTCTGGGGCGTTGATTTGAAGCCGGTTTATTCACCCTTCGAGGCTTCGCTGGCTCTTTTGAAAGAGGGCAAGGCCAAAGCGGTGGTATTGCCGGAGCCTTTCGTAACTTTGGTTGAAAATGAGCCCAATCTGTTTGTTTCGCTCGATTATTTTACAGCCTGGAATGCGACCACTGAAACGGAGGCAGGCTATCCCCAGGTGGGCGTCTTTGTCAACGCTGAATGGGCCCGTCGGAACCCGGAACAGGCCGCAGCCTTCAATAATGCTCTGGTCGAGGCCATCCGGCTGATTGAGGAAAATCCTGAAGAAGCCGTTGCAAAGGTCAAAGATCAGTTCAAACTGCCCGAGTCGGTTTTACTGCGCTCCATTCAGCGCACTCACTTTCGCTTTTCAACAGGCGAGACTCTCAAGGCTGATGTGATTGCTTACTACGAATTGATTGGAAAGCCCCTCGATGACAACTTCGCAGACTTTTTTTACATCCCTGCGCAATGAATTAATCGCTTTGCTGCTCTTTGTCGGCCTGTGGAGTTTTGCCGCGCTGTTTTACCCGGTTTATATAATCCCTTCTCCAATGGCAGTGGCAGCCAGTTATCCGACATTTTTGCCACAGGGCTTTTCGCACCACCTGGCTGTTTCCGGTTTTCGTATTTTGATTGGGTTCGGATTGTCGCTGAGTATCGGCGTTTTGTTGGGAATTCTGGTCTTTACCAAAAAATGGGCGCAGATGGTTAATGCGCTGATGTCGGCCTTGAACGTGTTGCCGGGAATGGTGCTGGGCGTGATTTTCCTGCTGATTTTTGGAATTGGCGACGCCACGCCGATTGCGCTGGTGGCCTTTCTGACACTGCCGACCATTGCCATCAATACCGTCAATGGATTGTCCAAGCGTGATACCGCGCTCGAACAATACCTGACCTCCATCGGCGCGCAGAAAATTCACTTCATTCGATACCTTTACCTGCCCGCTCTGGTTCCAACCCTGTTGAGCAGCCTGAGTATTGGGATGGGGCTGGCCATCAAGGTTGTGCTGATGGGTGAATTTATCGGTTCGCAAGATGGCCTGGGCTACCTGCTCAACGCCGCCCGAATGACTTTTGATATGAAAGAAGTTTTTTTCTACCTGGCGCTGCTCCTGTTGTTTACGCTGATTTTCCAGGCCGGGTTATCCCTGCTTTCGAGTTCGATTTTGCGCCGGTATCTTTATTCCTAACATGAACATTGTTACAGTTTCTCACTTATACAAACGCTTTGCGGAACATGCCGTTATTCGGAACCTTTCCTTTTCACTGGAATATGGACAGCGTCTCGCCATTTTTGCCCCGTCTGGTTCCGGCAAGACAACCCTGCTCCAAATTTTGGCAAAACTCAAGCCACCCGATAGCGGAAATGTTTGGGTGGAGACGACCAACCCCGTGGTCATTTTTCAGGAGCCGCGCTTGTTCCCGCATCTGACGGTTGAGGAAAACATCTTCCTGCCTTTTCAGGTGCAAAAGAAAGCAATTGATGCGCAAACCCAAAACGAGTATGCCGCCTGGCTTGAAGTTTGCGAATTGGGCAAATTTTGTCATCATTTCCCGCATCAACTTTCAGGCGGGATGAAGCAAAAGGTGGCGCTGATGCGCGGCTTCCTGCAAAAACCGGCCCTGGCCCTGCTCGATGAGCCATTCCAATCGATTGGTCAGACCGCCAAAAAGGGCATTATTCAGCATTTGCTGGAGTTGCAGCCGGGTCTTTCGATGTTATTGGTAACGCACGACCCGGAAGAAGTCCGCATGCTGGCTGAAGCGGCCCTGTATTTTCAAAGCAACCATTTGGGCCAGTACCACTTGACGCAAACCATCCCGACCATTTTCGCGCCACCCGGCGTTGAGACATCTTTGTACAAATAAGGAGATTTTATGAGTAACAGTATCCAGAACTCCCCCTGTTGTGGAGTGGATCATCATCCATCTTTTCAAGAGTTAGATGCGTATATTGAAACCTTGCGCCTTGATCTTGAAAACCCGCGTCGAAAAGATACCCTGATTCAAACCCTGCACAAAGCCCAGGAAATTTTTGGCTACCTGCCAGATGTTGTCCAAATTCATATTGCGCGGCAGTATGGCGTATCTCATGCCGATGTTTCAGGCGTGGTAAGTTTTTACAATTATTTCAGCACCACGCCCAAGGGCAATATCCAGATTAATATTTGTCTTGGCACGGCCTGCTATGTGAACGGGGCCGATAAAGTGCTAACCGAATTCGAGCAGGTGCTTGGCATTAAATCGGGCCAGGTAACAGAGGATGGAAAATTCTCGATTGAGAGCCTGCGCTGCGTGGGAGCCTGCGGTTTGGCCCCGGTTGTGACCATTAATGCAAAAGTTTATGGCAAAGTAAAACCCGGCAAAGTGCGCGATATTCTGGAAGATTTCCTGATTACAGAAAACGAGAGCGAGGAGGCCGTTCATGCCTAAACTTATTTCTTACCAAAGTCTGTTGGAAAACTATCAAGAAGTTAAACCGCTTTTGAACGTCCGCATGGGGCTGGACGAAGCAACCATGCACAAAATGGTGCTGGTTTGCGGCGGAACCGGCTGCCACGCTTCTGAGAGCAATAAAATCGTGACCGAATTTGAGCGTCTGATTGCTGAACACGGTTTGCAGGATGGCGTGGAGGCCTCGATTTCTGGCTGTTTTGGGTTCTGTGAAAAGGGGCCCATCGTCAAGATTTTTCCTGATAACACTTTTTATGTTGAAGTGAAGCCCGAAGATGTACCAGAAATTTTCAGCCAGCACATCCTGAAAGATGAAAAAGTGGAACGCTTGCTGTATGAAGAGCCCCTGCAAAAAGAAAAAATCTCCAATGCCGATGAGATTCCTTTCTATCGTTCGCAGAAACGGATTGCGCTGCGCAACTGCGGTCTGATTAACCCCGAAAAAATTGAAGAATACATCGCCAATGGCGGTTATCAGGCCATTGGCAAGGCCCTTACTCAAATGACCCCACAGCAGGTGATTGATGTCGTTAAGGCTTCCGGGTTGCGTGGGCGCGGCGGCGGCGGATTCACCACCGGGCAAAAGTGGGGTTTCGCGCGCGGTTATGAATCGTCAGAGAAGTTCATTATCTGTAACGCTGATGAAGGCGACCCTGGCGCGTTTATGGATCGCTCCATCATGGAAGGCGATGCCCACAGCGTGATCGAAGGCATGTTGCTGGCCGGATACGCCATTGGCGCATCGCAGGGCTATGTCTATATTCGCGCTGAATATCCGCTGGCGGTCAATCGTTTGAAGACGGCCCTGAGCCAGGCGCGCGCTTATGGGATGCTGGGCGAAGATATTATGGGTTCCGGCTTTGGTTTCGATATCGATATTCGCCTGGGGGCGGGCGCGTTTGTCTGCGGCGAAGAGACCGCGCTCATTCATTCGATTGAAGGCAAACGCGGCGAACCAACCACCAAGCCGCCTTTCCCGGCTGAAAGCGGCCTGTGGGGTTGCCCGACCATTGTCAACAACGTTGAAACCCTGGCAAACATTCCTTATATTTTCCAAAATGGCCCTGAACATTATGCCGCCATTGGCACTCAAACCTCCAAAGGCACCAAAGTTTTTGCGCTGGCCGGCAAGGTTAACAACGTTGGCCTGGTGGAAGTGCCAATGGGCACCACTTTGCGCCAAATTATTTTCGAGATTGGCGGTGGCATTCGCGATGGTAGCAATTTCAAAGCGGCGCAAACGGGCGGCCCTTCTGGAGGCTGTATTCCAGCCCAATTCCTTGATACGCCCATCGATTATGAATCGCTGAATTCCATTGGCTCGATGATGGGTTCGGGCGGCATGATTGTCTTAAATGAAGACGATTGTATGGTCAACATTGCCCGTTTCTATCTTGAGTTCACTGTCGAAGAATCCTGCGGACGCTGCGCTCCCTGCCGCGTAGGCAACAAACGCCTTTTCGAAATTCTGACCGACATTACCGAGGGTCGCGGCACCGAAGCCGACCTGGTTGAGTTGAGCGAACTCTCGCAGACGATCATGGATACCTCGCTCTGCGGTCTGGGACAAACGGCTCCGAATCCCGTGATCAGCACGATGAAATATTTTTGGAACGAATACGAAGCCCACGTCAAAGAAAAACGCTGTCCTTCGGGCGTTTGCCAGAAATTGCTGCGTTACGAAATTATCCCTGAAAAATGTATCGGTTGTACGGCTTGCGCCCGCGTTTGCCCGGTAACTTGTATTTCAGGCGCGGTGAAACAGCCTCACCTCATTGACCAGAGCCGCTGTATCAAATGCGGCGCATGCATGACCAAGTGTAAATTTAGCGCCATCTCCAGGAATTAAGGAGTATCTATCATGGTAAACGTTTTTATCGACAAACAACAAGTTAGCGTTCCTGAAGGAACCACCGTTCTGGATGCGGCGCGCAAAGCCAATATCAAGATTCCAACCTTATGCTATCTCAATCTTGAAAAATCAAATTTTCTCAACAATGTCGCGTCCTGCCGTATTTGCGTGGTTGAAATTGAAGGCCGCCGCAACCTGCCCCCGGCCTGCGCCACCCCGGTTACTGAAGGGATGAAAATCACTACCAACTCGAAGCGTGTACTGCTCTCGCGCCGCAAGAATCTGGAATTGATTATCTCCAATCACCCCTTCACCTGCCTGACCTGCGCCAAATCGACCGACTGCGAATTGCAATCCCTGACCTGGGAATTTGGCGTCAATACCCAACGCTATCGCGGAGAACGCGCCACCCACGCCATCGATAAATCGAGCGGCGCGCTCAAGCGCGATCCCGACAAATGCATCATGTGCCGCCGTTGCGAAGTGATGTGCAACGACGTGCAAACTGTCGGCGCTCTGACCGCTTTTGGACGCGGCTTCAATACCGTCGTTGCCCCGGCTGAAAAGAAACCCATCACCGAATCGCCATGCGTGTATTGTGGACAATGCGTTAGCGTTTGCCCCACTGCCGCGCTAACCGGCGTCGGCTACATTACCCCGGTTTGGGAAGCCCTGTTCAACCCGGAAAAGAAAGTTGTCGTGCAGGTTGCCCCGGCTGTGCGCGTAGCGATTGGCGAAGAATTTGGAATGCCAGCCGGGCAAATTGCCACCGGAAAACTGGTGGCTGGCCTGCGCCGTATCGGGTTCGATGCTGTCTTTGATACGACCTTCGGCGCCGACCTGACCGTAATGGAAGAATCGCGCGAAATCATGGAGCGGCTCAAGAAGAACGAAAACCTGCCGATTCTCACTTCCTGCTGCCCCGGTTGGATTAATTTTATCAACCATCACTTCCCCAGCCTGAAGTATATGCCTTCCACCTGCAAATCGCCGCAGCAAATGGTTGGCGCGGTTGCCAAAAATTATTATGCCAAAAAGATGGGCATTGACCCCCAAAATATGGTGGTGGTTTCGGTGATGCCTTGTATCGCCAAAAAATATGAAGCCGCCTTGCCTTATCAGCAAAGCAACGGCATGATGGATGTCGATTATGTCATCACTACCCGCGAACTAGCCAAAATGCTGAAAGAAGGCTCGGCAGACCTGCGCTACATGCCCGAAGAAGATTTCGACAACCCACTGGGTGAATCGACCGGGGCCGGGGTTATTTTCGGCGCAACCGGCGGCGTGCTGGAAGCCGCGCTGCGCACCGTTTCTGAAGTATATACCGGTAAAAAACTGGAAGATGTCAACTTTACTGCCGTGCGCGGCATGGCTGGCATTCGTGAAGCCTCCGTTCAGATTAACGGGCGAACGGTGCGGGTGGCGGCGCTTTCCGGGCTGGGCAATGCCCGCAAAGTTTTGGAAAAAATTGTCAAGGGCGAAGAGAGTTATGATGTGATTGAAATCATGGCCTGCCCCGGCGGGTGTGTAAACGGCGGCGGACAACCCTACACGCGCAATCGTGAAGAGGTGGTCGAGCAGCGTATTCGCGGCCTGTACCAGATTGACCGCGGTCAGACCCTTCGCAAATCGCACGAGAATCCCTCGGTTCAGCAGTTGTATCAGGAATTTCTTGGCGAACCTGGAAGCCACCTGGCGCATGAGTTGTTGCACGTTCACGTGACCGAAGAGCCAGAATTGGCCTGATGATGAATCCCCCCATCCTGGTAACGCCGGGATGGGGGGATTTGAGAAAAAAAGTTCTTTAGCAATTCGTGTGCCAATCACCCGCAATGCGGCTAGCAGTTCTCAATATTCACTGCGTATTGTCGCCTTCAGGCGGCGACTCACCGCCTGAAGGCGGCAATACATATCCAATCACGCTGATTCGGTGTCAAATTAAGAATTGCTGCAATACCGCCTTCTTCACGGTAGATATCAGAGAACCATATTACAATCAGGCTTATTCGTAAAAAAGGCAAATCCCATGACCTACCCTATCATTCAACGCGAACTGACCGTTCACCTGCACAATCATAACTGGTACCTGCGCCCCATTGAAGACGAGGAACGCATCCTTGGCCCGGTCGATTATGGCTGGCATCGCTTCAACATTTACCCCGACAGTTTCACCTTCGGAGAAGGACTGCTGGCCGGTAGTTCGATTCCCGGCTCGCGGCGGCTGGTCTTTTGCTCGTGGAGTACCCAATGGGACGGGTTCTACGTCTCCAGCATGGGCGGCGCGGCCTACACCTTTCACGGGGTCGGCGTCAACTATGTCGCCCTGCGCGGGATGTCTCCCGAACCGTGCGTGGTACTGCTCAATCACAAAGCGGGAGAAATTCATGTGCGTATTGAACCGGTCAACGTCGATGCGCTGTGGGCCGGGTACGCCGACCCGGAGGGCGAACCGCTGCTTGGCTTTTACGCTCTCCAGCAGGCCTTGTTTGACCGCTACGCTGGCGAATATAGCGGGAACAAAGTCCGCATTTGCGCGGTTGGCCCGGCGGCCAAATATACCCGCGAAGGGGCCATCGGCTCCAGCACAGTGCGCAACGGCCAGTTGACGCACGTCGTCGATTGGGCCGGGCGCGGCGGATTGGGCAGCCGCCTGTTCAGACGCCACAACGTGGCCGCCATCGTCTTCGGCGGCGATTGGGAAGACCCCGACCTGCGCGATTCTGCCGAAATTGACGCCTATTTCCTCGAACACTTCGGCAAGAAAACCATCCAGACCAGCCTGGGGCTGACCGAAAAATACCGCTATGTGCCGGAGTTCGAGACCGGCGGCACCTTCGGCGTCAACATGCGCGATTTGAACGAGCGCATCCTGAGTTTCAACTACACTTCGATTTACCAGCCGGTCGAGGCGCGTCTGCGCCAGCACGAAAATTTCATCCTGAAACATTACCTGGCCCAGTTCAACGAGGAAACCATCAAACCGAAAAAGTTCCAGAACTGCGGCGAACCCTGCCCGGTGGTTTGCAAGAAAATGTTCGGGCGCTACAAAAAGGATTATGAACCGTATCACGTTCTCGGTCCGCAGGTGGGCGTTTTCGATCAACGCGCCGCCGAACTGCTCACCGATTATATCGACGCGATGGGCTTCGACTCCATCCAAACCGGTGGGACACTGGCCTGGATTATGGAACTGGTGCATGAAAGACTCATCGACCCGCTGGAATTTGGCCTGCCCTCGGCGGGCGAAATGTGCTTCGATTGGGCCGACGATTTTTCCAACTTCGATATTGCCGCTGACAGCATGAAAAATGCCCGCTATGCGATGGATGTCCTGCACGCCATCCTGTTCGAGCCGAGGGCCGAGGTATTCCAGTACGGAATCCGCGTGGCGGCCAAGAAAATCGACAAACGCCTGGGCATCCGCAGCATCGACCGGGCCGTGTTCATCTCGCACGGCGATGAGGGCTGCATGGTTCCCAACCAATATTGGGTTCCCGGCATGCTCAGCCCAATGCCGATGATGGGCAAGTATTTCGTACATTATGGCGTGGAATTCCTGCCGCCCGCGGCGCTCGGACGCAAGAACGTGGAGCGCATGACTTACGAACTGTTCAACGAGAACAGCGGGATTTGCCGTTTCCACCGCAAATGGGCCGAGACCATCACCGATGAGATTTTGCA
>DAOUML010000252.1:0-14129 GCA_034411635.1 Anaerolineales bacterium
CGACGAGCGACAGCGAGGAGAAATCTGCACACTAACGGGCAAGATTTCTCGCTATCGCTCGAAATGACAGGCTGGGTTGCGTTTTGGGAGTTGCACCCATCTAACATCTATGTCATTGCGAGCGAGCCGCTGGTCGAGTAGCCCCGTGCTTTTCAGGGCGTATCGAGACCGAGGTGAGCGAAGCAATCTCCTAAAGGTCAGCGTGTCCCGTTAAACGGGAGATTGCTTCGTCGGGTTTCGATACGCCCTTCGCAAAGAACGCTCAGGGCTACTCAACCCTCCTCGCAATGACATGCTGGATTTAGAATAATCCGTTAAGAACTTCCTTGTTCTCCAAAATGGCCGCCGCAGCAGTGCGGACATCGCTGCCATTTTTCTGGGCCAGTTTCAGGACGACATGCCCCGCGCCTTTGCCGAGCAAACCGGCTTCGTAGATGCGATCTACCACGCCATGCGAGGAAATGCTGTCTACGCCCATGCGCAGCAGCACCGAGCGCTCGATGGATGGGGAGGTATGAGTCTTGGCCAGGTCTACAATCGGGGCGATGGCCTGGTCGCACAATTCCCAAAAGCGCGCCTTGAGTTCAGCGTCGCTCATTTTGTTGAGTTCTTCCCGGCGTTTCTCAAACCGGATGATTCGTTCATTGGTCATAGTAGCCTCTTTAATTTAGAGATAATCGTTATTCGTTATTCGATAATCGGAAACCCGTTGGGTTACCACGAATCTCGAATATCTAGTCTCGAATATCTAATCTTGATTTATCGAACCACATTTTCCCTCACCCAGGCCACATCCTTTTTGATGTCCGCGGCCAGGAAGGCGTAATCGGTTTCATTCCACTGTTCCACCGGCAGGGCTTTGACGGCGTTTTTCAGGTACGACTGGCGCAGTTTGTCCATATCCTGGACTTTGCCCCAGACCTGGTCGAGCCGCTCGGGGATGACGATGGCTTTGCCGGGGACGTTATCTTTCGGGTCGCCGCGGCGGACTTCGATGCCATTCTCGCGGGCGAAGGATAACTGGCGATTGTGATGTTTGCCCGCTCCGGTGTACTCGGTCTCCTGGACGACCACGATTTGGTCTTTGTCCATCTGGCGCGCCAGGGTCACGGCGGCAGTCAGGGAGGTGTTCCCCGCCGGGCCGCGTTCCAGGCCCTCCAGTTTGGTCAGCAGTTCGGTGACGTAAAAGACTTCGCCCTGAGTCACCAGTTGATACTCGTCCATGTAGCGCAGGGAGCGGGCGGCGTTGCGCGGCACATCCACCCGGTCGGGCCAGGTGGCGAAGGGGACGCCGAATCCGGTGTGGCCGGTGGTGAAGGATTTGCGGTTGAAGTCCTTATCGGAGGCCATGTGCAGGCCGCCCAAATCGACCGAGCAGGCCACAATGCGCGTGTCGGTTGCGCCAGCGGCCAGCAGTCCGCGCGCGGTTCCGGTCAGGTTGCCGCCGCCGGCGTGGGTGATGATCACCGCGTCCGGGTTTTGGCCGCAGCGGGCGCGCACCTGTTCGACGATTTCGATGCCCAGCGTCTCGACGCCGCGGATGCCAAAGGGCGTGTACAGGCTGGCGTTGAAAAAGCCGGTCTCTTCCAGCGTGCGCAGCAACATGTAGAACAGTTCCGGGCCGACGGAGAGTTTCAGCACTTCGGCGCCGTAGGCTTCGCAGGCGCGGCTTTTTTCGACGATTTCGGGCTGGCCAACAAAGCGGCTGTCGAAAACTTCCTGCACGATGATGCACTTCAACCCGCGCTGGGCGGCCTGCGAGGCGACTGCCGCCCCGTAGTTACCGCTGGTGGCCGCGATCATGCCTTTGTAGCCCTTTTTGGCGGCTTCGTAGGCGCTGATCGAGGCCCGGCGGGCTTTGAAACTGCCCGAAGCGTTGGCGGCTTCGTCCTTGACGAAAATCCGCGCGCCCTTGCCAGGCCCGGCGATTTTGCGCACGGCTTCGGTCAGGTTGCGCAGTTCAAAGAGCGGCGTATTGCCCACTTTGGTCTCACCCTGGATGCGGGCAATGTCGGCGTGGCTGTAGCCGGTTTCGGTCATCATGCGTTCGTAGTCAAAGGCAATCGGGCTGGAGATGAAATCGGAGAAATCAATCCCCAGCGAGGCCTTCATGATTTCGTTTTTGCGCGCCATGACAGCGGCGTAAGACAGTTCCCGGCTCATTCGTCCGCCTCCGTTGCAATGACCAGCAATTCAGGCACGGTGGTTCCGAAACTGTGGTTGTAACTGGGCAGGACGGTTTTGAGCGTGCCGGTCAGTTCGCGCCCGATGATGGTGCGGATGGTCGCTTGTTCACCCATCCCGGCCTCGGCTTGCAGGAAGCCGGAGACATGCAGCAGGTAAGGCGTTTGCCGGGTGTCTTCGGGCAGGGTTGGGGCGCGTTCTTCAGGATTGAGAACGATTTGCTCAATTTCGACCCAGGTTCCTTTGGCGATTTTGCTCATGGTTTCACCTGTGAAAAACGGTACACGGAACACGCGGAAGGCACGGAATAACGCGGATTTTAAGATTTTCCGTGCGCCCCTTTGGGGTGTCCGCATAATTCGCGTGTTCCGTGTACAAAAGGTTTTTTTAGACGCGGCGGGAATAAGCGCTCTCGCCCATCAGCGCGGCGGGCACGGGCAGGTCAATCATGCGCTTCATGCCGGGGCTGGCCGCGACAACGTGCGGAATCATGTTGACCGTGACGCCCATCGTGGCGATACCGCCCGCGATTTCGGGCTTGATCGCCATGTGAATTTCAGGCTTGCCGTAGATGTTGATGTAATCGCCGGTATCCTGGTCTTCGAGATGCGGGTGGATTTGTTGGGGATGAATCAGTTTGACGACTTCCTGCTCGCCCCGGTAGCCGATACCGATATGACGGCAGCCTGCCACCATCCCGGCCTCGACCTTGACGTGCGGCGTTTCGCGGTAGACCTTGCTGATGATCGGTTCGCGGGTCTCGACGATGCGATCCACGCTCAGGCCGAGGGCCTCGCTGATTAAGTGAATCGATTCGGGGAAACCGACATGCCCCACGATGGAGCCATCGGCCACGCCAGCGGCGAAGGCTTCGGGGGTGGTTCCCACGCCCTGGGTGCGCATGACGGTTGGGCCGTAGGGGCTCAGGTCATTGACACGCGAGGCTTCAATCCGCTCGACGGAGTGGCAGCCGCCGGAGAGCGCAACCACCAACAAATCCAGCACGAATCCCGGGTTGACGCCCGTCCCCAGCACCGAGACGCCGTGCTTTTTGGCGAGTTCGTCCAGTTCTTGTCCCAGTTCTGGGCTTTGGGCGTCGGGGTCCGACATTTCTTCGGCGATGGAAATGCAGTTAATACCCGCGCTGATGATTTTGCGCAGGTCGGGCATTTGTTCCTTCGTCCACGAGGTGGTGGCGATCAGGACAATATCCACATTTTCTTTTTTGAGTACATCTTCGGGGTTGTTGGTGACAACTACATCAAGTTTCTTGCCTATGCCGAGTACTTCCCCCAAATCTTTGCCGACATAATCGGGCCGGCCATCAACAGCGGCAACAATCTTGAGACCTTGCTTCTCAAGAATCAGACGAGCCATACCGCCGCCCATGGCGCCCAGGCCCCACTGAAGGATACGAATTGGTTCCATAAAAAAGACTCCTTATCGTTGGTTAACCCTTCAGACCGCCGATCCACGTGGACGGCAGGAACTCTGGTTATTAAATTGTAGATAAATTTTATCACTTGCCCTGGCCGCGATATAGTATAGCCTGTCCTATTCTGGCAAGACAAACGTCATATTATTGTATGTCAGTGGTCATATTTTCGAGGTTGTGTGCTGGTAAAATTTGCCGCTGGTTTCAATGATTCTTTTCCGGCAATTTGCTTCTAGCCACCAGACAGTTTGCATCAGATGGTCGAGTAGGCGGCGATTTTCCGCCGTATCGAGACCAAAAAAGATGTTAATTTGACAAAAATTGGTCTCGACACTTGCACCTGCGCTGCAAGTGCAGGTGTACGCCCCTATCGGGGCTACTCGACCACCTTGCTGCAAAAGTGTCCGGTGGCTAGATTTCCTTTGCTTTATAAAATGAAGTGGAGTTTATAAACGATGAAAAAAATAAATCTTCCCCTGTTTGTTTTGCTACTGCTGCTTGCCTGGGCGCTGGTTGCTTGTGGCGGCGCGGCCCCTGTTCAGAATGAAGCCAGGCCATTTGTGACCTGGTATCAATACGATGAAAAAAATGAAGACCCTGCCAGCGATGAACGCGTGGGCAATGCCTATCTTCGTAAAACCATCCCTGAATTTAATGCCGATTTTGCTGGAAAATGGAACTGGGTTAACCAGCATAAAGCCTGGGACAAAATGCCTGCCGAAATTGTAGCCGCTGTGATTGCCGGGGCCGATGTGCCAGACCTGTTTGAAGGCGCTTCTACCAACATGATTTCCTATTATACAAATGGAACCATGCAAGATTTGAGCGCCTGGGCCAGCCAGCAATCCTGGTACGCCGACCTGGACCCCAGCGCAAAAGCCGCCTGCACCGCGCCAGATGGCAGCCTGATTTGCATTCCGATTGTCTCGCGTCCGCACCTGGTCTATGTTTGGGCTGACCACTGGCCGAATGGGTTTCCGAGTACGCCCGATGGTTTTCTTGAAGAAGCCGAACGTCTGAAGGGGGAGGGCGTTTATGCCTGGTCTTATTTTGGATCAACCGCATTTGGCGGGGCTTCGGCTTCGCGCATGTATTGGTCCTTAATCTCGTCTTTTGGCGGTACCTATGACGATGGCAAAGGCAATATGCTGCTCAATACCCCCGAAAATATTGCCGCGCTTGAATTTTTGCGCCTTACGGTTGAGCGCGGCTACAACCCTGAGACGGTTTGGGCGGGCGGTTTTGTGGAAGAAGATTCCTTCAAAGACGCCTCCGCCGCCGCCTTTCCGACTGGTTTATTTGGCTACCGTTATATGAATCCGCTCATCGCTCCCGATGGCACCCGCTTTGAAAAAGGCAATGAACAGGACATGCTCGACGCCATTGCCGCTGGCAAGGTGATTTTACGTCCGATGTTTGCTCCGCGAGGAAAAACGCCGGGTTGCCACACTTCGCTGGTTGCGTTTTATGTTCCGGTGGGGGCCAAAAACCCTGAAGCGGCGTATGATTACATTAACTGGATTTTGGAAAACGAGCAGCGCTACGCGGAATATGTGCTTGGGCCTGGCGGCGGTTTCACGGTCTTGAAGTCCGCGCAAAACACATCTACGTTTCGCGATGACTCTTTCTATGCGCAAGCCGCAGAAGCGCTCAACCAGAGTCTTTGCCGCCCCTATCTTGGCACGCTTGAACGCCCTGCCGAGGCGACAGAATTAATCGCCAATGTTATTTATCGGCTGATTAAGGAAAATCCGAGCCTGGATATTGCCAGCGAATTGCAGAAAACGCAGGATGAGTATAACGCCGGTAATTAATCTGGCTCGCCGCTATCAGGGATATTCGACAGTCAGCCTGTCTTGTTGCAGGTGGATGATGCGGGCGTGTCTCCCTTTTTATTTTTTCTCTTTCACTTTTTCGCCGCCTTGGGCCGTCTCTGCCTGCCTGGGTAAAATCCTGTCCAGATTCTCGACGACGAAATCGACAAAAATCTGGCGCGGGACGATAATGCGCACCGCCGTGGGCAGGAATTCGTAAGCCGAGCCGACGGCCATGCCCAGAGCGGCTTTTCCGCGCAGGGCGGCCAGGGTGGCCGGGCCGATTTTGTCGCTTAACAAACTGCGAATGGCCGGGATGTGTTTTTCCAGCACATCCCGGTAGGCTGAAACGGCCCAGGAGGCCGGCTTCTCTTGTTTCTTGCGCGGGCGCGCGAATTTATGTCCGGCGGCAGATAACGCGGCTTTGGCGTCTTTGAGCCGTTCGCTCTTGACCAGGATGATGTCGGTGTCAAAGGTGGAAATCGCAAAAATGGACACCCCGGCCTCGGCCAGGGTGTTGGCAAGCCCGGCCAGGATACCGGTCAGGCTGAAATCGAGAGTCCCATTCACGCGCAGGGCGCTCCAGCCTGGTTCGCGCTGGTCGCTTTCGATGGCAATTTCTTCCGCTGCCACAATCGAGAGTTCATTTTCGCTTTTGGCGATGGCGTAAAACGGGCTGGCAAAAACCGATTTTGGAATGGAAGCCCCCGCGCCCAGGCGGTGGACGGTGAAATTGCCTTCCAGAATGGTGAATTTGAGCGGTTTCATGAGGCTCTCCTAACTTCCGTTACCTTGGTGGTAAATTTTGTGTTTGAGGCTTCTTTAATTATAACCGGCACGATTTTCTTAAAGTCGGCCTTTCTCCCTCATCCCCAACCCTTCTCCCACCGGGAGAAGGGAGCATTTCTCCCTCTCCCGGAGGGAGAGGGCCGGGGTGAGGGGTTATTGGGCGACTTTAAGAAAGCCCTGTAACCGGGCCAGCGCCTGGCTTTCTGTTGCAATTTTCGATACTATTTTGAGTCAGTTTCTGTTGGGCAACCTAACAAGATTGTAAATTGTTTTTGTTGAAATCGTCATCAAATAAACTATAATAGTCTTCATTGCAATTTAATTACAATTTAATATTCGAACACTTGGGAGGCGTCGATTCCTGCGCAAAAATTGGTCGCAACCAGGTTCTTAATCTGGCTAGCGCAGGGGGAGCCAGAGCGAAACCGGCCCTATTTTCAGGCCGATTTTTTTGTTTAAGGATTTTTTGAGGAGAAGATTATGCTCACTAGTATGCGTCAGGTCTCTTTCTTTTTTGCACGGCTTTGGATTGTTTTGATGTTGGCAATTGCGCCGCTCTTTAGCCAATCGGCTGAACCAGCGCAGGCGCTATCCTTTAACGCCCAAATTAACGTCTCTTTTTTTCCAACGGTCATGTATGCCGGTGATGTGACCAGAATGACGATTGAGATATTTAATCCCAATGGGTTTATTCTGGAAAATACATCTTTCAAGAATGATCTGGAAGGTCGCCAGCCGGGCTTGCGCCTGGCTGACCCGGTTAATGTGGTTAGCACTTGTGGAGGAACCTTAATTGCTTCTCCGGGCGGCACGATTGTTCAGTTAACCGGCGGCACGGTTCCGGCTCGCGCAGGGACGACTAATGGTTATTGTTCTATCGGACTCGACGTGACAGCCAACCGCACCGGCAACCTGATTAACAGCATTCCGGCTTATGCCGCGCCCATGTATGGCGGCCAGGGCCTTCATGCGGTTGGACGCGGTGGCCTCGATGAAATTACCAATATTAATACGGCAGATGCGACCATTTTGATTAGAACAGTCGAATCGCCAGTGATGAGTAAAATCTTTAATCCCAGCACGGTTTGGGTGGGTCAGCCGAGTCAGTTGACGATTAACATTCAGAATACTGAGAGCATTTCCGAAGGAGTGGCCCTCACGGGGGCGACATTTATCGATACCCTGCCCAGCCCCTTTGTGGTCGCCAACCCCTCGGGCGCAACCCTGACGGGGTGTACCGCTGGTTCGATTGCCGCGACTCCTGGCGGCACAACGGTGGGGTTGACCGGTGGCGTCATTCCGCCCGGTACCACCTGTTCGGTGCGGGTCAATGTCCTTTCCACCACCCAGGACGAGTATGTCAATACGATTCCTGCCGGGCCGGTTGCGCCTGGCTCGTTGCAGACCAATCAGGGCGTCACCAATACCTCGCCAATTTCAGCGCCTATCAATGTTCAAGCCGTTGGTATTGTAAAAAGTTTTATTCCCAGCACTTTTGTTGAAACGGAAACAACCACCCTGCAAATTACCCTGCGCAACCCCACCGGGGTCGATTACACCAACGTCAACCTGGTGGATAACCTGCCCGCCGGGTTGGAAGTAACCAGTTTTAATGCCAACCAGTGCGGCGGTACGGTGGCGTATTCAGATGTCGATAACCGTCTGACGCTGACAGGCGGCACCATTCCGGCGGGTTCAGTCACCACGCCGGGCTTTTGCGTAATTCAGGCCCAGGTAACCAGCAACAGCCCTGGCGGGCATACCAATACCATTCAACCTGGCAACCTGACCGGCGATGGCCTGACCAATATTTTCCCGTCCAGCGCCAATGTGACCGTTTTGCCGCGCACCATCGAAGTTGCCAAAAATTTCAGCCCTGGCTTTATTGGCGCTGGCGAAATTGCCACCCTGACGGTGGTGCTGCGCAACCGCACCAGTCAGGCGTTTACAGATGTGTCTTTTGTTGATCAATTCACCCTGCCCACCACACTGGAGATTGTCGACCCGCCGGCGGCGCTGGCATCTTTTAATGCTTCGCCCTCTTGTGGGCCGGGAGCCACGCTGACCAAACTTTCATCGACAAGTTTTCAATTAACTGGCGCGATTGTTCCGGCTGGCACGCCGGTTGTGCCGGGCACTTGCACGGTTTCGGTGCAGGTCACTTCCAATGCGGCTGGCACTTTCTTTAATCAGATTCCTGCCAATGAGGTTTCATCGGGCGAGGGGGTTGGCAATGCATCGCCCTCCAACAATGCCAGCATGACGGTTTACCTGGGCGGCAATGCCGATTTATCCAAAACTTTCAGCCCCTCCTCGTTGCTGGCTGGCAATCCGGCAACCCTGACCCTGACCATTCGCTCGCCGCAGGATACCCCCCTGAGCGGCATTGCCTTTAGCGACACCCTGCCTGATGGTATGATCATTCTCGCCTCTCCGGCTCCTACCAACTCCTGCGGCGGCAGCCTGTTGGCTGACCCTGGCACGCGCCTGATTCGTTTGACCAACGGGGCGATTCCTACTCGGAATGCCACCTGTACCATTCAGGTTCCAGTTACAGTTACCGGGGCAGGCACCTTTACCAATACCATCCCTGCCGGAGCGCTGACTTCCTTTGAAGGCCGCACCGACCCGGCCCCCACCACCGCCACTTTGCAAGCCTCCAGCCTGCAGATTGGCAAGAATTTCTCCCCTGATACTATCAGCCCCAATGGACGTTCCAGGCTGACGATTACCCTGACCAACACCAACACCGTTCCGTTGGTGGATTTGAGCGTAACCGATGATCTGACCACCATGAACTTGTTTGGGGATGACCCTACCCCTGGGGTAGATGGCGTCTATATTGCTTCGCCGGCCAATGTTGTTTCAACTTGTGGTGGTTCATTCACAACGCCCGATACGCAGACTTTCCAGTTAACCAACGGCATCATTCCGGCCAGCGATGGCCTGGTGCCAGGCCTGTGTACGGTCAGTTTTGATGTGCAGGGGCGGGGCATCGATGCAACCCGCATCAATACCATTACGACCAACAATGTTTCGGCGACCATTTTTGGCACCGCAACGACTATTAATCCCGTGGGGGGCGCCAGTGATTCCCTGACGATTACGCCCCTACAAATTCAGATTGTTAAAGAATTTCACCCGGTTTACGTTTTTGGCGGTTCATATTCAACCCTGACCATTACCCTGGTAAACCCCTCGGATAGCGCCTCGCTTTCCGAAATTGCTTTTAGTGATACCATGCCCACCGGAATGCTGATGGCAACCCCGGTCAACTTCAATGTTGGCACCTGCGGCGGCATGTTGGAGCGCGATACAGTCGACCCAGATCGCACTTTCCATTTTAGCGGCGGCAGCCTGCCTGCGGATGGTGATTGTAGCATGACCCTGCGCGCTACGATGGATGTGATTGGCAATCGAACCAATATTATCCCGGCTGGCGAGGTGACTACTTTGGAAGGCGCCACCAACCCGGACGGCACCGAAGCCTCGCTGACCAATCTGCCTGGCGCAAACCTGACCAAAGAATTTGCCCCCAACCCGGTTCCGGCTGGCGACATCTCCTTCCTGACGATTAGAATTTCCAACACCAGCAACGTTGCCCTGACCGGTATGGGTATGAATGATCTCTTGCCCGGCTCCCTGCCTGATGGGTTGGAAATTGCCCCCGCGCCGGCTGCCACCAATGGCTGCGGCGGCACGCTGACGGCCACCCCCGGTTCGCAAACCATTCAGTTGAGCAATGGCGTTCTAGCCAATGGCGCAACCTGCGAAATCGTCGTGCCGGTTTTTAGCAACGTTCCTGATAGTTATACCAATATCATTCCTGCCGGTGGATTGTTCAACGAACAGGGCTGGATTAACAAAGAACCCGCCGAAGATACCCTCGTGGTCACAGCCTTCAGCCTGGGTAACCGGGTTTGGGAAGATGTCAATAACAACGGCCTGCGCGATGGTGGTGAGTCGGGTCTCTCTGGTTGGACGGTCAATTTGCTCGATGAAGCCGGTGACCCGGTTTTGGACGGCTTGGGCGCGCCGATTACCACTACCACCGATGCTTCAGGCTACTATCGTTTTGACGACTTGGCTGCCGGAACCTACCGGGTGGAAGTCATTCCCGCCTCTGGCTATGCCAGCAGCACGATTAACGCTGGCGACCCGGATGTTGATATCGATGACAATGATGACAATGGCGTGACCCTGTCTGCTTTGGGCGTGATGAGCGACCCGGTAACGCTTGGCCCCGGCGCAAACGAGCCAACTGGCGAAAGCGACCCTGCAACCAATCCCTTGTCTGGCGAATCGCCTGATAACCAATCCAACCGCACGGTCGACTTTGGCTTCTTCCGAACTTACAGCCTGGGCAATCGCGTCTGGTTGGATGACGGCGCGGGCGGCGGCACGGCCAACGATGGCATCCGTCAGGATGGTGAACTTGGCATTGCTGGCGTGCGCGTCAATTTATACAATCAATCAGGAACCCTGATTAATTTCACCTGGACCGACGCCGATGGCTATTACCGTTTTGATAACCTGATCGCTGGCGACTACGAGGTCGAGGTGGTTACCCCGGCCGGTTATGCCAATACCGCCATTACCGGCGGCGACCCGGACAGCGATACCGCCGACAACGACAACAATGGCGCATTTGATACTGGTTCGCTCGTCCGCAGTCACCCGGTGACGCTTGGACCTGACACCAGCGAGCCGACGAACGACAATGACCCGGTCACCAACCCCCAAACCGGCGAAGCCCCCAATAACCAGTCCAACCGCACGGTCGACTTTGGTTTTGTGCGGGGCTACAGCCTCGGTAACCGCGTCTGGTTTGATAACGGCGCGGGCGGCGGCACGGCCAACGATGGCATTCGTGATTCTGGCGAACCTGGTATTAACGGCGTCACTGTCAACCTTTACCGCTTGGGCTACGGCCCGGATGGAATTGCGGGCAACGCCGATGACAATGCGATTGTTGCGACAACGGTCACTGCGGATGGCGGCTATTACCGTTTTGACGGCCTGATGCCCGGCGACTATGTTGTTGAAATCGTTCCCCCCAGTGGCTATAACAATACTGCCATTACCGGCACCGACCCGAATACAGATGCAGACGACAACGACAACAACGGTGCCGTTGTTTCGGGCAGCAATCTGCGCAGCAACCCGGTGACGCTTGGCCCTGGCGCAAGCGAACCAACGAATGACAATGACCCGGCGACCAACCCGCAAACCGGCGAAGCCCCCAACGATTATTCCAACCGCACGGTCGATTTTGGCCTGTACTACCAACCTTATAGCCTGGGCAATCGCGTTTGGGCTGATGATGGCGCCGGCACCCCGACCAATGCCGATAACGGCATCCGCGATGCGGGCGAACTGGGCCTGGCGGGCGTGCCGGTTTATCTCTATCGAGATTCCAATGGCGATGGAACCCCCGAGGGCGGCCCGATTGCTTTTACAACCACCGATTCGCAAGGCTACTACCGCTTCGATGACCTGCAAGCCGGCACCTACCTGGTGCGCGTAACAGCCCCGACTGGATATTACAGCAGCACGATTGACGCTGCCCCTGCTTCGGAAGAAATTGACAACAACGACAATGGCATTGGCAATGGCACGGGCTTTGTTTGGAGTTCGCCGGTTGTTTTGGGGCCTGGCGCAGTGGAACCAACTGGTGAAAGCGACCCGGCCACCAACCCCCTGCCCGGCGAGTCGCCCGATGCGTATTCCAACCGCACCGTCGACTTTGGCTTTGCGCCTCTGGCCTCCGTCGGCGATAGGGTCTGGAATGACCTTAATCAGGATGGCATTCAGGATCCCGGCGAAACTGGCGTGGTTGGCGTGACAGTCACTTTGTTCGACGCATCTGACACCCAGATAGCCCAGACCACCACCAACGGTGGCGGTTACTACTTCTTCCCCGATCTTTACCCCGGCGAGTACTACGTGGTGGTCAGTGTGCCAGCCGGTTATCAGGTTAGCCCACAAAACGCGGGTTCTGATGATGCGCTCGATAGCGATATTGACCCCACCACCGGTCAAACTGCCAATTTCATTCTGGACCCCGGCGAAAACGACCTGACCTGGGACGCGGGCATTTACCAGCCCCCGGCCTCGATTGGCAATTACGTTTGGAATGATGACCCGGATAACAATAATGCCGACCTCACAGATCGCAACGGCATTCAAGATGCGGGTGAACCCGGCATCAATGGCGTGACCGTTTATCTCTATCGCCCCGGCTATGGCGCGGATGGCATTCCCGACACCGCCGATGATGACCTGCCGGTTGCCAGCACCCTTACCGCCAACGATGGCACCAACGACGGCGCTTATCTGTTTACTGGCCTGACCCCCGGCGATTACTATGTCTCATTTGTCCCACCGGCTGGATACGCCATCAGCCCGATCGATCAGGGCGGGAACGATGAACTGGACAGCGACGCCGACCCGCTCACCTACCAGACTGCCCTGACCACCCTCAGCCCCGGCGAAAATGACCTGACCTGGGATGCCGGCATGTACCTTGCCCCGGCCTCGCTCGGCAACCGCGTTTGGGAAGACCTGAACGGCAACGGCCTGCAGGATGGCGGCGAACCCGGCGTTGAAAATGTAACCGTCAACCTTTACCGCCCCGGCTATGGCCCGGACGGTATCCCCGGCAACGCCGATGACGATGCCATTGTCGCCACCGACACTACCGACTCAAGCGGCGAATATGGCTTTACCGGCCTGACCCCCGGCCAATATTATGTTGAGTTTATTCGCCCGGCGGGTTATGTGATTACCTTTATCGATCAGGGCGCGAATGACGCCATCGACAGTGACGCCGACCCATCCACCGGTCAAACGGCCCTGATAACTCTGGTCGCCGATCAAAACGACCCGGATTGGGATATGGGCATTCTCCAGACTGTTTCCCTCGGCGATTACGTCTGGAGCGACCTCAACCGGGATGGCATTCAAGACCCGGACGGCCCGGATAACACCCCCGGCAACGCTGACGACGAAGTTGGCATTAACGGCGTGCGCGTTGACCTGTACACCGCTGCTGGTGCCTGGGTGGCTACCACCACCACCGCCAACGATGGCAGCAACGACGGCGCTTATCGCTTCAATAATTTGCGCCCCGGCGATTACTACCTGGTCTTTACCCCGCCAACTGGCTGGGGCTTCAGCCCGCAAGACCAGGGCGGGGATGACGCCCTCGACAGCGACGTGAACCCCGTCAGCGGTCAGACGGCTGTCTTTAGCCTGACCTCCGGCAACGACGACCTGACCCGCGATGCCGGTCTCTTCCAATTTGCATCGCTGGGCAATTATGTCTGGCACGATCAGGACGAGGATGGCGTTCAGGATGCCGGCGAGCTTGGCGTCAATGGCGTGACGGTCAATTTGTATGACAGCGCCAACAATCTTGTGCGCACCACGGTCACGGCCAACGACGGCCTCAATGACGGCGCGTACCTGTTTGAAGACCTGGTTCCGGGTGATTACTACGTTGAATTCGTCCTGCCGACTGGCTATGTCTTTACCATTCAAAACAGCGCTTCGGCCACCCCGGCAACCGACAGCGATGCCAAACCGGATGCGCCCAATCAGGGCCGCACCGCCACCACCACTCTTGACCCCGGTGAAAATGACCTGACCTGGGACGCTGGTATATACCAGCCCAAAGCCTCGCTGGGCGATTTTGTCTGGGAAGACTTGAATGGCAATGGTATTCAGGAACCAGGCGAACCCGGCATGAATGGCGTCACGGTTGAACTGTACAACCAGGCTGGCGTTCTTGTGGATACTACCATTACTGCCACTGTTGGCCCCAACGATGGCGTTTATGGCTTTACCGGCCTTGAACCCGGTTTCTACTATGTTAAATTTATTGCACCCGATGGCTATATCGTCAC
>DAOUML010000253.1:0-17451 GCA_034411635.1 Anaerolineales bacterium
GGAACTGCCCGCCAAAGTCTATCGTGACAAAATCCAGCCCATTCCCGCGCCCAACCTGCCGCCCTCGCAATTTGGCCTGGTTTCCGCCGTCAAAATGTATGAACTGCTGACGGTCGAGGCCGCTGTCCACGGCGACCGCAAGGCCGCTTACGAAGCCCTGCTCATCAACCCGCTTGGCCCCAAGGCCGATAAAATCCAGGCGGTGTTGGACGACCTGCTCGAAACCAACAAAGCCCACCTGCCGCAGTTTTTTGGATAGTCATGCGTCATTTCGAAGGAGACGCATCGCGGCGACTGAGAAATGACGCGTAAGATAGGGGAGATTTCTCGCTATCGCTCGAAATGACAGTCAGTCAAGGACATCACTTTATGAAATTTTGGACGAAGGTTAAGACTTACCCCAAACTCGGCCTCGTGCTTCTGGCTTACATTGCTTTTATCGCGCTTGGAATGCCGGATGGCTTGCTGGGCGTGGCCTGGCCTTCCATCCGGGCGGGTTTCGACATTCCGCTCGATGCGGTTGGCCTGCTACTGACGGCCTCGGTCACAGGCTATCTTGTCTCCAGTTTTTCGAGCGGCCCGCTGATTGCCCGCTGGGGCGTGGGTAGCGTGCTGGCGGTCAGTTGCGCCCTGACCGGGGCGGGGTTAATCGGTTATACCCTCGTTCCGGTTTGGTGGATGGTGGTCTTTTTAGGCATTTTTGCCGGGCTGGGCGCGGGCGCGATTGATGCCGGCCTGAATACTTATGTCGCGGCGCACTTTGGCGAAGGATTAATGCAGTGGCTTCATGCCAGTTATGGGATTGGCGTAACCCTTGGCCCAATCATTATGACGTTTGCGCTAACCAGCCTGAATTCCTGGCAATTTGGCTACAACGTTGTTGGCGGATTTCAACTGCTGCTGGCGACCGCCTTTGTGCTGACCCTTTCGATGTGGAATCAGTCCGACGCCGCGCAAGAGAGCGAATCGCCAAAAAAATTGACCGATTATAAAACGCCCATGATTGAAACCATCCGTCAGCCGCAGGTCTGGTTGAGTATCATGCTGTTCTTTCTGTATGTTGGCGCGGAAGTTTCGCTGGGAACCTGGACCTACAGCCTGCTGGTCGAATCGCGCGGCGTAAATCCGGCTACAGCGGGACTGTGGGCCGGTAGTTATTGGGCCACCTTCACCATTGGTCGGGTAGTCGCCGGAGTGTACGCCAAACGAATGGGCATCAACCTGCTGGTGCAGGGCGGCCTGACCGGCGCGTTGCTCGGCGCGATTCTGCTCATCTGGAATCCGTTTGAACTCTCCAACCTGCTTGCAGTGGCCCTGATTGGCTTTTCCATTGCCCCCATTTTCCCGGCTTTCATGTCTGGAACCAGCAAGCGGGTTGGCGCGCATTTTGCCGCCAATACGATTGGAATGCAAATGGCCGCCGCCGGGCTGGGGACGGCTGCCATTCCGGGGCTGGCCGGCGTACTGGCCCGCCAGGTTTCGCTGGAAATTATTCCGGTTTTTCTGCTGGTTTTGTTTGCTGTGTTGATTGGGTTGTATGGGCTGGCTGTCAAATTCAGCGTGGAGCAATAACTTCCTGCGATGTAACTGCCTACCGTAGCGCGACTTTCAAGTTGCGCTTGGAGTAAGGCATTTGAGAATTTGCTTTCCGGCGACATAACCCCCCATTCGACGACGATGTGTCGTCCTGCGAACTGATATTTGTAGGCAGTTAACCTGCGATACTGATTTGTCAAAGAGATGCAAGCCCTGAGTGACAACGAAGGGCCGTAGTCGCAGGGCGATTACAGCGAAAAAAGCCCTTCGACTTCGCCGAGCAAAGAGCGCGCGGCTCCGCTCAGGGCTTAAAAACATAAATTACAAAAGGAATCTTCCCCATGAAAATCGGCGTCGTTGGTGGAACCGGTAATATCAGCGAAAGTTTTGTCAGACTCCTGCTTCAGCAGGGGCATGAAGTGACCTGCATCAATCGCGGAACGCGTCGTCCAGCCCCGGCAGGGGCGCGGCTATTGGTCTGTGACCGCAACGACCACGAGAACTTTGAAAAAGCGATGCAAGCCGAAAAATTCGACGCGGCTATCGACATGATCTGTTTCTCGAAAGAAGATGCCGCCTCCAGCCTGCGGGCTTTTCGCGGAGTGGGCGTCTTCGTGCATTGCTCCACCGTTTGCACCTACGGCATCCAATCCGATTGGCTGCCCATCACTGAAGACCACCCGCTCAGGCCAATCAGCGGCTACGCGCGCGGCAAAACAGAAGCAGACGCGCTCTACCTTGAAGCCTGGTACCGTGAGAAATTCCCGGTCGTCATCATCAAGCCCTCCACCACCTACGGCCCCCAACAGGGACTCGTCCGCCAGGTGGCCTGGGACTTTACCTGGATCGACCGCATCCGCCAGGGCAAGCCGATTCTCGTTTGTGGCGATGGCAATGCCCTGCACCAGCACCTGCACGTGGACGACGCAGCCCCGGCCTTCGCCAACGTGCTGACCAAACCCGCCGCCCTCGGCCAGACCTATAACATGACCCGCCGCGAGTTCGTCACCTGGGACGACTATCATCGCGCCGCGATGAAGGTGCTGGGCCGCGAGGTCGAACTGGTCGGCGTGCCGTTTGAGAATCTGAAAACTTTTGATATTCCCGGTTTTGGCATCACCGAAGAGATTTTTGCCCACCACGTCTTTTACAGTCCCGAAAAACTGATGCGCGCCGTGCCTGAATTCCAGCCCAAAATCTCGCTCGAAGCCGGCATGGCTCAGGTGCTTGAAGCGATGGAACGCGAAGGCCGCATCCCCAGCGCCGATGAGAACACCTGGGAAGATGAAATCATCGAAAAGCAGAGAGCAGTTAGACGATAATTCGATGCTCGATATTCGATAATTCGATAACTCGAATAACGAATATCGAGTATCCAATAACGAATATCCAAAAAGAGGCCCCATGAACCCCAACCCTGTCCTGAAAAAACTAGGCTACGCTGATGACGACAAACTGGTCATCATCCACACCGACGATATCGGCATGTGCCAGGCGTCGGTGCAGGCTTTTGCCGATTTGTGGGATTTCGGCACAATTTCCTCCGGCGCGACCATGGTTCCCTGCCCCTGGTTCCCGGCGGCGGCAGAGTTTTGTCGTAAAAACCCCGAAGTCGATATGGGCGTTCACGCCACGCTCACTGCCGAATGGCAGCATTTCCGCTGGGCTCCAATCAGCACCGTCGACCGCGCCAGCGGCCTGTTTGACGACGAGGGCTTTTTTCACCATCTGGCCGCCCCGGTGCAGGAGAGCGCAGACCTCGACTTTGTGCGCGTCGAAGTCCAGGCCCAGTATGACCGGGCCGTCCAATTTGGCATCGCCCCAACCCACCTCGACGCGCACATGCTGACGATTTTGCACCCCCGGCTGCTGCCCGCCTATATCGAAACGGCGACCAGGGCCAGAGTCCCGTTTATGTTGCCGCGCAACAGCGTCGAAATGGCAACCTGGATGGGTTACGAGACCCAGGTTGCCCAGGGGCTGGGTGAACTGATCGCGCAGGCCGAATCGAATGGCGTCCCGCTGGTCGACCGCTTCGACTCTCTTCCGCTCGACGACCCGCAAGATCAAATCGGCCTGACGAAGAAAATCCTGTCCGAACTCGAGCCGGGTATCACCTACCTGGTGCTGCACCCCTCGATTGATACCCCCGAATTGCGCGCCATTTGTCCAGATTGGCCCAGCCGGGTGGCAAATTACCAGGCCATGATGAGCCGCGAGGTCAAAGATTTCATTAAAAACGAAGGCATTCAGGTCATTGGCTACAAAGTTTTATCTGATTTGTTACGGAGCGAATAAATGCGTTATTTTTTGGGAATTGATGTTGGCTCAAGTAAAACCCATGCCCTGATTGTAGATGAAAGCGGCCAGTGCCTGGGGTTTGGCAAAAGTGGCGGCGGCAACCATCAGGGACGCGGCTACGAAGTGACCACCGAGGCTATCCGCGAATCGTTTGAACAGGCCTCGAAAATGGCCGGGTTGAATGCCGGTCAGATTGCCGGGGCCGGGTTTGGCATTGCCGGCTACGATTGGCCCTCAGAATTGGAAGACCACCTGCGCTGCATTGACGATGCAACCGGTCTAACTTGCCCGGTTGAAGTGGTGAATGACGGACTGAATGGCCTGATGGCCGGCACAACCCACGGCTGGGGCGTCAACGTCACCGCCGGGTCGGGCGTCAACGTGCGCGGACGTGACCAGCACGGGCGCGAAGGGCGAATTGTTGGCAATGGCACCTATTTTGGCGAGTATGGCGGTGGCATTGAAATTGTGACTTCGGCCTTGCAAGAAGTGAATTATGCCTGGATTAAGCGCAACCCGCCCACCGCATTGACCCCAATTTTGCTGACTGCCACCGGCGCGAAAAGCGAAATTGACCTGATGGAGGGTCTTTCAAACGGCTATTATCACCTTTACCCGGCTATCGCTATCCAGATTTTTGAAGCGGCGCAGGCTGGCGACGAAGCCGCCCAACGCGTGATTCGCTTTTCGGGGCAGGAACTCGGACACCTGACGGTGGCGGTTATTCGACAGTTGGGCCTCGAAGCCCAAGCGGTAGAAGTCGTTCAATCGGGCAGTGTCTTTGATGGCGGCGCGTTGCTCAGTGAACCAATGCGCGAGATTATTCTGGCGGCAGCACCCCAGGCCATCATCATCCGCCTCGATGCGCCGCCAGTTTTGGGCAGTTTGCTGCTGGGCATGGAAGCCGGCGGTTTCGATGGCTACCCCATCCGCAAAAAAATAAGCGATTCCGTTCAGGCCTGGCTGGCGCAGGAATAGTTTTTGCAATTCTTTTGCAACGCTTCTTGCAAAGATGAAAAGTTTTTTCGCTCACAAAAGGACTATACTAAACATAGCAAATGACATCTGATAAAGGCAAACCCGGTGAAAACCGGCGACGCAAAGCCATGGGTCTACTGTCTTATACGGACAACGACTGCCAGGCCGCCGAAGAAATTTGAATGAAGTTAACCTTCGGCCTGGCTGCTACAGCCAGGCTTTTCCTATCAGATGGTCAGTATCCTCAATGATCGCTGAACCGGTCAGACCGGCAAGGCAAAGGAGAAAACATGTTCCGTAATTTGAAAGTCCTCGTGTTTGCTCTCGCAATTCTTGTCATTGCGGGCGGTGCCTACGCTTTTCCGGCCACCAATACTGTCCCTGATTCGGCTGCGGGCTATAAGGCCAATGTCGTCCCTGGGTACACGGTGTCTGACATTGTCTATGATTTGGACGAATCGAACCCTACCCTGGTGGATGAAATTACTTTCAGCATCTCTCCTAGCAGTGGCAGCGAAAAAGCCCTGGTCGTTTATGTGCAAACTGCAGATGGCGGTACCTGGACAAGTTGCTCGCTGGTAGATGCGACTCTGCCTGCCAGGGATGTAACCTGCACCTATGGCGCATTGGAGGTTGAAGACATCACGGCTCTCAATATTGTTGCTAGCAGTACGCTTGATCCGGCGCCATAAAAAACAACGCTACTGCAAGCAAAACGGGAAACTTACCCTCCTATACTTAAGATAAGGCCTGGCGACCCCAGGCCTTATCTTAAAAAGGCTACTTACGGGTTTTCATGAAAAGCAACCTGCGCTTCTCTGAATTTTTCATCAATCTGGGTTTACTTGCAGGGCTGGTTGCCCTCTGGCTTGCCTTTGCCCCAACCCGCATTGGCGGTCAGGTTGGTTATATCATCGTCAATGGCATCAGCATGGAACCCATTTTCAAGAGCGGCGATCTTGTCCTGGTGCGCAAATCTCCATCTTATCAAGTGGGTGACGTGGTAACGTACCGCGATGCTTATATGGGTGCGTATGTCATTCACCGCATTATTGAAGTTGCCCCTGATGCTTATGTTTTGCAAGGGGATAACAATTCATGGATTGATGGGTATCGCCCAACCGATGAACAAATCATAGGCAAATTATGGATTCACATTCCAGATGTCGGACGGGGCTTTCAATTCTTGCGCAACCCGTTCAATATGGCAGTTGTTCTGACTCTCTTTGGAGGTGCTTTTATGGCAACAATTTTTAACGACCCCGATTCGAAGAAAAAAAATAAAAGCACTGCTAAAGGTGCAAATGGTATGCTCGAAATTGCCATGTACATGACCGCAATTCTGGCATTTTTATTTTTAGCGCTGACTCTATTTGCGTTTACCAAACCAATCACCCGCCAGGCCGATGACATTGCCTATCAGCATAATGGTGTTTTCTACTACTCTGCCCAGGGTGCTCCCAATATCTATGATGCTGATACGGTGCGCGCGGGCGAGCCAATTTTCCCACGGCTTACCTGCTCTGCCAATCTTGGGTTTTCTTATACACTCAATAGCGAGGCTCCTGTCAATGTGCGTGGTAGTCATACGCTTCTTGCGCGCATATCCAATGAACAGAGTGGTTGGCAGCGTTCTATTGTGCTAAATCCGCCAACCAATTTTAGTGGTGATTCCTACTCAACAACGGCAGACCTCAACCTGTGCCAGATTCAGGACCTTGTTGCGCAGGTTGAAGCGCAAACCGGTTTTCGCCCAAGCAACTATACCCTGCACATTATTCCGCGTGTTTCCATCATGGGGCAGGTTGGCGGGCAGGAAGTATTCGATTCTTTTGAAACAGCGCTGGTATTTAGGTTCGACAAGGTTCACTTCTATCTTGCTTCTCCCTCTTCTGGCGCAAGTTCACCCCTGATCAAATCAACCATCGGTTCAGTAAAAAACCCGGCTACCCAGCCCAATACATTCAAACTACTGGGCTTTGAATTGGGTGTTGCCGAGAGCCGAGGATTTGGCCTGGCTGGATTGTTGATTTTGCTTGGCGCGCTTGGTTTTATTGGCGCTTACCTGCTCACTCTTGCAGAACGAGACCAAAATGCTTTCATTCAGGTCAAGTATGGGCCGCTCATCATGAATGTGTACGAGCGTGGCAGTGATAACGCAACTCCGGTTATCGAAGTAACCTCTATTGATGATCTGGCAAAACTGGCTGAGCGCAAGAACACCATGATTTTGCACACCCTCCGCAATGCACAGCACGATTACTTCCTGCAATCTGACGGCACAACCTACCGATATCGGGTAAATGGCAAGAAACATTATCCTACAACATCAGAATCTCGAATGCTTGCCCAAGAATCAGAAAACGGAGCAAACGGATGAGCAGGCACAAAATATTGCAGGTCTTTCTGCTTGGCTTGATTGGCCTTGTGCTGGTGAGCATCGCATCGGCCTTTGCCGCCAATCTCGAAGTAGAAGACTCAAGCATTGGCAAAATTCAGTCTGGCACGAGCGCCAACCAAATCAAGCCGCCAGAATGCACCCAAACCCTTACCAACATCGTCAGCGGTGCGGGCATTATTCATGGCACTTCCGAAAACGACCTGATATTAGGCAGTTCAGACAACGATGAAATTTATGGTTACGGTGGCGATGATTGCATTCTGGCTGGTGCCGGAGATGACGAGATTGATGGCGGGGACGACAATGATATTTGTTTGGGAGTCACAGGCAACAATACCTATGTTGCGTGCGAATATAGCAACCCGTAAAGAAAAACGAAAAAGCCACCCAAATTCAGGGTGGCTTTTTCGTCAGGTCGGGTATAATCCTTGAGCGTTTGTGCCGAAGGAGGGAATCGAACCCTCACTCCTTCCGGAACACGATTTTGAGTCGTGCGCGTCTGCCTGTTCCGCCACTTCGGCATGTCAAGCGAACCAAGTATACCACTCTCACACATAAGGTCAAGATGAAACTAGGAATTATCGGACTCCCCCAATCGGGCAAAACCACTCTGTTTAACGCCCTCACCCGTAACGACACCCCCACCCATGCATCCGCCGGGCGCATCGAAGTTCACAACGCCATCGTCGATGTGCCAGACCCGCGCGTCGATAAACTCTCCGGCATGTTCAACCCCAAAAAAACCATCTACGCCAAAGTGGCCTACGCCGATATCGCCGGGCTGGATGGCTCCAAAAGCGGTATCTCTGGCACGCTGCTCAACACCCTGACCCAGATGGACGGCTTCCTGCACATTGTACGCTGTTTTGATGACGAAAACGTCCCGCACCCCAGCGGCTCGATTAACCCGGCCCGCGACCTTGATGCCATGCTCTCCGAACTGCTACTCAACGACCTGATTGCCGTCGAACGCAAACTCGAAAAACTGACCGACGAGCGCCGCAAGGGTGGGACGGATAAAACCCTCAACGCCCGCCAGACCGAACTGTTCGAGCGGCTTCTCTCCGCCTTGAACGACAACCGTCCGCTGCGGGACCTGGAATTTTCTCCCGATGAACAAAAGGAACTCGCCTCCTATGGGCTTTTAACCCGCAAACCCATCCTGACAGTTTTCAACCTCGGCGAGGGCCAAACCGCCCCAGCCCAGGCGCTTGATCACCCCTCCGTAGCCCTGATGGGCAAACTGGAGATGGAAATTGCCCAACTCTCCCCCGAAGACGCTGCCCTGTTCATGGAAGAATACAGCATCGATGAACCCAGCCTGAACAAAATGATTCGCCTGTCGTATGACCTGCTCGGCCTGCAATCCTTCTTCACCGTTGGCGAAGATGAATGCCGCGCCTGGACCGTTCGCCGCGGCGCGACAGCCCCCGAAGCCGCCGGCGAAATTCACACCGACTTGCAAAAAGGTTTCATCCGCGCCGAAGTGACCGCCTACGACGATTTGATTGCCCTCGGCAGCCTGAACGAAGCCAAAGCCAAAGGCAAATTGCGGTTGGAAGGCAAAGAATACATTGTGCAAGATGGCGATATTTTGAACATCCGTTTTAGCCGTTAGAAAAGACGAAACCGTTTAAGGTAAACAGCCGCTCATTTTGAGCGGCTGTTTGATTAGACAAGGATTACTTTGACTGTGTCACAAAGGGGCAACGCCCAAAACGCAACCCAGCCTGTCGAAATGACCAATCAACCAGCGGGCAATGTTTTCAGCGTTGCACCCAATTCACATTGAGAATTGCTGCATTCGCCGTTACAATAGACAGATGGGAACGCTCTATCTGGTTGCTACGCCGATTGGAAATTTGGAAGACATGTCGCCGCGCGCCGTGCGGGTGTTGCGCGAAGCGGCGCTGGTGGCCGCCGAAGACACCCGCCATAGCGGACGCCTGCTGGCGCATTTTGATATTCACACCCCGCTAACAAGTTACTTTGAACATAATAAACTCAGCAAACTCGATAAAATTCTGGCTGCGCTATTGGCAGGCGACGTGGCCCTGATTTCAGACGCTGGCACGCCAACGATTAACGACCCCGGCTACGAACTGGTACAGGCCGCGCTGGCGGCGGGCCACACCGTCAGCCCGATTCCTGGCCCCTCGGCCCCGCTGGCCGCGCTGACGGCTTCGGGCCTGCCAACCGATTCTTTCCTTTACCTCGGTTATTTGCCGCGCAAAGCCTCCGAGCGGCGGGCCTTCCTGTCCACAGTAAAAAACCTGCCCTATACGCTAATTTTCCTCGAAACGCCGCATCGCCTGCTCGATGCGCTGGCCGATATGGACAGCGCGCTGGGCGAGCGGCGCATGGCGGCGGCCCGCGAATTGACCAAACTGCACGAGCAAATCTGGCGCGGCACCATTGGCGCGGCGCGCGAGCATTTCGAGCGCAATCGGCCCAGGGGCGAGTTTACGCTGGTGGTCGCCGGGCAGAAAAGCCCCAGCCCAGCATTGGCCCAATGGACAGAAGACAGGCTCAGGCTTGCCATCGCATCGGGTTTGGGAGCGGGGGAGAAGCCCTCAGCCCTGGCCCGCCGCCTGGCGGATGAATCCGGCTGGGAGCGTCGATCCATCTACCAAATGATTCAGGAGATGACCCGCTCTGGGTGATTTTTGCGCCCTTTTCAGGTGCTTTTCTGCACTTGTTGGGCGTTCAGGTTTGTCATACAATTTCTTTGCGCCCCTTTTTCATTTTGTCCACCCCATTTCAGGAGATTTCAATGACTGACTTTCTTTTTCGCGGCTCGTTGGCCGACCTTGACCCCGATGTTTATCAACTGACCCAATTGGAGGCCGAGCGCCAGGCCCGTAAGTTGATTTTAATCGCATCTGAAAGCCAGGCGCCGCTGGCGGTGCGTGATGCGATGGGCTCGGCCTTCCAAAATATTTATGCCGAAGGCTACCCCGAAGATGCCTGGCGGCAGATGAGCGAAATCGATTTGCTCGATTATGAGATGCGCCTGGCAGAATACCGTCGCAACGGCGATCCGCGCTACTACAAGGGCGTGGAATATGCCGATATTATCGAAAGCCTGGCGATTACCCGCGCGCGCGAATTGTTCGCCGCCAATGGCGTTGCGCCCGAGCAAATTCATGTGAACGTGCAGGCCCTTTCGGGCGGCCCGGCCAATAATGCCGTTTACCTGGCGCTTGTCAGCCCGGGCGATACGGTGATGGGCATGAATTTGCTGCATGGCGGCCATCTTTCGCATGGTTCTTCGGTGAATCGCAGCGGCAAGTGGTTCAATGCCGTTCACTATGCGGTGGACCCTGAAACCCAAAAAATTGATTACGACAAAGTGCGCGCGCTGGCCCTCGAACACAAACCCAAACTGCTCATTGCCGGGGCTTCCTCCTATTCGTGGGTGCCAGATTGGAAAAAATTCCGCCAGATAGCCGATGAAGTTGGGGCCACCTTCCTGGCCGATATTTCGCATTTGGGCGGCCTGGTAGCGGCTGGGGTTGTGCCTTCGCCGATTGGGTATGCCCATGTGGTCATGTCTACCACCCACAAAAGCCTCGACGGCCCACGCGGCGCCGTTTTGCTGACCACCGACGCCGCCATTGCGCGCAAAATTGACCGGGCGGTTTTCCCTGGCGAACAAGGCGGGCCGCATGTGCATATCTTTGCTGCCCTGGCCCTCACCTTCAAACTCGCCAAAACCGAATCTTTCAAACAATTGCAAATTCAAACCATCAAAAACGCGGTTGCCATGGCCGACCAGTTCCAGAAACGCGGCTTTCGGGTTCCTTTTGGCGGCACCGATACCCACCTGGTGAATGTCGATGTCACCACCGTTCAATCGCCTGACGGCATAGCCCTTTCTGGCGATATGGCCGCGCGTATTTTAGATATTGCCGGAATCGTCGTCAACCGCAACACCATCCCCGGCGATAAAAGCGCCCTCAACCCCAGCGGCATTCGCCTGGGCACGCCCTGGATCACCCAGCGCGGCTTCGACGAAGCCAAAACCCGCGCCTTAACCGACATCATGGCCGATTTGCTGCTGGCCTGCGCCCCGCACGCCGTCGATACGGTTCGCAAGGGCAAAGTGCGGCGCGCCAAACTTGATTTCGATGTATTAAACGCGGCTCGTTTGAAAATTCGAGACCTGGCCGAACAATCTGGGGTTGATTTCGAGTACGAAAAAAGCGCCTACCCCCACTTTTTCTATGTGGACGATGTCGCCGCAACCGGTGTTTTCGACCTTCGAGGCCGCCGCGTGCGTCAATTTTTGGACTACGCGACCAGCGCCGACCTTTCCGCGCTCAAACCTGCCACCGTTACCGAAACCCCAATCCACACCCCGAAGGGCATCGTGGCGGTCAGTTTGACCTGCCTCGAGGAGGGTCGCTACCGTTTGAGCGTCCCCGCCGCCCAGGCAGGCCTCGTTGCCACCTGGCTGCGCGATTTGTCTGACGCCTACGTCTCGCTGCGCGTGGATGGGCAGATGGATTATGACCCGGCGCGCTTGCCAGGGCCAGTGGTGGTAGCGGACTCTACAACGGACTCTGTAACGGACTCACGGACGGGAACGGACGTTAGGAAGCCCTGGTTTATCGGTATTCAGAATGCGGGCGGCGGCGAAGCGAAACCTGAGTTTTCATGGGCCGAACCCACCGATTCCGCGCTGAAACGCACCAGCCTGTACGATGTCCACAAATTCCTGGGCGGACGGATGGTTCCTTTTGCGGGTTGGGAAATGCCGGTGCAGTATTCGAGTGTTAAAGAGGAACATCTCGCCACCCGCCAGGCGGCAGGGTTATTTGATGTTTCGCACATGGGCGTTTATGAAATTAGCGGGCGCGATGCGGCTTCTTTTCTCGATGCAATTTGTGGCAACGATTGCGGCGGTTTGCGTGCTGGCGAGAGTCTTTACACCCATTTTCTAACCCCGGCAGGGGAAGTTATCGACGATACCCTGGTCTATCGGCGGGGCAATGAGAAGTTCCTGGTGGTGGTAAACGCCTCCAACGACGACAAAGACCGCACCTGGTTCGAGAGCGTGCGCGATGGCAAGGTTAAAGTGGACCAAACCCGCCCCTGGGCGCGGACTTATGGCTACGAGGCGGTCATTCGCAACCTGCGCGATGCCTCGGCCGGCGCTGAGATGCGCGTCGATATTGCCCTGCAAGGGCCAAAAAGCCGCGATATTCTGTTCGCAATGGGTGTGGATGCGGAGACAAAGAAACGGATAATGAGTTTGAAAAGAACGGAGTTGTGCGATGCTATCGTTGGCGGCTTTGATCTAATTGTTTCACGCACCGGCTACACCGGCGAAAAGATGGCCTTTGAATTATTTGTCCACCCGCAGCGCGCGCCAGAGTTCTGGAACGCAATTTTGAAAGCCGGCGAACCTTTTGGGGTGAAACCGGTGGGCCTGGCGGCGCGTGATTCACTGCGCACGGAGGCCGGTCTGCCGCTTTACGGGCATGAGATGGGACTTGGCTCTGGCAAGTGGGGGCGCGACCTGGGCGTGGCGGAAGGCGGATTTGGTTCGTATGTGAAACTTTACAAACCCTGGTTCATTGGCCGCGAGGCATTTATGGCGCGTGAAAAAGAGCGCCAGGGGGTTGTGATTCGCTTCCGCTTCACCGAGCAGGGCGTGCGCATGGCCCACAACGGCGACCCGGTGGTCGATAAAAAGGGCAAGGTGATTGGCTGGGTGACGAGTTGCTCGCTCGATACCGAAGGCTACCTGACCGGCCAGGCCTATGTGACGCTGGCAAACGCCGCCGAAGGCACGCCACTTTTCATTTATCAGGGCGCGCCCAAAGATGCGGGCGTGGCTCCGGCAGAGATGACGTTCAAAGATAAGGCGACGCTGCCGGGGGCGGCGGTGGTGGTGAGCAGGTTTGCGAAACTTTAGCGAGTGGTGATTGGTAAATGGTAATTGCAGGCGGCAGTCCGTGGAGGGCTGTCGCCTGATGTTTGTTCTTTGCTTGCTGTATTATCGATGTTTAGACCTCTTGCAAAAGTCATCAATGGCAGCCTATAAGTGTCCTTCGACTGCGTTTTTTTGCATAAAGCATTGCCGTCCTGAGCGGAGGGCGAAGCGTATTTTGCGAAGCCCGTAGTCGAAGGATAGTTGTTGAGCCTGTCGAAACACGCTCCGCTCAGGACTTATGCAAGAAGTCTAATCATTCGCCGCGCTCCCTCTTTGGGGAGCGCGGCGATCTATTGGCAAAGCCGTACCAATATCTGGGGGAAAATATTGGGTGTCTGCGCTTTTTCTTAAACCTGTACGCCGCCCAGAAAATCGTAACTGACCTTTTTCTGCACTGCCGCGATTTGAGCGAAAGCCTGTTTGAGCAGTTCCTGTTGCATATAGCCCAGCCTGCCGGGATGAATGATATTCGTCGGCGCGCGCCCAGATTGGATGGCGGCAATCTGGTTTTGCAGGCGCAACTGCATCAGAAAATCGTAAGATGCCGCAATTTCATCACGGCTGGAGGGCAAAATGATTCCGCGTTCTGTCAGGGCTTCGATGCGTTCCAGCGTATGCGTCTGGTTAATTTGGTGGCGCAAGGCATACAGGCGCGCGAAACTGACCATCGGCATCATCGCATCTTTCAGGTTAATTTCTCCGGCGTGCTCGGTCGCGCCGCCGCCCAGATAGATGTTGCCGAGTAAACGGAAGGGCGGCTTGAAGGTCAGCGCATTTTGCGCAAAGTGGTGGAAAAAAGCCGCCTGATTGCGCAACCCGGCATGGATGGCGCGCCGCAGTTCATGGGTCAGGTCGGCTTCGCCATATACAGTGCGGAAGTCGAAAAAAATGCTGACTTCCATAATCTCTTGCGGCTCCGATTTTTCAACCCAATCTTCAAAACTGGCAATCCAATCGGGCAGGGAGCGACACCAGCGCAGGTTGCCCGCCATCACCCCGCCCCGACAAAGCGGATAACCAGCCCGATTCAAACCACCGCAGACCCGTTTTCCCAGGCGCAGAAAATATTCGCTGACCTGTTCCGGGTCGGCATTTTCAGGGAGCGCGTAGATGATGCCGTTGTCCTGATCGGTGACGAGGGTTTGCTCCTGGCGTCCCTGGCTGCCCATGGCGATCAAAGCAAAGGGCGCGGGCGGCGGCCCGATTTCGTCGATAGCCAGTTGCGTCAGCCGCTCGCTGGCAGAATCACAGATGGCGGCCAGCATGTTGGTCACATGCCGGGGGCGGGCAGAACTATCCAGCAAGGTTTTAACCAGCGGGGGCGTGCGCTCGGCATATTGGGCAACTTCATCGGGGCTAACCGAACGCGAGATTTCGCGCGTCAACACGATGGAGCCATAACGCTGGAACTGAATCAGCGACTTATTATCAATCACGCTGACAATTTTTCCATCCCGATCTTCAACCGCCAGATGACGCACGCCGCGCTCTTCCATGCGCATCAGCGCTTCGTAAATCAGCGCATCTTCGGGAATTTTGGTCAAAGGCGCGCTCATAATCGCGCGAATTGGCGCGTTCAGGGGCGTATTCTCTGCCAGCACGCGGGCGCGCAGGTCGTGGTCGGTCACGATGCCAATCACGGAATCCGCGCTGGCAACCAGGGCGGCGGTCACGTTGCGGGTGGTAATCAGACGCGCCGCCTCCGCCACCGTTGTGTTCATATCGCACACCAGCGCATCGCGGCCCAATTTGCTGATCGGTTCGTGCAGGAACAAGAGCGAAGCCTGTAGTTTTTCGATTAGCGCTTCGCGTCCGGCATCGTGCTTGCGGATGGTGGTCACATCTTCGAGAACGCCATCGATATAGGCAGCCTGTCCGCGTTCATCCGGCACCAGCCGCGCTGAAAGCGACAGGAATCGCGCCGCCGCATCGCTGGTTTCGATGTGCAGGATGAGTTTATTCACCTCGCCGCTTTCGCGTAAGGTTTGCGCGAATGAATCAAATTCAGCCGAATCTGAAAACAAATCGGCCAGAGACGGTTGCGATTCGCCAAAAAAGGCGCGCATGGCGGGGTTCATTTCCAACAAGGCAGCGCGGCGGGTCATGCGGGCGCGAAAAATTCCCAGCGGGGCAGTTTGGGCGGCTCTAAGGGGCAAACCATCAGCCAGCAAAGAAGATTGGCGGGTCAGGTCGCGCGCCAGCAAGATGAAGCCGCGCTGGCCGGCAAAACTGATTGGGTTGAGGGCCAGCGCGCATTCGAGCGGGCGTCCGTCGGCATGGCGTAAAATCCCCTCGCCGCTCAGGGCATGCCCGTCGGCCTGTTCAATGCGCGTCCAAATCGGCAGGTTATCTGCTTCGCGTGGCAAAATATCGGTCAGTTCGAGAAATTCCAACTGGCGTTCGGTGAAGCCGGTCAACCTTAAAAAAGTGGGGTTGGCATAGCGGCAACGCTCATCCAAAATCAGCAAGGTGCCTTCGGTAGTGGCTTCAACCAGCGAGTGATAACGCTCGGTCGAATCGCGCAGGGTATCCAGCACTTCCTGACGTTCGCGCTCAATGCGCAGGCTTTGCTGCAAAACAAAAAGCAACAGCAAAACCACCGCGCCAGAAATTGCCAGGGCAGTATTCACCAGGCTGCGCTCAATACGCGCGATTTCGCCGCGCACATCGTCGGTATAAATGCCGGTCCCAACGGCCCACCCCCAGGGCGCAAAGCCCCTCACATACGATTCCTTCGGCGCCAGCCGTTCCGGGTCATCCTTCCACTGCCAAACATAGTCAATATAACCCTCACCCTCGCGCTGAACCAACCCGGCAAATTCGACAAAAATTGGCGCGCCGCGTGGGTCGGTAAAATCAGACACATCCTGCCCATTCAGGTCTGGGCGGTAGGGATGCATAATCATGCGCGGCTGCAAATCCTGAATCCAGAAATAATCCTTGCCCTCCGGGCCATAGCGCAGCGACTCGACGCGCGTAATCGCCAGGCTCTGGGCTTGCTCGCGGGTTAGCAGGCCATTTTGCTCATCGCGCTCATACGAAGCCAAAATGCTCCAGGCCGAATTGGTCAATTCGCGAATCATTTCGCGCTTGCGATCCAGCAGGGTTTGCTCGAAAGAAGGCAAGATCAAAGCCCAAATCGCAACCAGAAACAAACCAATCGCTACCAGCGTGGGCAGAAAAATACGCAGCACGTAAGAACGGCGTCGAAAGTGGTGGGACTTTCCAGCCGACTGCCGCGCCACCGGGCCGCCAGGGACAGTTTTTCCCGCGCCGGGTGATTTTTCATTAAAAGTGGGGCTGGCGAACACAGCCTCCCGAAAGCGGATCCAGTCTTCCCTGGGCATTTCTATCCCGAGGCCGTGTTCGCTGGTATGCAGGTCGGTTCCGGCGCTAACGAGCAACCCCTGCCGTTTGGCAATTTCGGCCAACCCGGCCCGTTGTTCGCTTGAAAATGACTCATAAATGGCTTCCAGCCCATCGAGCCCCAGGGCTTTCAAATCAACAACATGCGCTTCCAGCATATCCAGGTCAGATTCATACACCAGCGGATGCGCCAAAAAAACCTTGCCCCCCGCGCGATGAATCAGGTCAATGGCCGCCCCAACCTGCAAACGTCCATCTGGCGCGGCGCTGATAGCGGCGGAATCGGAACTTGCGCCTTTCTTCCTGAGCGACCCGGCAATGCTATGCACCTCCAACTCGCGCGACTGACGCATTGAAACCAGGGTTGCGCCCAGATCGGGGTGGGAGGGGTCGAAGCCGTAGGCCAGCAGGTGCAACTCGCGGCCCTCGTGCCAGGTTGTCAGTTCCAGGCCGGGCAGGTAAGCCAGGCCGCGTTTTTTAAGCGCCGCATCGAAGCGCGGCAGACTTTCAAGCGTATCATGGTCCGTTAAAGCCACATAACGCACCCCGGCGTTCGCCAGGTTGGCCGCCAACGCTTCAGGCGTCAATTCTCCGTCGCTAAAAAGCGAATGGGTGTGCAGGTTGACCAACACACTTCTGTTGAGTTTCATAAAGTTTTCTCCCTGCCACCCCGCCCGGCGATCTGTAAAGCCCTGCGGACTGGGAACACTGCCCAAGGATAGGGAAAAGCCAAACACTGTTCAGGCAGGCCCCAATAAAAACCAGACGGAATTTTCAGGCCTCGCCATTGAGTTACATTATACGTAAAAACGCAAATTTGACGCATACCGTATTGCCCCTCGTCACGCAAAAACAATCCGCCTTCAGGCGGATTCGTAAAAATAGCCCCGACGCCTGCCCAGAGCCTGCCGAAGGGTTAACGTCCGGG
>DAOUML010000254.1:0-1573 GCA_034411635.1 Anaerolineales bacterium
GGATAAGGCTTCGGCGGGGACGCGAATCGGGGCGTTTTCGGGGAATCCGTCCAGTTTGGCGCTCCACTCGCGCAGGGCCGAGTCGCCCCGGGCGCGGACATCGCGCAGGATGCGGCGCACGGCTTCTTCGGCGCTGATGCGCTCGCCGAAGGTCGCTTCGATGCGGTCAAGCACGATGGGCGGAACGGCGGTTTCGTCGGGGGGGATGCGTTTGAGGAGGGTTTGACGGGCGGTACTGGAATCGAAAATCTTCAACATGTAAATCTCCGTACTACGGGGGATGGTTGGGTCAGGATTCTTCTTCGGGCAGGCCTTCGAGGGTGTCGTTGTCGTAAGCGTTGAGCCAGGCTTGGGCGGCTTCAAAATGGTCGGCGGCGACCCAGATTTCAACTTCTCCGAGCAGGCCAACCGTCAGGCCGTAGGCCAGGCCGGCGCCTTCTTGATAGAGTTCGGTCTGAATTCCCTGGGCTTCTAGGGCGGCTTTGATGATTTCGGCTTCGCTGCGGTCGATTTCGTCGATGAGTTTTTGCATTTTCTCGGTCATTTTTTTCTCCATTCTTTTTTAGCGGATCCAGGCGAGGATGAATAGCAGGGTGAACAGGCTGCTGACGATGAGTTGACGTACCCCAATCTGGACAGGTTTGGCGCTGATGGCCGGGCGAACTGTTCCGTAGAGCGTTTCGGCAAATTGAAGTAGAAAGGCCAGCCAGACCAGGCCAGGGATGAGGCCAAAAGCCCCTAAAACGGCAGAAATTACCAGGTTGAGGCCGGTATAGGCCAGGGCGCGCCAGGCGGCTTGAAAACGGTAGCCAGGCGCGGGCGTGGCGCGCCATTCGCGTTGTTCGAGGCGCAGGTAGGCGTACACGATGGAGGCGGCAGACTGGAACCAGGTCAGAATCCATAAAATCCAGCCGAGCGGGTGGTAGGCGTTTTGGGCTACCCAAAAGGCTGCCGGGGCTGCGAGGGCCAGTACGCCGGTTGCCAGGATTTCGATGCCGGCCTGCCGTCTTTCTTCGCGTTTGCTAACCAGCCACAAATGCCAGGCGAAAATTGGTCCGGCAGGCAGGGCCAGCCAGAGTAACCAGAGATGTCCGAGCGCAAGCAGGGTGGCGGTTGCGAGCAGGCCGAGCAGGGCATACAGGCCCAGCCAGAAATAGGCGGCGGGCAGGTCGCTCTTGGGACGCCGTTTTGCGTAGACTTTGACCGCCACCGTGAGCGGTTGGCGGATGAGAAAAGCGGCGATGGCGGCGATGACCAGAGCGAGCGAGTCTGCGCTGAAGCGTTGGCCGGCGAACAGGCCGATGAGAAGCGGGCTGAAGAGGAAAACCCATGAGCCGTGATCTTGCGGGATGGCGATGTGTTTTTGGAGCAGTTTTTTCATGGTCAAATAATTGTAATGGATTAAACCAAAAAGGACAGGTTTTCACCCGTCCTTTTGAGAGGCGACGATGGGACATGCGTAGTCCCGCTCCTGCGGGAAACCAAAAAGGACAGGTTTTCACCCGTCCTTTTGAGAGGCGACGATGGGACATGCGTAGTCCCGCTCCTGCGGGGAACCAAAAAGGACAGGTTT
>DAOUML010000255.1:0-3364 GCA_034411635.1 Anaerolineales bacterium
ACGACGACGTCACGCTCGAAGAAAAGCACCGCATTGATAACCTGATTACGCCAACCGGCAAATTCAATGTCAATAATACGGTGAATGACGTTTACTAAAATACCACAAAAACAGACTGCGCCGAAGTTGCAATTTCGGCGCAGTCTGTTTTATGCTATAAATTAGGCATGTTTTGTCTTGTTACCCTGGACGCCAGGAGTGTCCTATGAACGAACACGAACAACTACAGCGCGCGATTGAGATGCAGGAGCAAATGCGCGGCAAAATGCCGGATGATGTCATTGACGCGACCATCAGCGTTTTGCGCCAGCGACTGGCAGAATTGCAACCCCATGCTGCTGAAGAGAGCCAGCGCAAGCAGGTTGCCATCCTGTTCGCCGATGTCTCTGGCTTCACCGCCTTGAGCGAAACACTCGACGCCGAAGATGTGCAGGATATGATGAATGCCCTGTGGGGCGGCGTGGATGGTGCAATCACCTCGCACGGCGGGCGCATTGACAAGCACATCGGCGATGCCGTCATGGCCTTGTGGGGCGTCGGGCAAGCGCAGGAAGATGATGTCGAGCAAGCCATTCGCGCCGGGCTGGCGATGCAAGTCGCTGTCACCGAATTTTGCGCGGCGCGTGGCGTCACGCTTGCCATTCGGGTCGGCGTCAACAGCGGCATGGCCATCCTCGGGCAGGTCGGCACCACTGGCGAATTTACCGCGATGGGCGACGCCGTCAATGTTGCCTCGCGCCTCGAACACGCCGCACCACCCGGCGGCATTCTCATCAGCCACGATGCTTATCGCCATGTGCGTGGGCTATTCGAGCTTGTTCCCCAGGTACCGCTGACTGTCAAAGGAAAATCCGAGCCGCTCCAAACCTACATGGTGCGCGGCCTGCGCCCGCGCGCCTTCCGCCTCGGCAATCGCGGCGTCGAGGGCCTGGAAACCGACATGATTGGGCGCGCCGCCGAGTTTGCCCAACTGCAAGACGCCCTACGCGCCACCATCTCTGAACGCGCCGCCCATCTCGCCACCATCATCGGTGATGCCGGTCTGGGAAAATCGCGCCTGCTCTTCGAGTTCGACAAATGGCTGGACGCCGAAACCAACGCGACCCTCTTCAAGGGCCGCGCTGACTACCAGCGACAGGGCATGCCCTTTGCCCTAGTGCGTGACCTGTTCCACTTCCGCTACCAGATTTTGGACAGCGACTCGCCCGAAGAAGCATTGACCAAGTTGGAATCGGGATTTGTGAATGCGCTGGACGAAGCGCGTGGGCGCGAAGCCGCCCATTTTCTCGCCCATCTGTTTGGGCTGGATATGAGCCGCAGTCCGTTTGTGGGCGGAATTCTATCTGATGCACGCCAGGTACGCACGCGCGCTTTCGGATATGTGGCCGCTTACTTTAATGCGCTCGCGGCTCAGGGTCTGGTGGTGATTTTGCTGGAGGATATTCACTGGGCAGATACCAGTTCCCTCGACCTGATCGAGCACCTCGGGCGCGAGTGTCCCCATATCCCGCTGACGGTGGTTGCCAATGCCCGCCCCAGCCTGTTCGAGCGCCGCGCCGAATGGGGTTCGGGCTGGGGTAACGTCCTGCGCCTCGACCTGCAACCGCTCTCGAAGGAAGACAGCCGCATCCTGATTGCCCACATCCTGCGAAAAATCCCCGAACTGCCGCAAGTGCTGGCCGAGACGATTGCCGCCAACGCTGAGGGCAACCCGTTTTACGTGGAAGAACTGATTAAGATGCTGATTGACCAGGGCGTGATTTTGGCGGGCGAGGCGCGCTGGCAGGTGGTTGCCAGCGAACTGACCAGCCTGAAAATCCCGCCCACGCTGACGGGGATTTTGCAGGCGCGTCTCGACCGGTTGGCAAGCGAGGAGCGGCGCGTGATGCAGCGCGCGGCGGTCGTCGGGCGCATTTTCTGGGACGAGGCGGTGGCTTACCTGGCAGAACTGCGCGAAGAAGACGAACTCCAGGCCGAGCGCTCGCGGTTGGGCGGTTTGCAGGGCAAGGAACTGGTTTTCCGGCGAGCCGAGAGCGCCTTCGAAGGCGTGGGCGAGTATATTATGAAGCACGCCCTCCTGCACGAAGTGACTTACGAAACGGTGCTGAAGAAATACCGCGCCAACTATCACCGCCGCGCCGCTGAGTGGCTGGCGCGCCAACCCCAAGCCGACGCCTACGCCGGGCTGATTGCCAAACATTACGAACGCGCCGGTGATGAGCCGGAGATGGCGGGGTGGTATGTGCGGGCGGGCAAGATGGCGTTTTACAATTATGCGCTGGATGATGCAGGCGTTTACTTTAATTCTGCAATATCTACACAAGATATTGCGAATATAGACAAAATGACGGCCTATTACGAGTTGGGACGCATTGCGCGATTTCAAGCAAGATTCGATGACGCCCAGGCCTTACTTGATAAGGCATTCGATCTCGCCAAGGAGATTAGCGAAAAAGATCATGTAATTATTTTTTTGGAACGCGCGGCGTTGAGTGGTGCAATGGGAAAATACCATCAATCCCTTGATGAACTTTCACAAGCAGAAAAACTATTACAAAAAATGGAGAATCCTCCGGCAGACTTGCAAGCGACCATATGGGATGATATTGGTTGGATTCATTTCAATCTTGGCAATCTTGATTTGGTTACCGAGTATGCCAGCAAAACAATTGAATTCAGCCAGCGCGAGAATTTGACGAAGAATATTGCACGTGCTCACAATTTAATGGGAGTTTCTCATTATGTGCGAGCAGAATATGAAAAGGCGCTGGAGTGGTGGGAAAAAGCGATCCCATTAAATCGACAAGTAGGAAATCGCAATCTGGAAGGTCAAATTCTTAATAATATTGGCGAAACATTCAGGACGTTAGGGAAATTTAGAGAATCAATTGTTTATGGCTTGCAAGCGACTTTGATTTTTCAAGAATTAGGTATCAGATATTATGAAATCTACTCCTTACTGAATTTGGCAAAAGTGTACATTTGGTTAAACGAGATTGAAGTTACCGAACAAATGCTTCGAAAGATACAAAGCAAAATTGATAAGGATGTCCTAGGGCTGAATGCTTTTTCATACGCTATTCAAATTTGCATTCAAATTCATAACGAAGAACAGGAAGCAATCCGGAATACAGCCGCAAAGGCATGGGAAATCCTTCCCCAGCTTGACAGTCCTGATGACATTGCAAGTGTCTGGCAACTGGTGGGGCAGGCAATATCGGCAACTGGCAAACTCGATCTTGACGGGCTCAGAGACGCCGGCGCAGATTTCTCTACCGGACAAAATTCGGGTAATCATGCTTGAAGTCAGTAAACGAAACAGGGATGGTCAGGTTGAAATCCAAGAGATGCTCAAGTACGCGCA
>DAOUML010000256.1:0-3354 GCA_034411635.1 Anaerolineales bacterium
CTACAGCGTAACGGCCCAAATCGCCTCGTCTGCCACCGGCGACCTGACGAACGAGGCCAGCGTCTCGCACCCCGAAGACACCGACCCCTCGAACAACGATGACGACCACACCGACACGGCCGACCCACAAACCGACCTGTCGATCACCAAAGTCGCCTCCCCCGTTGGCTACTACCTGCCTGGCGGCGAACTGGTTTACACCATCGTCGTCACCAACAACGGCCCGGCAGATGTGCTTGGCGCGGTTATCACCGACAACATGCCGCTTGATGACGCGCTGACGCCGTTCTTCACCAACTGGGATTGGGTTTGCGCATCCGAGACCGGCGGCGCAAGCGGCTGCACCGCCTACAGCGGCGCAGGCGACTTCGGCGACACGGTCGACCTGCCCTTTGGCGGCAGCATCACCTATACCGTCACAGCCACCATCCGCGATGATGCCACCGGCCCCATTGAAAACAGCGTCACGGTAACGGCTCCCTCTGGCGTTTCGGAGACAAACACCAACAACAATGACGACGATGTCACCAACCTGCCCGCCTCCCTCACCATCACCAAAGACGACGGCCTGACGGTTGTGGCTCCCGGCTCCATCATCACCTACACCATCGAAGTCACCAACAACGGCGCGGTCGACCTGACCGACATCACCGTCACCGACACCCTGCCCGTCGATGTCACCTTCCAGAGCGCGACCCCCACCCCGGCCACCGCCCCCGATGGCAGCGCGCCTGGCGGCGAAATCACCTGGACGGGAATCAACCTGATTGCGGACGATAGTATCACCCTGACCGTTACCGTTCAGGTCAACGCCGAACCGGGAGTCTCTTTCACCAATACCGTTGTCGCCGAAGATGGCAACACCGGCCAGCGCGACGAAGATGACGACACCAACCAGACCGCCGTCCAAACCGGAAAAGCGCTGACGGACACCAACGAACCGACATCCGTTACCCCCAGCGTTGCGATTGGTGAAATTCTCACCTACCAGATCAGCCTCGACGTTCCGGCCCTGGCAACCATGACCAACCTGCAAGCCCTCGACATTCTGGATTATGGCCTGGCTTTTGTCCGCTGTGTCCGCATTGAAGGTGGCGCGCTCGAAACCAATTATGGGCAGGCCGACCCGGCTACCTTTGTTGCCAACTTTGCCTCGGTTTGTGACGATCCGCTCAGCCCGTCCACCCCGCCCAACCCAACGGTTGCCGCGGAGCCGCTCGCCAATCTTGATCCCGAACATCAGGGACGCCGTGTCACTTTCGACTTTGGCGATGTCCGCAATCCGAGCGCATTGGATTCCCGCCTGGTCGTCACCTACGAAGTGGTTGTGCTCAACATCCTCGCCAATCAGGATGGCCTTGGCGGCCTGAATAACTCTGCCGCCTGGACATGGGATGGCGGTTCATTGGAAGCCTCCGCTGATCCGGTTGAAATTATCGAGCCGGATATGGACATCGACAAAACAGCCTCCCCAACGGTGGCCCCCTATGGCGCGACCATCAACTTCACCTTTGACATCTACCACACCCCCGAAAGCACCGCCGATGCTTTTGATGTCATCGCCACCGACATCCTGCCGCCTGGCCTGGCCTTCGTTCCTGGTTCAGTTTCCGTCACTGGCCTGGAGCCGACAGACATCATCTACGACGAGCCGCGCACCACGCTGTACTTTGTTTGGGATCACTTCCCGTTGGGTGAAACCTCGCAGATTGCCTTCCAGACAGTCTTTGTAGGCCCGGCTCCGGTCGTCAACTCGGTAGACCTGGCCTGGACCAGCCTGCCGATTGACCCTGGCTTGGATGGCAACCCGATTGAGCAATCCGAGTACAACGAATACTCTACCGAGCGCTGGTACGACCCGCCCGATGATGCCGGGATTAACACTTACGGCAGCACCTCCTCTGTCAGCATCACCGTTCCATCAGCATTACCGGCTACCGGCTTCGCGCCTGGGGTGGTCTCTGCATTGCCTGCTCAGCCTGTCGAAAAAGCCTACAACGCCATGAACGGCATCTGGATCGAAATCCCAGACCTGGGCGTGCGCTTGCCCATGCTGAATGTGCCGATTTCCAAAGATGGCTGGGATCTGACCTGGCTCTCGAACCAGGCCGGTTATCTGGCTGGAACCACCCAGCCTGGCGATGTCGGCACGATGGGCGTCACCGCTCACGTCACCCTGGCCGATGGCAACCCTGGCCCCTTCCAGAACCTGCGCAAATTGTTCTGGGGTAACAAGGTCGTCATGTATGCCAATGGTTATCGCTACACTTACGAAGTGCGCGAAAACCGGCTGGTTCTGCCGCGCGATATGTCTGTCTTGCGTCAGGATGGCTATGCCTGGATGACCCTGATCACCTGCGAAGGCTACTCGCCCTTGCTCGATAGTTACAGTTATCGCCTAGCGGTGCGCGCTGTTCTGCTCTCGGTGGAGCCAGATAACACGCCCTACCCATTTGCCTCCCAATCGGGGCCTGCATCCTCCTCCCCGGCAACCCAATATCGCGGGGTTGACCGCTAACCGCGCTCAACCTTCCCAAAACAAAAACGACCTGCCAGGAATTTCCCTGACAGGTCGTTTTTATTTTCAACCTTTTTATGGCTGAACCGGATAGCCGGATGCGCGCCAGTCAACCACGCCGCCATTCATGCTGGTTACATTTTCAAAGCCAGCCTGCTTCAAAATATCGCGTCCCTCCTGCGAACGATTGCCGGAGCGGCAGACCACGACAATTTTTGCGTCTCTGGGAACTTCATTCACACGCCCGGCCAGTTCGCCCAGTGGAATCAAGGTCGTGTTGGGAATGTGGAATTCATCCCACTCGAATTGCTCGCGCACATCCAGGACAAAAACATCATTTTGCTGGTAGAGCGCGTAAGCCTCTCGCGTGTTGACAAAGGCCGGAAAATCCTGGCTGGCCTGCCCAACATTATTGGCAAAAAAGATTGCGCCGAGTAATACCACTGCTACTAAAATAACAACCAAGCCGATCTGTAATTTTTGTTTTTCTTGCTTTGCCTGGCTGCGGTTGGCGGCATTGGCAGTACGCTTGTTTTTTTTATTCATTGATAGACTCCTTTTCTGTTTTGGATGCAGGAATTTCAAATTAGTTGCATTTTGCCGGAGAATTGCTGATTGCTGAGAATTGCAGGACTTTCTTAAAGTCGCCAACTGTCCTTGCGTGGAGCGTTCTCCAGCGACGACACATGCGCTGGCGCGCACACTTGCCCTGGCGGGCAGCGCCAGGGGTGCCAGTGAGCAATCTCCAAAAGGTCAGTTTTGCCCATTAAACGGGAGACTGCTTCGGCACACCTGCCCTGGCGGGCGGTGCCAGGGAAGAGCGCCTCGCAGTGACA
>DAOUML010000257.1:0-15860 GCA_034411635.1 Anaerolineales bacterium
CTCAGCCGCTCGCTCGATGGCGTCGTCGAAAGCGTCGTCAACCAGGTTGGGGTCGATGTCAACACCGCCAGCCCGGCCCTGCTCACCCACGTTTCGGGCGTCGGCCCCAAACTGGCCGCCGGCATCGTCGCCTATCGTGACAGCAACGGCGTCTTCAAAAGCCGTGAAGAACTCAAAAAAGTCTCCGGGCTGGGGCCAAAAGCCTACGAACAAAGCGCCGGATTCATGCGCATTCGAAATGGAAAAAATCCGCTAGACGCCTCCGCCATTCACCCAGAGTCTTATCCCGTGGCCCTGGCCGTGCTGGAACGCGCCGGACTGAAACCTGCCTCGCCGCTAAACGAACGCAAAACCGCCCTCGAAACCCTAACCGCCAAAACCCCACCCGCCGCCCTGGCCGCCGAAATCGGCTGCGGCCTGCCCACACTGGAAGACATCCTCGAACAACTCCTGCGCCCAGGCCGCGACCCGCGCGAAGAAGCCCCCGCCCCGATCCTGCGCTCCGACGTGCTAAAAATGGAAGATTTGGCAGTTGGCTTTGAACTCAAAGGAACCGTGCGCAACGTGGTCGATTTCGGCGCCTTTGTCGATATCGGCGTGAAACAGGATGGCCTGCTACACAAAAGCCAAATCCCCTTTGGCACGGTGCTCAAAGTCGGTGATGTGATCGATGTCGAAATCCAGAAAATCGAAGCAGAACGAGGCCGAATTGGTTTGGGGTGGGTCAAAAAGTAGCAGAGTTAAAAATAAAAACGTCGTCCCTTTGCGGGACGACGTTTTTATTTTCTCACGAGTTGCCCATTACGGCATGGTGTTGTTGTTGGCCCAATCGTTGCCCACAATCACCTCAACATCGACGGGTGAGTTGGGGTCGTAACGGCTGATAATTTGCCCGGGGCTATTCATGCCAAACAAATTGCGGAAGAATTGCAGCGCGTAAGGATTGCCTGTGTAATCAATGACACGGGTAACAGTTGTTACTTCGCTGGCATTATCAGTACTAACCACATTGACGCCCAGGCTTTTCAAATAATCCGCGCTGCGAGTGCCAAGTCCCTCGGTAAATGTGCCGTTACGCACCAGCACGCGGGCATTTTCCTGGCGGGTCAGGTCGGCCAGATCTACACCCTGAGCCGCCGGGCTGGCCGCGCCGCCTGAAGTAAACAACTCATCGCGCAGTTCGCGAATCTTATCTGGAATGGGCTTAATAATGCTGGCGCCGTCGTCGGTCATATCCAGATAGGACATGGAATAGTCAATCACGCCGCGTTTAATGCTTTCAAGCGGAATTTGTTGCAACAGAACTGCCAGGCGCATAGCATCTTCAAAACGCATGTTGGTATTGATGCCTGCTTGCAAATCGTTATAAATATTAGGCGCATTGGCGATCAGGTTGGGGAAATTCGCCGGGTCAAAAGCCTTATCGCGCATGGCAATTAAAACCTCTTGCTGACGCCTGGCGCGGTCCACATCGCCGCCTTCGGTTTTGCGCGCGCGCGCATAGGCAAGGGCTATCATGCCGTCCATGCGCCGAAGCCCTTGGGGAATCACACGATTATCTTCGCCTGGGCCGAGCGGGTCAACGGTTACTTTTTGACGTACCTCAACATGAATACCGCCCAAATGGTTCACCAAATGGACAAAAGTCATAAAATCGACCTGTCCGTAATAATGAATCGGCACACCCAAAAATTCTTCTACGGTGCGCATGGTCATGGCAGGCCCGCCACCTGGCAAAAGAGAGCCTTCACCCATCGCATAGGCCTGATTGATACGGCCATAGCCATAGCCGGGAATATTGACCCACATATCGCGCGGGATGGAAAACATGGCCGCCGTCTTACTCTGCGGGTCAATGGTGACGACGATGACACTGTCGGCGCGGGGGGGGCCGTCGTCAACACCGCGCCGAGAATCGACGCCTAACAGAATAATGTTAATCCGGCTGGCGCCGTCCCAGGCGGGGGGCAGGTCAACAGGCGGAGCGACAGGGGCTGGGGTAGGCAGCTCAGCAAGAGGGTCGGCGTTGCTGGGGGTCTCATTGTTCTTAACGGTGATACCATCCATCTCGAAAATACCCTGGGTGCGCACAAAGGCACGCACGCCCAGCAGACTGCCAACGAAAAGTAACAAGGCAACCACAAAAAGGATGATATAACGAAAATTTTTTATGATGAGGTTCATAGTTTCCTAGCCGGCGCAAGCGATTGCCGGCCTCCAAATTTTATGAGGGTGTAAGATAGGTCATGCCAAGGCCAAGTTTTTCGAGCCCGTGTTCGGCCCAATATTGCAAAAGAGCCGAGTCGCTTTCGAGGGCTTTTACCAGAGCCGGCAAGGCGGCAGGATCGCCGATTTCAGCCAGGGCGCGGACAATTTCGCGCCGGGCGGCGGGGTTTTGCTCGCTTTCGAGGGCGGCGGTCAGCGCCGGAAGGGCGTCAGATTTGAGCAGGGCCAGGGCTTTGCCAGCCATGCTGGCGACCATTGGGTCGGGGTCGGCGAGGGCGCGGAGCAGAGCCGGGGTGGCTTGCGGATTTGGCTGATGGCAGAGGGCCAGCGCGGCGGCCTGGCGTACTTCGGCGGAGTCATCTTCCAGCGCGGCGAGCAGGTGTCGGGTGGTTGGTTCGGCGGGTTCGCATCCGGCAATGGCGCGGATGGCCCACCAGCGGTGTTCCACATCGCTTGAAGCGAGGAGTTTATAAAGTTCGGGCAGGGCTTCCCGCGAGTTTTGGGCCAGTTTTTGCGCGGCTACTTCGGCGCGATTATCGTCGCCGGAGAGCAGGTCTGAAAACAGGGCCGAAAGGGGTGGCATGGTTAGCGCGTGGGCGGGGGGACGGGCAGGGCTTCGGCGGCGGTGTTTTGCCACTTGTCGCCTTCTTCGATGAGCATAACGGGGATGTCATCAATAATGGGGTATTTGCGTCCACAATCCTGGCAGATCAGCCAGGAATCTTGCTTGAGGGTTAAAAGGCCGCCGGTAGCGCGCACGCAGGCCGGGCAACGCAAGATTTCGAGTAGTTCAGGGTTGGGCATATCATTCTCCTTGTGCGTAATTGCTCACAAATCGGATATTCTACCACGCTTATTGACCGCTCCAGCACAGGTTGCGCTTCCTGGCTTCTTCGCGCGGGTCTTCGATCCCAGAGCCGTATTCGCAGACGGCCGCCCAGGGTTGATAGTAGGTGACAAATTTATCGACAAAATGGATTTTATCACCCATCATGACGGTGCGATTGACGGTGACATCGGCGCCTTCGGCAGCCCAATCGACTTGTTTGAAGTCAAATTCGCCGATTTGGGAGCCGGGGATTATTTTTGGCTCAGGCGCGCGAACGATGTTTTGTGGGCCGGTGGTGTTCCATTGCACGCTGCGCCCGTCTTTTGTGGAGTAGAACTTCCAGGTAAGGGTTTGGCTGGCGGGGGAGAAGTAGGTCTCCATCAAAATCCAGTAGGGGCTGTCGTTGGTAAACTGGAAATCAACCAGCGGGAAGTAAACGGTGGCATCCAGACCAGCCAGGCGCGGGTCGATGCCGCTGGCGGATTGTTCGTAATAGGAGACGCGATAAGCATGGGCGTAGCGCATGGGGATGGGGTAGCCGCCGAAAAAAGCGGCCCGGAAGAGGGTGGTGCTGACCTGGCAAACGCCGCCGCCAACACCCTGAATGGTGCGTCCGCCATAGATGATGAGGGCTTCGGCGTAGCCGCTATCGAGGCTGATATCGCCGAGGGCGGCGCCCATCGAAAAGGTTTCTCCGGGGGCAACCAGCAGACCGTGAAACCGTTCGGCGGCGGTGCGGATGTTCTGCATTCGCGATGCGCTTGAGCCGCGAAAATAGGAGGTGTAAGTTGTGGTGTTTTCAGTAATGCCGAGTTCCTGAGCGCTAACCGTTTCGCTGACCTGCGGGGCGATAGCGTTGACTTGCAGGCTGGCGGTTGAATCGCCGCGCGCGATGGCGTCGGTGATGTTTTGCAGGGAGGTTTCCTGGTCTACTTCGCGACCTGGTTTGGATGCGGCCAGCACGTCGAGTTGGCGGGTTTCGTCGTTAAAGATGAAACGGGCGTTTTCTTCCTGTTGATTAACCTGGCGGGCAATTTCTTCGAGAATGGGGCGTAGTTTGTTGCGGTCAAGTTCCAGTTGGTAGGTTGCGCCGGTTTCGGTTTCAAGTTTTCGTACTTGCAGCATGGGGCCGAGGTTTTCGGGGCTGATTTGCCAGGGCCCGGGGTCGCCCGGTTGGGCGTTTGGCAGGCTGATGAGGAAGGGAGTCGAAAGCAGGCGTTGGGCTTGCTGGGCCTGTTCTTGAATGTTCAGCACAGCCGGGGCTTGTTCAAGCACCACCAGCGGAATTTCGCCATCGCGGAAAGCGGACAGTTGGCTATTAAGCAAGGCAAGCGAGGCATCTACATTCAAGGTTCGCCCAACCTGGCCTTGAGCGGCAAGAACCTGGGTTCCATTGATTTCAAGACGGGCTTCAAGCATGGGACGGTTGATTTGAACGCCAATGTTTTGCAGATAGGCATGGGCCAGGCGTTGGTCGAACAGACTTTGAGGAGCCAGGTCGGTGCCGTTGCGCAGGGTATTGAATTGTTTGTTGAGGCTGTTAAAGGGGTTGAATTCGCGTCCGTAACGCAGAGCGGAATCGGCGCTGGCTTGCGGATCGAAGACGAGCCCGAGTTGGGCGGGGGTGGTGAGCCAGGTATTTTCGCCATCGCGAAAAATGATTCTTCCGCTATAGGGATAAGCCAGACGCTGGCTGAGTTCAATGGCGGCGTCGGCAGGTCTTTGGCCTGAGAGGCTTATGCCAGCGACGCTAACGCCAGGGAAAATTCGCCCGGCATAGAGCAGGCGGTATCCGGCAGAGAAGATGAAGAGCAGAACAGCAAAAAGCAGAATTCCGCCCATCAGGGCCGCGCTCATTTGAAGCAGAACCATTCCGGTTTCGGTCTGGGTTTGGTTGGGGTTGCGGCGGGCATAGGAGCGGCGGGTGGTGTTATACATAATATTGGTAAGGGGGATTAGGGGATGGTTAATGGAGAATGGAGAATGGAGAATGGAGAATGGATATTCGAGATTAGTTATTCGAGATTGGAGGTTCGAGTATCGAATATCGAATATCGAATACCGAGTATCGACTTATCGGCTGTCGCCCCGAAAAAGCCGGGGGAGGAGCATGGGCGTTTTGGCTTTGTAATCGGCGTATTGCTGACCAAACTCGCGCAGTAGTTTTCGTTCTTCAAAGGCTGCGCCAATAATGAAGTAAAGCGTGAAAATGCTCCATAGAATCAGACGGTTGAGGGTCATTTCTGGCGTCAGCCAGAGAATGATGAGGCTGGCGGTGTAGAGCGGGTGGCGGACGTAACGATAGAGGCCATGAACGGTCAGTTTGGGGGCAGCAGGGGGCTGATTGCGAATGAGTTGCCCCAGACCGATAAAATCCAGCGCTCCAGTTTGCAGGACGCCGACGAAGGCGAGGAGCGCGGCCAGGACTTGCAGGGCCAGCGTTAGGTAAAGCCAGGGAATTGGAATGCGGTAAAGAAACTGATCGGGCAGGAGAACCAGCAGGCCCAAAATAGGGAAAATGGTGAGGGCTGAGAAAATATTATAGCCAAATCGATAAAATCGGTCGGTGGCGGGCTGCCCAAACAGGCGCGCCGAAAATGCTTTGGCGCGTGGTGTGGCCGTCAGGGAGTGTACCACAGCCCACAGGATGGACGCTGTAACCAGTAAAAAAGTTTCGGTAAACATGGCGGGGCCGATTGGCTTACAGCAAACCCATTTGCGAGGCGCGGGCAACGGCCTCGGCGCGGTTATTGACTTCCATTTTTTCGAGAATGTGGCGAATGTGGGTTTTGACGGTGTTTTCTGAAATAAAGAGCGTGCCAGCAATTTGCGAGGTGGTTTGCCCACGCGCCAGGCATTTCAGCACATCAACTTCACGGTCACTGAGCAATCCGCGCGCGCGCTCGTTTTTTGAACGGCGCAAAGCATGTAAAACTTTGTTGGTAATTTCAGGGGACAATACGGCATGGCCGGCAAAGATTTGTTGAATGGTGTTGCGCAAGACATCTGGCTCGGTGTTTTTCAGCAAATAACCATTTGCCCCGGCAACGATGGCGTCTATCAGGTCATCGTCGTTTTGGGAAATGGTGAGCATTAGAATTTTTTGATCTGAACGAATCTTGCGAATGGATTCTATAACCTGAATGCCGTCCATCACGGGCATATTAATATCCAAGAGCAAAACATCAGGCTGAACATCCTCGATGCGTTCAAGCGCTTCTTGTCCGTTGGATGCTTCGCCAACCACCAAAAACTCTGGCATCTCGTCCAAAAGACTAATCAGTCCACGCCGAAAAAGGGCATGGTCATCCACAACCATCACGCGAATCCGTCCTTGCGCGCTCATACTTCCTCCTTTAACCGGGCTGGCAAGCGTAATGAGATCAAGGTTCCCTGCCCAGGCTGGCTCAAAATTTGAAACTCCGCGCCTATCATATCAGAACGTTCGCGCATACCGCGCAAACCATAGCGCGCGCTGCCCTCCAAACTTTCTGGTGAAAAACCGACGCCATTATCGCGCACATCCAGCAGAATATCGCCATTCTGCTCGCGCGCGCTCACAGCAACCTGGCTGGCCGCTGCGTGCTTGCGAACGTTGCTGAGGGCTTCCTGCACAATGCGAATGAGTTGGGCCTGAACATTAGGGGGGAAATCGCCAGAAATTTCAAAGGCGGTTAACTGCGCCGAAATTTCGGTAGACTGGCGAAAATCTTCGAGTACCTCGCCCAACCAATCGCGCAGACTGGAAGATGGGGCGCGGCGCAGGTTGTCGATGGCCTGGCGAGCGTCGAGATAGGCATCTGAAAGGGTGCGATAACTGGATTGCAGGGTGCTGGTCAGCCGCTCGGTTTCGCCGCGCGAAAGGTAATTCTGCATTTGGGCCGATTGGATTTTCAAAAAAGCCAGGGTTTGGGCCAAGCCATCATGGATTTCACGCGCCAGACGGGTGCGCTCATCCAAAACGGCCTGGTACTCCAATTGGGCCATCAGACGCGCGTTTTGCAGAAGAAGGGCAAGTTGAGCGGCGATTGTTTCCAGCAAGGCGCGCTGACGCTCGGCAAAGGTTTGGATATTGTTGGAACCAAGCACCAGAATTCCGGCAGGGCTTGAATCTTGCCAACCCACCGGCACGGCCAAAAGCACCTTCCACATTTCGCGTCGGTTGAGGGTGATATTCTCAAGCGAGAGACTCTGACCAGTAGCCTGAACGCTTTTCCAGAGACCTTCTAGAAAGCCGAGGTCGGGGGTTTCGACCTGGGAAGCGGAATGAGGCCGGGTTTTGGCGACCAGCATCGGGCTTGCCGCGATTCCGTCTCGTATCCCGCCGGGAATGTAGAGCAGGGCAAAGTCCGCGTCGAGGGCTTTTTGCACGTTTTCAAGTAAGTTTGCAAACAGGGCCGAAAGGTCTGATTTGGGGCCGGTGGCTGTTTGAAGGTAGCGCAGGGCGGTCATCTCCTGATCGCGCAGGCGCAGGGTTTCAAGGGATTGGCCTGCAAAATCGTGCAATGTAATCAGCAAGGCTCGTTTTTCAGCATCAAGATGAGCAGGCTGCTCAAAAAAGTAATTGACAACACCTACCGCCCGCTCTGCGCTGTGAATTGGAACGCAAAGCAGGTTGGTCGCCGCATCGAGATCATCAGGCAAGACGGGACAGCCGCGCGCGCCGCGCATCGATTTGCAAGTTTTGCAGGCCTGGCGGGTGGCCGGAGAGGACAATCGCTGCGACCAGTTTTCGAGCGCGCTTTCAGGTAATTTGCCATACAAAACGGAAGGCAGTGATTGTCCGTATTCGTCGTAAGGCACAAAGGTTGCGCCAGAGGATTGCAAAATATTTGCGCCGACAGCCAGTAAGGACTCAAGCGCGCCACGTTCTGAAGTGGCCCCCAAAATCGTTTTTTGAAACTGAAGAATGGCATCAAACTGCCGAGGGCTGGCCGATTCTTGCCGCACAGCCGCCCGCCGAATTGACAGACGCAGCCAGAATTCAAGCACGGCTGTCAGGAGGGCAGAAGTCACCAGGGCCAGCATCACAGAAAAAACCGCATGCCAGGGCAAGGCGGTAATCAGGTAGATGCTAAACACCAGCGATAAGGCGGCGAATGTGGCGTAACGCGCCCGCTGCAGGTCAGAATCCATAAAAGTTATTCTCGAACCGCCGCCAGCACTTCGGCGCTGTGGTCTGCCGGTTTGACATTTTCAAACACTTTTTTAATCACTGCATCTGGGCCAATCACAAAGGTTGCGCGTGCCACGCCCATATATTCACGACCCATAAATTTCTTTGGGCCCCATACGCCGAATTGCTCGCAGAGTTCATGCTGCTCATCGGCCAATAGTGAGAAGGGCAAATTAAATTTGGCCTTAAATTTGGCGTGCGACTTGGGAGAATCAGGACTAACGCCTAAAATTGTCACCCCAGCCTGTTCATAAGCGGAGTAATCATCACGAAAATTACAGGCTTCGGTGGTGCAGCCGGGGGTGTCATCTTTTGGGTAGAAGTACAAAACAATCGTCTGCCCGGCAAAATCAGACAAATTGCGAATAGCGCCTGTTTCATCGGGCAGGCTAAACTGGGGAGCGGGTGTTCCTTCTTTTAGTATGGTCATGGGGTTGTTCCTCCTGACCAAATTATACCCGACAGGTTATCTCTAATTCGGAGTAAAAAAGTAGGTTTAATGAAACTCAAACAGATACCGGGCTTAATTTTCAACGGCCAGGCAGGTGAGGGTTTCCTCAATGCCCGCAATCGGTTGAATATCATTGGCAAGAACCCGGCCCAGGTGATTCAAGTCATCGGCGTGGACAATTGCCACAGCGTCATACGGGCCAAAGGTCATGTTCACTTCGCGCACTTGCGGAATCTTGCCCAAATGACGAACGACATCGGCAATTTCGCCAGTGCGAATATTGATCAAAATAAATGCTTTCATGAAATGTGCCTCCTGCTAAATAAAATATTGCTCATATTATGTAATTGACTCACGTAGCGCGACTTTCAAGTCGCGTTTGGCGTGAGACAGTTGAGAATTTGCTTTCAGTCGCCATAAACCCCCATTCAGGGACGATCTGTCGCCCTACGAATATCAGTTCGTAGTCAGATACCCTATTATAGAAAAATCAGCAAAAAAAGAATACGGGCAATGATCACTTTTTTTGTAAATGAAAATCACTAAAGCAATATGACCTGCCGCTAAAAAATTACCAACAGAAACGATAAAGACACCCTGCTGGAATTATCGGCATATAGTCAGCAACCCGCAAGACGCGGAAATTGACCCACCCTCTTCCCAGCGGGACGTATGCCCCTATGCCCAGCATGGATACGCAGCAGTGAGGATCAGGGGGTGGGGGAAAGTTCATTTTAGATTTGGAATTGCCGGTATATAGTTAGATTTCTTGACAAAAAGACAAAAAGTGATAATATATAATTATTCTTATCTGGCGAATAAAAACCAATACAAGCAAAACAAGAGAAAATATCTCTCACCATCGAGAAAATATGTAACAACTGTTAACAAACAATAAGCAACCAGAATCCTTAATGGTATTCGCCGTCATACGCGGCATTTTGCCCCAAAGGAGGTGATGTTCGCAAGGAAAAAACACGCCAAAAGTAAAGTTGTTCCACATTCCTCTATTGTAGAAGCGCGTCTTGGACGCTTCAAAAAACCTTCAATATCTTTCAAAAAAAGGAGAAAGAGAAATGAAAAAGAACGTTTTAACCCTGATTAGCCTCCTGCTAATCGCCGCCTTCGCCCTGGCCGCCTGTGGCGCCCCCGCCACCGAAGCCCCGGCGGAACCTGCTGCCCCGGCCGAACCTGCCGCTCCTGCGGCCACCGCCGAACCGACTGAAGCCCCTGCGGCTGAAGAACCGGCTGCCCCGGCTGAACCCGATGGCACCCTGGTCATCTGGGCTGACGATACCCGCGCCCCCATTCTGCAAAACCTGGCCCCCCAGGTTCTCGAAGCCTACAATATTCAGCTCGAAGTTGTGCTGAAGGCCGCCCTGCGCGATGACTTCCAGGTTGCCGCCCCGGTTGGCGAAGGCCCCGACATTCTGTTCGGCGTTCCGCACGATCAGGCTGGCGCGTTGGTCACCAATGGCCTGCTGGCCGAAGTTGACCTTGGCGAAAAAGCCGACCTGTTCTCGGATGTTGCCAAAGGCGCTTGTACTTTCGATGGCAAACTGTACTGCATGCCCTATGCGACTGAAAACATCGGCTTCTTCTACAATAGTGACCTGGTTGAGACCGCCCCCACCACCTGGGACGAAGTGATCGAAATCGGTGAAGCCCTCAAAGCCGAAGGCAAAGTTACCTACGTCATGGCCGTCACCGGCACCACCTACGACCTGTACCCGCTCTTCACCTCTTTTGGTGGTTACATCTTTGGCCGCCAGGCCAACGGCGACTGGGACGACCAGGACCTCGGCGTTGACAGCCCCGGCATGATTGCCGCCGCGCAATTCGTCAAAGAGAATGTTGACAACGGCAACTTCCCCACCGATTGGGATTGGGCCAACAACCACGCCCTGTTCGAAACCGGTGAAGCCGCCTTCATCATGGCTGGCCCGTGGGCTCTTGATCGCATCGGCGAATCTGGCGTTCCGTATGCCATTGCCGAAGCCTTCCCGGCTGGCCCCGCTGGCGTTGGCGCTCCCTTCGCTGGCACCCAGGGTATCTACATCAACGTTCAGAGCGAAAACGTGCTCCTGGCCCAGGCTTTCCTGACCGAGTTCGTTGCCACCGACGAAGTGATGATGGAACTGTACGAAGTTGGTCAGCGCCCCTCGGCCTACCTGCCCGTGCTTGAACAGACCGACAACCCCGACCTGCTGTCCATGGGCCTGGCTGGCGCCAACGCCGTTATGATGCCCACCATCCCCGCCATGGGTTCCGTTTGGGGCAACTGGAATGACGCGATTGTCCTCACCCGCGATGGCACTCAGGACGCCGAAACCGCTCTGACCGACGCCGCCACCAAGATTCGCGGCCTGATCGCCAACCCGATGACCGGCATGGTCAACGTCCCCGGTTCTTACCAGGCCGCCGCTGGCTGCCCCGGCGATTGGCAACCTGAATGTGCCGTGACCGCCCTGACCATGGGCGACGATGGCAAGTACAAGAGTGGCCCCTTCGCCCTGCCCGCTGGTAGTTACGAATTCAAAGTTGCGCTCGATGGTTCCTGGACCACCAACTACGGCAGCGATGGCGCTCAGGACGGCCCCAACTATGCCCTGACCCTCGACGCCGACAGCAATGTCTCGTTCGTCTACGATCCCGAAACCAAACTGGTTGAAGTGATTGTCGAGTAAAGTTTTACCAGTAACAAAAACAAGGATGCCGGGCAAAACCCGGCATCCTTTCGACTATAATCGCAACTAATCATTTCCTCACGCACTTATTTTAATTTCTGCATCAACCTGCTTTTCCAACATACAACAGGAGGCCGTTATGGCAAATCCCGAACAGGACAAAGACAGGAAAAAATCATCAGGATTCCCATTTGAATTCCTGATTCGATTGATTCTCATCCTGGCTTTTGACGCCGGCGCAATCTGGTTTATCCAAAACGCGCTTGCATTGGGCTTCACCCCCCTGGCAGTGGTGATTGGCATCATCACTGTTATGCTCACCGTCATCTTCCTCATTCCCAAAGCGTATCCGTTACGCTGGATGGCTATTGGCCTCGGGTTCATGATCCTGCTGACCATCTACCCGATGATTTTCACCATCTACATCGCCTTCACCAACTACGGCGACGGCCACCTGCTCACCAAAGAACAGGCCATTCCCATCATCGAAAAACAAAAATTCCTGGCAGAAGACGGCGCGACCTTCTCCTGGACAGCCTACAAAGCCGAGGATGGCGCTTATGCCCTCTGGCTGGTTGACCCGGCAGGCAACACCTTTCTCGGCAAGCAAGGCGAAGAAATCCTCCCGGCCCAACCCGGCGACCCCGGCATTGGTGAAGCCGATTCAAAAGGCATCCCGACCAACCTTGAAGGCTACGCCCGCCTAAACGCCCTGCGCGCCGCCGCTGATCAGCAACTGACTGAAATTGTTTTTGGCGTGCAAGATGGCGTTGCGGTTCAAATCGTCTCCCCCAGTCAGGCCGCCGCCTATCAGCAGCGTTTCCGCTATGACCCCGAACGCGACGCGATGATCGACCTGTCGAGCGATGCCGTTTACAACAACGTCGATGGCACCTTTACCACCTACGATGGTAAAACCATCAACCCCGGCTTCCGCGAAGTCATCGGGCTGGAAAATTTCATCGAATTCGTAACCAGCCCGGCCCTGCGCGGCCCGCTGGTCACCATTCTGGTTTGGAACTTCATCTTCCCGCTGGTGAGCGTGCTTTCGACCTTCTCGCTGGGCCTTGCCATTGCCATTATGTACAATGACAAGGATTTCCCGCTCAAGAAACTTATTCGCACCCTGTTGCTCATTCCATATACCATCCCAAGCGTTGTTACCATCCTGATTTGGCGCGGTATGCTCAACCCGGAATTTGGCATCATTAACCAAATGCTCGAAAACACGATTGGGTTTGCCCCACCCTGGACCGTAGAATACCCCTGGGCGCGTGCGGCCATCCTGCTGGTCAACCTGTGGCTGGGCTTCCCCTATATGATGTTGATTACCAGCGGCGCGCTGCAATCCATCCCTTCTGACCTGTACGAAGCCGCCACCATCGACGGCGCGAACAACTGGCAAAAATTCGCCGGCATTACCCTGCCGCTCCTGCTCGTGGCGGTTGGCCCCCTGCTGATTGCCTCGTTTGTTTTCAACTTCAACAACTTCGGTCTCATTTACCTGTTCATTGGCGGCGGCCCTCCCATTCCGGGCGCAAGTACCCAGGCAGGTTACACCGATATTCTCATCAGTTATGTTTACAAACTGGCCTTTGAAAGCGGCGGACGCGGCGTACAATACGGCCTGGCGGCTGCCATTTCCTTCCTGCTCTTCTTCATCGTTGGCTCCATTACCCTGCTCCAGTTCCGCTTTACCAAAATGTGGGAGGAGGTAAGTGAAAATGTCTAATCTCGCCACTGCAAAACAACCGGGCATTCTGGCTTCGCAAAAGTTCCAAAAGCGATTGGGCGTGGCCGTGCGGCTCGTCATCGCGATCTTCCTGATCATTTTCTCCATTTTTCCGGTGCTTTGGATTATCTCAGCCTCTTTCGATAACTCCAATTCGCTTTCCGGTCAAACCCTCATCCCCCAAAATGCCGGCGTCAGAAACTACGAACGCCTCTTCAACATGGACCCAACCTTCCGGTTTGGCGACCTGAACTACTGGGGCTGGCTCTACAACTCCATCAAAGTCTCCGGCATCTCCACCATCCTGACCCTTTTCCTGACCACCCTGGCCGCCTACTCATTCTCGCGCATGCGTTTTGCCGGGCGGCTCACCATGCTCAAGGCCATCCTGCTTATTCAGGCCTTTCCCAACCTGCTGGCCCTGGTTGCCATTTACGTCATCGTCTTCCAGTTTGGACAAATCATCCCCTGGTTGGGGCTGAACACCCACGCCGGCCTGATCATGGTCTACCTGGGCGGCGCAATGGGCATGAACATCTGGCTGATGAAAGGCTTCCTTGATACCATCCCGCGTGAAATCGACGAATCGGGCAAAATCGACGGCGCTTCCAACTTCCAGATTTTTTTCTACCTGATCCTGCCGCTGCTACGCCCCATCCTGATTGTCATCGGCATCCTGTCCTTCATCGGCACCTACGGCGACTTCATTCTGGCCCGCATCCTGCTAACTGACATCAGTCAGTACACCCTCATGGTTGGCCTGCAAATCTTCACCGCCGGACAATTCGACCAGAAATGGGGCGTCTTCGCCGCTGGCGCGCTGATCGGCGCCCTGCCCATCATGGTCATCTACCTTTCCCTGCAAGACTACATCGCAGGCGGCCTGACCACTGGCGCTGTCAAAGGATAATCCATGCCGCGCAAATTTGCGCTCCTGATTTCCGCACTCGTAGGGATAGCCCTGTTGCTGCAACAGGGCTATCTCGATTCAAAGGCCGCCGCGCAAGCCCCGCAACCCGTCTTTGTGGATGTCAGCCAGCAGGCCGGAATCGTGAACAATCGCGTCGTCAGCATCGAAATGACCGCCGGAATCGCCTGGGGCGACTATGACCGTGACGGCTGGCCTGACCTGTACGTGACTGACTCGGAAGGCGCGAACACCCTCTACCGCAACAACGCCGACGGCACCTTCAGCCTGTCTCCGCTATCGGAGCAGGTCGCGCTCCCGGCAGCCTACAGCAATGGCGCGGTCTTTGCCGATTTTAACAACGACGGCTGGCTCGATTTGTACGTCGCCAACTGGGGCCAGGATAACCTGTTCCTGAACGATGGCGGCCAGGCATTTATCGACATCACCGCCAATGCGGGTATCGACAACGACAACAACAGCAAAAGCGCCTCCTGGGGCGATTTCGACAATGACGGCTGGCTCGACCTGTATGTTGCCAACTGGTCGTGCTACCCCAAATGCGGACGCTCGATGGATGGCGACATCGACCGCCTGTACCGCAACAACGGCGATGGCACGTTTACCAATGCTACAAAATTCCTCGGCAGCGGCGTAAACGGGGCCGGATTTATCGCCAGTTTTCACGATTTCGACAACGACGGCGACCTGGATATTTATCTGGTAAACGACTCATTCATCAACCCGATTGGCAATCGCCTGTGGCGCAACGACGGCCCCGGCTGCGGCAGCTGGTGCTTCACCCAAATCGCCGCCGAATCCGGCGCAAATCAAAAAGTCTTTGGCATGGGGCTGGCCATTGGCGACTACGACAACGACGGCTGGCTCGATTACTACTTCTCCAACGTCGGCCCAATGACCTTGCTCAACAACCAGGGCAACAACACCTTTCAAAATGTCGCCGTTGAAAGCGGCACGCAAGCCCCGGAAGGAATCGGCTGGGGCGCAGTATTCCTCGATTATGACAACGACGGCTGGCGCGATCTGTACCTGGCCGTTTCTGGCACCACCAACCACCGCGATATTGCCGCCAACAGACTTTTCCGCAACCTCGGCGATGGCGCGTTTGAAGAAGTGTCCTGCCACAACGAAGCCACCGACGCGCGCATGAGCATCAGCGTAGCATCTGCCGATTACAACCAGGACGGCTGGGTCGATTTGCTGGTCGGCAATTCCGACGAGGGCTACCGCCTGTATGAGAATCGCGCCGCCCAGACCAGCCCGGCCAATTGGATTGCGCTCGAATTAACCGGCGGCGGCCCGATTAACCGCGATGCGATTGGCGCGCGCGCCACCATCACCACCCCGGATGGCGTGACCCAGATGCAGGAAGTCATCAGCGGCGCGAGTGTGGCGGCGGGCAACGAAATGACGCTTTACTTTGGCCTGGGCCAACACAAAAAAGCCGACATCACCATCCGCTGGCCGGATGGAACCCAACAGCGCTTCAAAAATATCGTCGCCAACCAGCGCTACGGGCTGGATTACCCCGTCAGCGGCGTGAGCGGCCTCGAGAAAATTGAGCGCGCCCCGGGGCGGACGCCGCTTTCGGCGCTGGAAATGCCCTCGTGGCCGACTGCGCGTCAGATGGGGGTGGCGATTTCGGGTGGTTTCATGCTCTTCGGCCTGTTAACCGGCATTTCGGGAGTCCGCTCCGGGAAAAAGGCCCGGGAATGGGAAAACACTTTCCCTCACCCTGGCCCTCTCCCAAAGGGAGAGGGGACAAGTCTTTCTGAAACTCCCCCCTCTCCCGACGGGAGAGGGGCCGGGGGTGAGGGGCGCAGGCTTTCTC
>DAOUML010000258.1:0-5824 GCA_034411635.1 Anaerolineales bacterium
TCTGGCCGACCCTTGATGCCGAAGCCTACTGGGCCGGCGAAATTGAAGCCCTCATTAGCAGAATCGAACGGCGGCTCAACTCGGTAGATACGCGCCTAAAACCCTGAAAAACAGGCTCAAAAAAACATCCCGCTCCTCTTTGCGGGGTGTTTTTTTGCCCACCCCGGAGAATACTCATGTTTGACTTGCCCGATGACCAAATTTTGCCACTCAGCCGCGAACACGCCTTTTTCACCTGGTCGGCCCAGGCCAAAATTAACCCCATTCCGATCAAACGCGCCAAAGGCGTCTACTTTTGGGATATAGACGGCAAGCGCTACCTCGACTTCAACGCCATGACCATGTGCGTCAACGCCGGCCATGGCGACGAACGCATCATCCGCGCCATTCAGGAACAGGCCGCCGAACTACCCTACGCCGCGCCCGGCATGACCACCAAAGTCCGCGCCCTGGCCTCCAAAGCGATTGCCGACATCTCCCCCGGCGGCCAACTTACCAAAGTTCTCTTCACCCTCGGCGGGGCCGATGCCAACGAAAACGCCATCAAAATCGCCCGCGCCCATACCGGCAAACACAAAATCCTGACCCGCTACCGCTCCTATCATGGCGCGACGGCTGGGGCCATGGCCGCCACCGGAGACCCGCGCCGCGTCGTTTGGGAACCCAACCTGATGCCCGGCGTCGTCCACTTTCTCGACCCATACCGCTACCGCTCCACCTTCCACCGCGCCAATCCAACCATTTCAGAAGCCGATTTCTGTCTCGACTACCTCAATCACCTCGAAGAAGTCATCCGCTACGAAGGCCCGGAGACGGTTGCCGCCATCCTGATGGAAAGCGTCACCGGCACGAACGGCATCATCATCCCACCCGCTGGGTACATGCAGGGCGCGCGCGCGCTGTGCGACCGCTACGGAATTCTGATGATTGCCGATGAAGTGATGGCCGGGTTTGGACGCACCGGCAAATGGTTCGCCATCGAACACTGGAACGTTGTCCCCGATCTGATGACCATGGCCAAAGGCCTGACATCGGCCTACGCCCCACTCGGCGCGGTGGCAATGAAGCCAGAAATCGCCGCCACTTTCAACGAAACTGTCTTCGAGGGCGGCCTGACCTACACCGCCCACCCCATTTCGCTGGCGGCGGCGCTGGCAAATATTCAGGTTATGCGCGAGGATAAAATCGTCGAACACGCTGCCGCGATGGGGCCTGTTTTACATAAATTACTGGCCGATTTGGGTGAGAATCACCCGTCGGTGGGCGATGCGCGTTCAATAGGTCTGTTTGGCATCGTCGAAGTGGTCAAAGACCGGGCGACGAAAGAACCGATGGCCCCCTGGAACGGCTCCAGCCCGGAGATGAACGCGCTGAAAAAATATTGCACGGAAAACGGCCTATTCGTCTACACCCATTGGCATACCATTCTGATCGTCCCGCCGCTGATTATCAGCGAGGAACAACTGCGCGAAGGATTCGCCGTGCTGGATAAAGCCCTGGAGATTACCGATAAGGCGGCAAGCCAACCTTAGCAGCCTGTATCAAAAATTGAAAGTAAGCGCAACTCATTCTTCTCCAGAAACAACCACCCGATTGCGGCCCAATTGCTTGGCCCTGTACAAGGCCGCATCAACCGCGGTTAGAATTCTGTCGCTGTTTTTGCCGTGCGATGGATAAATAGCCACGCCAATCGAGGCGGTCAGTTTGATAATTTCGCCTTCGTGTTGAATTTCCAAACTGGCGATGCTCTGCCTGAGTTTCTCAGCGCGCAAACGGGCATCCTCTTCGTTGATTTCAGGCAAAATAACCAAAAACTCCTCGCCGCCATAACGACAGGCCGTATCGCTGCGACGAATATGATCGAGAATTACTTTGGCGGCGCGCATCAAGGCTTCGTCGCCGGCCGGATGTCCATAACGGTCATTAACCCGCTTGAAATGGTCGAGATCCAACAGCAGGAAGGCTACAGTATAACTGCCCCGCCTGGATCGGCTTAATTCAGCAATTAGAACTTCTGTCAGGTAATGGCGGTTATACAAACCAGTGAGCGAATCGCGAATGGCCTGCTCGCGCACTTTTTGCTCAAGGGCGGTGATTTCGTTGAGTTGAATTTTCAAATCGGTATTGGCTTGTTGCAGTTTTTGCCGGGCGGCCTCCAAATCTTGGGTGCGCTCTTTAACCCGTTCTTCCAACGCGCGGTTTATGGCGCGAATGCTGCTAATTCGGCCCTGCACACTGCCAGCCACAATCCCCGCGATAGCCAAAACGAGAAAGGCCCTGAACCACCAGGTTGCCCACCAGGGCGGCGTTACTTCAATTTGCAGGCGGGCTGGCAACTGGCCCCACACCCCGTCATGATTGGCGGCCCGCACCAAAAAGGTGTAATTTCCAGGCGCAAGATTGGTATAGGTGGCCTGATTGGCGGTGCGCGGCGGCGACCAGTCTTTGTCGAAACCTTCCATCTTATATTGAAATTGGTTTTTGGATGGAATTTGGTAATTTAAAGCCGCAAACTGTAGCGTAAACACCGATTGGTCATAGGTCAGGCGAATTTTTCGGGTTTGCTCAATCGGCTGGGGTAAAATTTCGCTGCCCACCGGAACCGGCTGGTTAAAAAGTTGGAAGCCAGTCAACACGGCGCGAGGGGCATATAAATTGGCGCGAATTTCATCAGGCTGAAAAAAAGTAACTCCGGCAGAACCGCCAAAGAAAATCTCCCCATCCGGGCCGCGATGCGAACTGGCAATCTGGAATTGGTCGCCCTGCAAGCCATCGCGGGCATCGTAATTGGTGAATGCGCCAGATTCCATTTGAAAACGACTCAGCCCCTTACCGGTACTCACCCATAACTCGCCCGGCCCACCCGGCTGAATACCCATAATGGTATCGCTGGACAATCCACTTTTAACCGTGTAATTGCGCCACTCGCCGGTTAACCAGTTCAATCCGCTCAGGCCTGAGGCCGTGCCGGCCCAAATCATGCTATTTTTTTCATCCAGATAAAGCGTATGAACGGTATCGCTCAGGATGCTGTTCGGGTCTTCTTCGTTCTGGCGGTAGTGGGTAAAGGTATCGGTGCGCGGATCGAGCAGTTCCAATCCACCGCGGGCAGTCGCAATCCATACCCGTCCCTGCGAATCGACTTCCAGATCGTATACCGTTCCTTCGCTAAGCGAGTTGGGATTTTCGGGGTCATGCTCGTATTCTTTATCCATTTGGCCGGTTTGGGGGTTAAACAGATTAAGCCCAAAGCCAAGCGTTCCCACCCACAGGCGGCCTTCGTCGGCATCTGCCATCGTGGTCAGGAAACTGCTTCCGATAATGTTAGGATTGTCTGCCGAATAGCGGTAGGTTGTAAATTTGCCGGTTTGCGGGTCCATGCGATTCAAACCGCCGCCCGAAGTAGCCGCCCACAAAACGCCCTGCTTATCGCGGTGGATGTAATAAATTTTGTCGCTCGAAATGCTGCCAGGGGTTTCCGGGTCAGGCAAAAAGACCTGCACCTGGCCGGTGGCGCGATTAATGCGATTCAGCCCACCGCCAAAAGTACCCACCCAAACAATACCATCGCCCTGTGAGTAAATTGAATAGATACTGTTTGAGGTAAGCGAATTGGCGGTATTGCCTGGGATGGTGCGATACAGGCCAAAACGCTGCAACATTGGCGCAAGGCGGTTAACGCCACCATAACGGCTGGCAATCCACAACGCGCCTGAACGGTCTTCGGTCATCCAAAACAGGTCGTCATTGCTCAGGCTGAACGGATCACTGGGGTTGTAGCGAAAGCGGGTAAATGTGCCGCGTTGGTAATCAAACAAATTCAAGCCGGCATTTTCGGTGAGCACCCAAATATTGGCGGCGCTATCCTCAAAGACAAACCATACCCGGTCGCTGCCCAGGCTGGCAGAGTCGTTCGGATTAAAACGATAGGCGCGAAAAGTGCCGGTTGCTCTATCCATCAGGTTCAGGCCGCCATTGCGCGTCCCAACCCAGAAATTGCCGCGGCTGTCTTCCAACATCGTCCAGACGTTGTTATGACTCAGGCTGGTTGGGTCTTCAGGATCATTGGCGAACAGGGTGAAATCGTCTGTTTCGGGGTCATAGCGCTGCAAACCGCCGCGGGTGGCAATCCAAATGACGCCGGCCCGATCCTGATAAATGCGATAGACTACCGCCCCCGCCAGCGCGCGTGGATTTTCCACATCGACCCGATAGTTGTGGAATTTTTCCGTCTGGCGATCAAGGCGGCTGAGGCCATTGCGCGTGCCAATCCAAAGATTGCCCTCGTGGTCTTCCAGCATTGACCAGATACTGTTGTCTAACAGGCTGTTTTCATCGTTCGGGTCGTGTTCATACAGGTCAAACAAACCGGTGCGCGGGTCGTAAACATTCAGTCCGCCGGGGTCAGTGCCAATCCAAATCAGCCCGTCGCGGCTTTGCATCAACGCGAAGGTGTTGTTGTTGCTGATGCTGTTGCCTTCATCATTACGGCGGAAGATGACAAAATCACGGCCATCATAACGCGCCAGGCCATCGGCAGTGGCAAACCAGATAAAGCCTTCCTGGTCTTGCAGCACTGAAAGCACAGTGGCATTTGGCAAACCATCCTCCACCAGAATGCGCTCAAACCGCGCTGTGGCATCATAAATGGGCTTCCGCTCGAAATTCCCTGCGGCATGGCCCGAAACAGCGGCCTGGGCAAAAATACCGCCCCCCAACAAAACAACCAGAACCAGGTAAAACCAGCGCTTCATAGTATTTTCTCCTCAAAAACCTACCTCTATTATACAAACATCTAAGCCAAAAAATTTGTTACAATTCCATCATGAACTTACCCGCCCTGAATGCTGAAATCATCGCCTGCCGCGCATGTCCACGGCTGGTGGCCTGGCGCGAGCAGGTTGCGCGCGAAAAACGCCGCGCCTACCGCGATCAGGATTATTGGGGGAAACCCGTACCAGGCTTTGGCGACCCATCCGCGCGGATTCTCGTCGTTGGGCTGGCACCAGGCGCGCACGGCTCGAACCGCACCGGGCGACAATTTACCGGCGACGCTTCAGGCGATTTCCTGTACCCGGCCCTTTACCGCGCGCGATTCGCGAATCAACCCGAATCCCGCTCCCGTGACGACGGGCTGACTCTTACCGATATGTATATCACCGCCTCGGCGCGCTGTGCCCCGCCCGATAACAAACCAGCCCGCGAGGAACTCACCAACTGCCAGCCCTATCTCGAACGCGAATTGCAACTTATCCAACCCAAAGTGATTGTTGCGCTGGGTCGGATAGCATTTGAGAGAGTCCTGCGAATATGCTCAATCCGTAACTCTGATTGGAAGTTCGCCCACGGCGCAGTTTTCTCACTCCCAAATGCTGCATTCCGCATTCCGAATTCATCCTTGCTTTGCTCTTACCACCCCAGCCAGCAAAACACGCTGACTGGCAAACTGACGGTCGAAATGTTCGACCAAATCTGGGCCACCGCCCAGCAACTGCTGGAGACATAGGACAAGAATTTGTCCAAAATCCTTATCATCTTAAATCAAAATGAAAAAATCACAAAAAATCATCCTCGGTCTGCTCATTTTTCTCGGCCTGGTTATTGTCGTTGGCCCCTTTCTCATCCCCGTCCCGCCCCTCGAAGGGACAGTTTCTGAACGTGAATTGGCCGACCCCGATAGCAAATTTATCGATGTGAACGGCCTGAGCGTTCATTACAAGGAGACGGGCCAGGGCGAACCCGCTTTTATCCTCCTGCATGGATTTGGCGCTTCGACCTACTCCTGGCGCGAAGTGATGCAACCGTTCAGCGAATTGGGCCGTGT
>DAOUML010000259.1:0-4688 GCA_034411635.1 Anaerolineales bacterium
GCCAGGTGCTCATCGCGCGGGTGACGGTCAGGTTGACATCGCCGGGGGCTTTCCACAGTCCGACGAGCAGGTAGATCACCAGCGGCAGGGCCAGCAGCAACAGGCGCGATTCTTCAGCCATCAGCCCGGCGAGGAAGAAGGCAAAGGCGAAGGCGGAGATCAAAAAGGCGCGATTCATCAGGCTGCTTTTAGCACCGGAACGCGCACGCGCGCGATGATTTCATCGACGACTTTGTCGGCAATCTGGCTGGTGAGCCAGAATTCGGGTTGCAGGACGATGCGATGTGAGAGCACCGGGCGGGCGAAGTGTTTGATGTCGTCGGGCAGGACGAAATCGCGGCCTTGCAGGGCGGCGTAGGCCCGCGCCATGCGCAGGAAGGCCAGCGAACCACGCGGACTGGCGCCGACGGCGGCGCGGCGGTCTGCGCGGGTGGCCTGCACGATTTGGGCGATATACCCGACCAGGTCCGGGTCGATGTGGACGCTTTCGACTGCCTGGCACATTTCCAGCAGGGTGGCCGGGTCGGTGATGCGGGTCAGTTCGACTTCTTCCTGGCGGCGTTGGTGGCGGCGTAGCAGGATTTCGCGCTCTTCTTGCAGGTCGGGGTAGCCGACTGAGAGTTTGATCATGAAGCGGTCGAGTTGGGCTTCGGGCAGCGGGAAGGTGCCTTCGTATTCGATCGGGTTTTGGGTTGCCAGCACCAGGAAGGGCCGAGGCAGCGACATGCTCTCGCCTTCGAGCGTCACCTGGGCTTCCTGCATGGCTTCGAGCAGGGCCGATTGGGTTTTGGGTGAGGCGCGGTTGATTTCGTCGGCCAGGATGATGTTGGCGAAGATGGGGCCGGGGCGCAGTTCGAAGCGGCTTTCGGCGCGGTTGAAGACGTAGCCGCCGGTGATGTCGCCGGGCAGCAGGTCGGGAGTGAACTGGATGCGTTTGAACTCCAGCCCCAGGGCGGTGGCGAAGGAGCGCGCCACCAGGGTTTTTCCCAGGCCGGGATAATCTTCCAGCAGGACGTGTCCGCCAGCCAGCACGGCGGTCATCATCATTTCGAGGGCCGGGCGTTTGCCGACCACGGCGCGCTCGACTTCGGCGATGACCTGGTTGCTCAGGGCAGCGGTTTGGGAAATATCAATGCTCATGGGATGCCTCCGCGTAGGTTTCGAGATATTGGATGACTTCTTCAACGTTCGGGTCAGTGGTAAGTCCGGCTGCTTTTGCTGCCGTATCGAAGGTTTTGGGCGAGGAATACAGCGCGGCTTGCAGGTATTTTTGGATATCTTGCGGCGGGTTCCAGCCTGGCCCGGTTAGCGCGTCGCCGCGTTCGATTTGCGCACCCTGTTCACTCAACAGGTCGCGGGCCAGGGTTGCCAGGCGATGGGCAACGAACCAGCGCTGATATTGTCCCTGGTCGATTCTTGCCAGCCAGAAGGCCAGTTCGCTGCCAGGGGTTTGCGCGCGCCGGGTTCTTAGCCAGGCGGTTGAGATGGATGCGCGCACGAAAGACAGGCTGTATAACGCGCCAATCAGGATGATGGCAATCAGAATGCCCCACTGCCAGGATTGCGGAATCATTTTGTAATAGTTTTGCAGCAGCCAGGCAAGTTCAAGGGTTGGGATGAGCAGGTTTTGGCGCACAAAGCCAGAGATTACCCAGGCTAGCAGGACAGCAAGCAACAACCCCGCGCCAACGATCAGCAATCGGTTTGGTTTCATGCGTCCCCCCGGCAGGCGGCGACAATTTCTTGCAGGCAGGCGACTGCTTCGTCGATTTCGGGTTGGGTGGCCTGTTTGCCGCCATAGCGGACGCGCTCGAACAGGCGGGTGAGACGCTCGGCGGGGGCGGCGGGCATGCGGGCGTTTACCATGCGGGCGACAAACTCTGCCGGGGTCAGGCTGTTTTCTGTCGCGCCGATTTTGTGGGTTTCGCCAACGGTATCGAGCATTTTGGCGTAGCAGTTGGTGATGGCGTTGCCCCAGTCTTTGCCCGCGCTGATTTCGCGGACGGCCTGTTCGGCGATTTCGACGAAGGCGGCGCGCTGGTCATCGCTGGGCGCGAAACGCTTTCTAAGCAGGGGCCAGGCCAGGGAGAAGACAATCAGAATGAGCAGGAGTGAGACGGTAAACGAAACCCAGGCGGGCAGGGGCGGCTGGTCAAATTCTGAGTCGGCGGATTCCTGGCTGAATTCATCGATGAATTCGTATTCATCTTCATCGGGTTGTTTTTCGGGCATTTCTTGGAATACGATGGGGGTAGGCAGGCTTTCGGGCAATTTCTGGTGAGCGGAGGAGGCGACAACGGCCATCAAGAATAGCGTGCCAAGCACGATGGCTAACCCGATCAGCATGAATCCCAGCGTGCTTCGGGATTTGCCAATCAACAAAAATAAGCCAAGAACAAAGAGGGTAACGATGACAAACAGAACGATGATCAGCGTTCCTGAAGGGATATATGGCCCAAAATCTGCTTCGGCCATGCGCGGAAATGGAACCCCAGGCGCAAATTCAAGCGTCCCCAGCCCGGATGCGGTTAAAAGCAGAAAGCCGATGGTCAGCAAGCCAATCGGCAGCAGGAAGAGTTTTTTATGTGGGCGTGGCGACATGCAGGAATTATACTTCGTGTTTACAAAAAGGCGGATTCGTTAGGAACTTTCAAGTTGAATCCTTGCACCCTGGCCTGATGCCACACCGTCTCGGTGTCCTTCGGGAGTGCAGGCAAAAAGCAAGGAATTTACCACGACCCCACAAAATACGCGGGACGCGAGGCAACGACGGAACACGACGCAAGAGCATTTAATATTTTCCGTTGTGCCCCGTTGTCGCTGTCGTGGTTAAAGATTTTCTTTTCCGGCTTATCCGGGTTAGGATTTTCGGCAGGATTTCGTGGTAATCTTGTGAGAGTTGAGAAACATCGTAGCGCAGGATTTGTCCCGCGGGCATGTCGTGTAGCCAATCTGTTAGGTAGCCCTCGATCAGGCTGACATCGTCGGCGCTGGCGATGCTGATGCGTTCGCGGCGCGACAATCTTTCGCGGATGACGGGGGCCGGGGCGCGCAGGTGGATGATCAGGTCGGGGGCTGGTTGCGAGGCGCGGATCAATTCGTACAAACGGCGACACAGGCCGAATTCGAGGTCGGTTAAATAGCCCCTGGCGTGGAAAAGGCGGGTAAAGCCGTGAAAATCCTGGTCGAGGCCGCCGTCCAGTAGTCCGGGACATTTCCCCGAACGAAGTTCGCGTTCCTGTTCGGCGCGCAGCAGCAGGTAGTCGATTTGGTTGGCGAGGGCGTAGCGTTTGTCTGTCTTGAAGAGGGATTGGAAGGGCCGTTCGGCGTGTTGTTCGAGGCCGAGGGTGAAGTCGGCGGCTTCGGCCAGGGCGCGCGCCAGGCTGGTTTTGCCGACGCCGGTGGTGCCGACGATGGCGATGAGTGGGGTCATTTTTGTTCGCATTTAGAAGGCTGTAATGACGATGCCGATGACAGCGATGCCCATTCCTGTTGCCTGGATTTTTGTGACCCGGTCTTTCAGGAACACAATGGCCAGCGTGATGGTGACGATGGATAAGGCCGAGGCGATGGGGGTAATCAGGATGGCGTCGCCGATGGTCAGGCCATAATTGACGAGGGCAACTGCGCCTGTTTCGATGATGCCCATCAGGACGAGGACGATTCTTGTTTTTGCGGAAATTTGCGCCAGGCCGATTCTTTGCCCGGCAAACAGGGAAAATACCAGCAGGAAGAGGAGGATGCCAAATTTTACGAACAGCGTTGCGGGTAGCCAACCGATTTCTGCTGAAATGATTTCGCTGACATTCCAGAACAGGCCAAAGAAAAGCGCGCCGAAGATGGTTTCTTTGACTCCCAACGAGAGTTGGAATTTGTGCTCCCTGATTTCGTTCCAATTTAAGGCCGCCAGCGTTGCGCCGGAGAGTATCATGACGACGCCCAGGGTTTGCGGCCCGGAGAGTCGTTGTCCCATGAACAGGAAGGCGAACAGCATGGTGAACACGGCCCACAGGTTCATGGTCGCGGCGATGATGGAGACGTTGCCTTTCTCGAAGCCTTTGAAGAAATACAAATACCCGGCTGAATACAGGATTGAGGCCATTGGCAGCAGGATGACAATCAGGATGGGGAAGTTGAGACCGGTTTTCAGGCCCAGGGCCAGCGTCAGCAGGGCGATTGCGCCAGCCAGTTGCGACCAAAACAAAGACCGGAACGACCCGATTTGCTTGGCGAATACGCCGCCTAAAAAGTCATAAATGCCCCAGCCAAACATGCCGCCAATGCCTGCCAGGATGCTGATGAGGGTGATGTTCATGGGGGGTGTGGGTGTTTGTTATGCTAACCTGATTCGCTTCGTCTGTGGTTTGTGAAATTTGGATATTTTTCAAAAATACTGAATTTGTTTGCAATCAGTATATCTTTAGCGCAAGATGCAATCTCTGCGTTGATATTTTTTACACGGGAAACGTCTGTAATTTCTTCATAACCAAAGGGCATTGTTGCTCTTGATAAAAAGGCTAAGGTCTTTGGCGAAGTTGGAAACCAAGCATGAGAAAATATTGGTCGTTTTATTTCATGGTCTCCAATCAGGTGTCACCACAGTTAAACGTGGTCAATTAGCCCACCTTTGGGTCAAATCGAGAATAGCCTGAGAAGGTCTGCCGCGCTGAATAGGTGGGCTCCAACGA
>DAOUML010000260.1:0-12856 GCA_034411635.1 Anaerolineales bacterium
GAACGTGGAGCGCATGACTTACGAACTGTTCAACGAGAACAGCGGGATTTGCCGTTTCCACCGCAAATGGGCCGAGACCATCACCGATGAGATTTTGCAGGCCCATTACGGGCTGGAAACCAACTACAAGGCGCACCAGTTCCGCCTATCGCGCGAAATCTACGAGCGCGAGGCCCCAAAAATTGCCTACTGGGAGAGCGAGCGCGTGATCGACCTGATAATGGGCTTCCTCGAACAATGGGAAGCCGACGGCTTGCGCGACCCCGATTTGCTCGGCTGGCTGGAACGCTTCCGCGCCGACAAATTCGCTGCCGCCCGCGATTACTGGCAGGCGGTCCGCGAGGGCATCCACGCTGCTTTCCAGGATGGGGCGGAGGCCATCCCCGATAATTTCACGCCGGGCCAGCAAATGGCGCGCCAAAATCCGAAAACTGACTCGCCATGAACCACAGAAAACTGTAACTGCCTGTGAGCCGATATTCGTAGGGCGATACATCGTCCTCGCATGGAGGTTGATGTCGCCAACAAGCGAATTCTCAATTGCCTTACTCCAAATGCGACTTGAAAGTCGCGCTACGGCAGGCAATTACCAAAAACTTCCATTCTTGAACCTGCCCGCTTGCTTTTTCAAGGCAATAATGTTAAAACTATCGCCCTATGACAAAGCCCCAGCCCAACTTTTTTATTGGTTCACTGCCCATTTACGGCGATGCCGTCCTTGCCCCGATGGACGGGTATTCCGATTGGCCGTTTCGTTCCTTGTGCCGTTCGCTTGGTTCGGCCATCAGTTACACCGAGTTTGTGAAAGTCGAAGATACTGTGCATTTGTTTCGCCGGGTGCGCGCCAAATTGACATACGACGAGCGCGAGCGCCCGGTTACGTTTCAAATTTATGGCGAGGATGTCAATATCATGCTCGAGGCAGCCCTGATTGTTCAAGATTTAGGCCCCGATATCATTGATATTAACATGGGCTGCCCGGCCAAAAGCGTCACGCATCGCGGTTGTGGGGTCGGGCTGATGCGCTCGCCGGAAAAAATCGCCCGCATCTTCAGCACGCTGAGCGCAAAATTGAGCGTGCCGCTCACCGGTAAAATACGCCTGGGCTGGGATGATTGCCTGTCTTACCGCGAAGTGGCCCGTATTCTGGAAGAAAACGGCGCGGCCCTGATCGCCGTTCACGGGCGGACAAAGAATCAGGGCTACGCAGGCCAGGCCAATTGGGATGCGATTGCCGAGGTCAAGTCGTTGGTGAAAATTCCGGTTATTGGCAATGGCGATGTGCGCCGGGTGGCCGATATTCAGCGCATGAAAGAACACACCGGCTGTGATGCGGTCATGATTGGACGCGGGGCGATTGCCAATCCCTGGATTTTTTCAGGGATCGATCGAGAAAACGTCAGCCCCGGGCAGGTGCGCGAGACCATGCGCCAGCACCTAGAGAAAAATGTTGCCTTTTATGGCGAGGAAGATGGCGAACGTTTGTTTCGCAAACATGCCATGCACTATCTCAACCTGCATCATCTAAATCGTGAAACTCGCAAAAACATTTTGCGCAAGCGCCCTGCCGGTGAATATTTAGACATTCTGCGCGAAATTGAAGCCCAGATGCAGCAGGAATAGCGCAGGAAAAACAAAAAAGGTTGTTCGAGCATAAATTGCTCGAACAACCTTTCTTAAATTTTTCTTTTGGTTTTAGTAAACCAGCGATTTTTTGTCGGTCGTGACGCGCTTGCGGAACATCCAGTAGGTCCAGCCCTGATAGGCCAAAACAATCGGGACGAAGATGAGCGCGACGATGGACATGACCGTCAGGGTGTATTCGGAGGACGAAGCGTTGGTGATGGTGAGCGACCAGGCCGGGTTGAGGCTTGAAATCATGACGCGCGGGAACATCAGCATAAAGAATGTTACCTGAGTAAGCACAATATGCAAGGAGAGCAGAATGAAAGCCCAGCCTTCGCGTTTTCCTTTAATAAAGTAACCGGTTGCCAGTAGCATTACCAGCGAGAGAATGGGGGTGATGCCGGGATTGACGCCCATCTTGCTCAGAATGTCGGTGTAGAAGTACGTGCCGACGGTGAGCAATAGAACCGCCACCACAGCAAAAATCCACAGTTTCCAGGCCCAGGCATTGGCGCGTTCGCGCAATTCGCCGTCCATTTTCAGGGCCATGAAGTTCGCGCCATGCACCAGGAAGGTGGCTACGGTTGCCAGGCCGCCCAGCAACCCATAGGGGTTGAGCAGGTTGAGGGTTACAACCAGATTGTTGGCGCAGGGGTTGCCATCGGCGCAAACGACGTTCATGCTGGCGTCAATTGGCACGCCACGGGCCAGGTTGGCGAAGGCTGCGCCCAGCAGCAGGGCCGCCAGGAAGGATCCGATTGAAATCATCCAATCGAAAGTGTTGCGCCATTTGGGGTTGGCATCTTTGGAGCGATATTCAAACGAAATACCGCGAAGAATCAGACCAACCAGCAGCAAAAAGAGGGCCAGGTAGAAACCGCTGAACATGGTGGCGTACCAGTGCGGGAAGGCGGCAAAGGTTGCGCCGCCAGCCGTCAGCAACCAGACTTCGTTGCCGTCCCAGGTTGGTCCAATTGTATTGATAACGGCGCGGCGTTCGATGTCTTTTTTGCCGAAGAAGGGCAGCAACATGCCGACGCCGAAGTCGAAGCCTTCGAGGAAGAAAAAGCCAATCCACAGCACGGCAATCAGGATAAACCAAAGGATTTGTAGAAATTCGTATGACATGTCAATTCTCCTAGTCTTGCGCGCCAACCAACCCCGGCGCGGGGTCAACCGAGTGCTTCAGGGTCGCTTCTGGCCCGGCGATGGCGTATTTTTTCATCAGGTAGAACATTGCGCCAGCCAGCGCGCCATAAACCAGCGTGTAGCCAATCAGTGAAATGAGCAGGTCTACAACGGTCAAGTTGGGAGAAACGGCGTCTTCTACCGTGAGCAGGCCTTGTACAATCCAGGGTTGGCGGCCCATTTCGGTCAAAATCCAGCCGCTCGCGTTGGCGATGTACGGCATCACGATCACCCAGGGAACCCACTTCATCCATTTGGCGTTTTCAAACTTGCCACGCGTGGCCCACAGCAAGAAGGCCGAGAGAGCAATCATAATGAAGCCAATGGTCATCATGAACCGGAAAGTCCAATAGGTGACAACCATGAGCGGAATATAATCGCCGGGGCCATACAGTTCTTCATATTCGGCTTGCAGGTTATTAACACCTTTTACTTCGCAATCGAAGTTGTTACAGGCCAGGAAACTTAACACACCGGGAATTCCCAACTGGCTGGTGCGTAGCGACCAGATTTCTTGTTTGCCGGTTGTATCGCCGATGGTTAGAATGGAGAAATCAGCAGGGGCCGATGTTTCCCAATGCGCTTCAACGGAGGCAAATTTCATTGGCTGGTGCTTGTACATGAAGATGCCTTGCTCATGCCCGCCCAAAAAGACCATAACGCTGGCAATGACGCCAACCAGCGCGCCCATCTTGAAAGAGGGGACGAACACGGCAAGATGCTGTTTGCGCAGAATATGATAGGCGCTTACGCCAAGTATCACGAAAGAAGCCGTGGCAAAACCGACAGAAATGGTGTGCCAGAAAAATACCCAGCCTTTGGGGTTGGTAATCAGGGCGAAGAAATCGACCAGTTCGGCGCGACCATTGACTTCATTGATAACATAACCGACCGGGTGCTGCATCCAACCGTTGGCTAACAAAATCCACAGCGCTGAAAGGTTCGAGCCGATGGCTGCCAGCCAGATGGAAGCCAGATGTACTTTTTCCGGCACTTTACCTTCACCAAAAATCCAGATGCCCAGAAAAGTGCTTTCCAGAAAGAATGCCAGCAGGGCTTCTACGGCCAGTGGCGCGCCGAAAATATCACCCACGTAGCGGCTATATTCGCTCCAGTTCATGCCGAACTGAAATTCCTGCACAATGCCGGTCACTACCCCAATGGAGAAATTGATCAGGAACAATTTTCCCCAGAACTTCGCCATTTTGCGGTAGTTCTCGTCGCGGGTCTGGTAGTAGCGCGTTTGCATGTAGGCCACGAACCAGCCCAGCCCGAGGGTGAGCGGAACGAACAGGAAGTGGTAAACGGTTGTCAGGCCGAATTGCCACCTTGCAAGAATAAGTGGATCCATAGCGGTTTTCTCCTCGTGAAACTAGTTTTGAAGAATGAACAAAGATGATACCGGGAGACCTTGCTCAACCTCCCGCGCCAACTCATTAAAATGGATGGACGCCATCTCACGCGCCATCGCTGACTGTACCCGTCCCCACTTCGAGCGAACCGGACAGCGCTCGATAAACGGACAATCATCATCTCCTGTGGGCTGTAAACAGTCCGAAAGAAGTAACTTGCCCTCGAAGGCCTCCACCACCTGTAGCAGATTGATGTTCTCAGGCGGGCAGGGCAGACTCAAGCCGCCATCGCGCCCCGGAAAGGTCAGCACCAACCCGGCCTGGGCCAATTGGGCCACAATGCGCCCCATAAATGCTCTGGGAATTTGCATCTCGCGTTGAATTACCCCAGACGAAACACGCGCCGCTTCGCCTCTGGCAGCCAGGGCAAGCACGACGCGCACAGCATAATCGGTCTGACGGTTTATTTTGAGCATGGGGTCTATTTTGTCTAAACGTTTACCAGATTGGTTAACCTTTACTGATATTGTAAGCATTTCGGCATTTTGTTACATCTGATAAATGTCACAATCTATCTGTGACGTTTGTAACATACGCGCTTGATTATATGACAAAGCGTGAAGTTTTTGTTGTGGAGTTTTAAAAGCGACCCTTCCAAGTGTGATTTGAAAGCCATGCCTGGGTGGGCATTTGCGAAGTCTGCCGCAATTCCAAATCTAAAAAAGGACGCGGACGAGCGTAGATGAACGCGGATGTTTTTTGGCAGTCTGGCCCGAAATATTGCGCAAGCAACATTCAAAACTTCCCCCGGCCCCATGAACTGGATGGCAATTTCCGAAGCAGGAAATCGCCATCCAGTCTGTTCATTGCTTCAGTTTTTACCAGGCATAGGCATTCGGCGCTTCACCGCCAGGCCCGGGGAAGATTTCATCCAATTTCTTGAGCGTTTCCTCGTCCAGTTCAATCTTAGTGGCGCGCGCGGCGCTTTCCAACTGTTCCATCGTGCGCGGCCCAATGATGGGCGCGGTGACAATCGGGTTGTGCAGCAGCCAGGCCAGGGCCACTTCGCCAGGGGCATGGCCCAACTCGCGGCAGAGCGTCTCGTATTTTTCCAGTTTGTCGCGATTTTTGGCGACATCTTTTTCAAAACCCTCGCCCATGCGCCGCCCGGTTTGCATTTTTTCGAGCGCGCCGCCCAACAGACCACCGCCCAGCGGACTCCACGGAATTAGCCCCAGGCCATAATGGCGGCAGGCCGGAATGACTTCCAGTTCAATGGTGCGATTGTTGAGGTGGTAAATGCTCTGCTCGCTGACCAGCCCCATCATCCCGCGTTTGGAGGCTTCCTGGCAGGCGGTGGCGATGTCCCAGCCGGCGAAGTTGCTCGAACCGACGTAAACCACTTTGCCCTGTTTGGTCAGGTTGTCGAAGGCTTGCCAGGTTTCGTCCCAGGGGCAATCGCGGTCGATGTGATGCATCTGGTACAGGTCAATCCAATCGGTTTGGAGACGTTTCAGGCTGCCTTCGCAATGCTTGCGGATTTTGTAGGCCGAAAGACTGCGCCCATCGCTATTGACTTCTTTCAGGTTGGCCTTGCGCGAAACCGGGTTATAGACCTTGGTCGCCAGCACGGTGGCGTCACGCCGCCCGCCGCCCTGGGCAAACCAGCGTCCAACAATCTCCTCGGTGTGGCCGTGTTCCACGCTCCAGCCGTAGACATCGGCGGTATCAAAAAAATTGATTCCCAGTTCCAGCGCGCGATCCATGATTTTGAAACTGTCTTCTTCGCTGGTTTGCCAGCCAAAATTCATCGTGCCGAGGCAGATGTTGCTGACGAGAACGCCATGTTTTCCTAATCGTTTGTGTGTTACGGACATTGTTTGACTCCTTTTGAGAATGAATGGTTGACTCTTCGTAACTGCTTACCGTAGCGCGACCTTCAAGTCGCGTTTGGAGCAAGGCATTTGAGAATTATTTTCTGGCGCTGAGCAATTGACCGCCATACGGAATCAATCCAACCAGTGGATGCGGCAGGTATGGCTCTTCCAGATATGCCATTTCTTCAGACTCTAATTTTACCGACAGAGAATCGACTGCGCTTTCCAGTTGGGAGAGTTTGGTCGCCCCGATAACCGGCGCGACGACAGGCGGTTTTTGCAACATCCAGGCCAGGGCAACATGCGCGCGCGGGACGCCGTGTTTTGCGGCGATTTCGCCCACTCGTTCGATGATAAGCTTGTCTGAATCTGCGGTAGCGTCATATTTCTGTTTGGCGACGGGGTCTGTTTCAAGACGCTGGGTACTTTCTGACCAATCCCGCGCCAATCGCCCGGATGCCAACGGACTATAAGGGGTTGCCGCAATCTTTTCTTCTGCGCAGAGCGGCATCATCTCGCGTTCTTCTTCCCGGTACATCAGGTTGTAGTGATTCTGCATCGAGACGAAGCGTGTCCAGCCGTGTTTCTCGTCCACATGCAGCGCCTTTTGGAATTGCCAGGCATACATGGCCGAAGCGCCAATATAGCGGGCTTTGCCCGCCCGCACAACATCATGCAGGGCTTGCATGGTTTCTTCAATCGGGGTGTTGTAATCCCAACGGTGGACGATGTACAGGTCGACATAATCCATGCCCAGGCGTTTCAGGCTTTGGTCAATCTGGCTGAGGATATGTTTGCGTGAAAGACCGCCACCGTTCGGCTTCTTGTTCATCGGCACAAAGACCTTCGTCGCAACCACTACTTCATCCCGGTTGGCGTAGTCTTTTATTGCTCGCCCAAGAATTTCTTCACTGTTGCCGTAGGCGTAGGCGTTCGCCGTATCGAAGAAGTTGACCCCCAAATCCAACGCCCGTTTGATGATCACGCGGCTGTCTTCTTCATTGAGCGCCCAGGGATTATGAACCCAGCCTTCAGCCGAGCCAAAACTCATGCAGCCCAGGCAAATCGGGGATACATCCATTCCGGTATTGCCAAGTTTTACATATTCCATTTCAAGTCTCCTTTCATTTTTCTGATTGAACCATCTCTTTTTCTTTGCCCAAAATTGCTTTTTCATAAATCTCGATTTTGTGATTTAACAAATCGAGCGTTTTCTGCATTTCGGCAATGCGCGTTTCCAGCAGGTTACGCTGCTCGACCAGGATTTCCTTGCGGGCTTCGATAGTGCTGTCACCCTGCTCGATGAGTTCCATGTAATCAATCAGCACCTCGATGGGCAGGCCCGCGCTGCGCATACATTTGACAAACTCAACCCGCCGGATGTCGGGTTCGCTGTAATCACGGATGCCGCTGTCGGTACGGGTTACGCTGGGGAGCAACCCAATCCGCTCGTAGTAGCGCAAGGTATCAGGCGAAAGACCAAACTTTTCACTGACTTCTGCAATTTTCATAGTTCACCTCGTGCCAATAGTGTATCACCTGGAGTCAACTCCAAGTCAAGGGTTATGATAAATCAAAATTAAGTTTTGCGTTCACTGGCGCAGCCATATCGTGACCAAAACGATTACCAGATTGGCAAAAATTGGTTTTGACCACCTTGATTCAAAAGTGTCTGGTAAACCGCTTGCCCCGTCTCAACTTTTCACGTACAATCAAATCATCTCCAATCCAAAGGACAGCCCCATGACCGACTTGAAAGCATTTGGCGAAACCCTTTTCAAAAACATCGAAACCGTCATCATTGGCAAACGCAACGCCCTCGACCTGATCACCATCGGCCTGCTTTGCCAGGGACACGTCCTCATCGAAGACGTGCCAGGCGTCGGCAAGACGGTGCTGGCCCGCGCGCTGGCCAGGTCGCTCGGCTGCGCCTTTAACCGTCTGCAATTCACCCCCGATATGCTGCCCTCCGATGTGACCGGCACCTCCATCTTCAACCAGGAAACCCGCAAATTTGAGTTCCGCCCCGGCCCGCTCTTCGGACAAATCATTCTGGCCGACGAAATTAACCGCGCCACGCCCAAAACCCAGGCCGCCCTGCTCGAAGCCATGGAAGAACGCCAGGTCACGGTCGACGGCCAGACCCACATCCTGCCGCGCCCGTTTATGGTGCTGGCAACCCAAAACCCGATCGAATACGAAGGCACTTTCCCACTGCCCGAAGCCCAACTCGACCGCTTCCTGCTGCGACTGCGCATGGGCTACCCCCGCCAGGACGAGGAAATTCTCATCCTCGAAAATCAGCAAACCCGCCATCCGATTGAAAGCATCCAACCGGTTCTCAGCGCCGAAGAAGTGTTGGCCGCCGCCGAAGCCGTGCGCGCCATTTTCGTCTCCCCGGCGGTCAAACGCTACATCACCGACCTCGTCCAGCGCACTCGCCAGCATTCCGATATTTACCTGGGCGCCAGTCCGCGCGGTTCGCTGGCCCTCTTCCGCGCCTCGCAGGCCCGCGCCGGTATTTTGGGCCGCGATTACGTCCTGCCCGACGATGTCAAGGCCCTGGCCGGGGCCATCCTGTCGCACCGCATCATCGTCAACCCCGCCGCCCGCCTGCGCGATGTCACCGCCGAAAAATTGGTACAGGAAATCGTCAAAGCCGTTCCCGTCCCCGGCGGAACCTTCGACGCCTGACATGCGCAACCCGGCCCGTCTCTTCCTGCTGCTGCTTTTTTTCGCAGGGCTGACAGGAACCCTCCTCAATGGCGCGGTCATCTACGTCCGGTTGATGTACCTGAGCGGTCTGCTGCTCGCCTCGGCCTGGCTGTGGACTTTTCTCTCCCTGCGCCGCTTGCGGCTGACGCGTCAGGCGCGTTCCTTGCGCGCCTCGGTGGGCGATGTCTTTGAAGAAAATTTTGACCTGCAAAACGACAGCCGCCTGCCGCGTTTGTGGGTCGAGGTCGAAAACCTGTCCAATTTGCCGCAGGCCGCCGGCTCTCGTTTGCTCACCAATCTAGGGGGAAGACAGAATCGCTCGTACCTGGCCCGAACCTGGCTCAACCGCCGCGGCGTTTACCGTCTCGGGCCGACCTCGCTCGCATCCGGCGACCCGTTTGGCCTGTTTACCGTTAAACGAACCCTTTCCCATGCCGATTCCTTGCTCGTCTTTCCGCTGATTCTGCCCATCGACGATTTTCCCTCCCCGGCAGGTTATCTGCCCGGCGGCAAAGCCATCCGCCAGAAATCGCTCGAAATCACGCCCCACGCTTCGGGCGTGCGCGAATACGTCTACGGCGACCCGCTCAAACGCATCCACTGGCCCACCAGCGCGCGCCGCAACCGCATCATGGTCAAGGAATTCGAGCAGGACCCGCAAGCCGAAATCTGGCTCTTTCTGGACGCCGAAGCCAGCGTCCACCACGCCCGGGCCGAAGCGCCCCAACCCAAATGGCACGACTGGACCTTACATCGCCGTCCGCAATTTTCGCTGCCACCCGAAACCATCGAGTACGCCGCCACAATTACGGCCTCCCTGGCGCATTATTTTCTCAGCCAGCGCCGCGCCGTTGGGCTGGTCTCTGAAGGCCCGGCCTATACCGTCATCCCGGCGGAACGCAGTGAGCGCCAGGAAGTCAAACTGCTCGAAACCCTGGCTTTTGTGCAGCCCGCTGGCCGCCTGCCCCTCGTCAGCCTGGTGGACGCTGTCGCCGCGCGAATCCCTTACGGGTCGAGCGCGCTGATGGTGACATCTTCTGCGCGGCAGGATGTGCTGCTCGCGGTCGAAAACGCCGCCCGGCGTGGACTCAGTCCCGTCGTCATCCTGCTTGATCCGAAAACGTTTGGCTGGCATACCTCGAATCAGCCGCTCTTTGAGCGTTTGCTGGCGCGGGGCGTGCCGGTTTGCCGCGTGGCCTGCGGCGACGATTTGGCCGCGACCCTTTCGGCTTTTGCCGCCCAAAACCGAACCCAGGAGCAACCCTTATGGAAAAAACAACCGTTCGCATTCTCGATTTAGCGTTCAAGGGCCAGGCCAGCGCGATTGCGGCCTACGCCATCCCGCACCCGGACGGGGTTGCGCTGGTCGAATCCGGCCCCGGCTCAACCGTTCCAGCGCTGGAGCGCGCGCTGGCGAGCCTTGGCTTTGGCTTGCGCGATGTCACCCACGTCTTTCTGACCCACATTCATCTCGACCACGGCGGGGCGGCGGGGGTTTTGTCGCAGCAGGGGGCCCAGGTTTGCGTTCATGCCAACGGCGCGCCGCACCTGCTCAACCCCGAAAAACTGATTGCCTCGGCCACCCGCATTTACGGCGACCAGATGCAGCCGCTCTGGGGCGATTTTCTGCCCGTCGCGCCCGAAAAACTGACGATTTTGGGCGATGGCGAGCAAGTTGCGCTGGGCGGCGGGCTGAAGGTGCTGGCCCTCGATACTCCCGGCCATGCCGAACATCACCTGTCGTATTTTTGCGAGGGCTACTGCTTCACCGGCGACGTGGGCGGAATTCGCATTTCGGCTTATCCCTACCTGCGCCTGCCCTTTGTGCCGCCCGAATTGCACCTCGAAAAATGGCACGCCTCGATTGATAAATTGCAGGCCCTGGATGCGCGCCACGTTGTCCCGACTCACTTTGGCATTTTCGACGACCCCGACTGGCATTTCGAGGCCATCCACCGCGTGCTGGACGAAGTCGATGGCTGGCTGACCGAAGTCATGCCCGCCGACCCGCCCATTGAGGCGTTGCGCGAGAAATTTGTAACCTGGATGGAAGCCCAGGGCCGCGCCATCGGCTTGCCGGATGACGTGCGCGAAGCCTACCTGCTCGCGAATCCCCTCGGCATGAGCGCGGATGGGTTGCAACGCTACTGGCGGAAGTTCAGGGTGTAGATTCAGTACAAACGTCAATCCAGAATGTGACAGAGGGTACATGACCGGGGCAGGTCGCTATGATAAAATTTGTATTGTGGCGGGGTTTCCGTCACCTGTGAATTACATAGCCTCTCGACTGCGCGGCGCTCGGGGCGAAACCTTCCAATTTCCATTCTTAAACAAGGAGACTGAAAGTATGAAACATTTCCTCGATGTTGCCGATTATTCCCCGGCAGAAATCCAAGATTTGTTAGACCTGGCGATTCGCTTGAAAAAAGAGCATTTTGCTCAGGGTAATCCGCCGCTGTTCAAAGGCAAGGTGTTGGGCATGATTTTCCAGAAACCCAGCCTGCGCACGCGCGTTTCGTTCGATATGGCCATGCGCCACATGGGCGGTGACGCGCTTTATCTTTCGCCCAATGAAATTGGGCTGGGCAAGCGTGAGTCTATTGCGGATGTGGCCCGGGTCATGTCTGGTTATGTGCAGGTGGTCATGGCGCGCGTTTTCGATCATGCCCACGTTGTCGAATTGGCGAAGTGGTCTTCGGTGCCGGTCATCAACGGCCTGAGCGATTTTAGCCACCCCTGTCAGGCCATGGCCGATGCCCAGACCATTATCGAGAAATTTGGCCCGATGAAAGGTTTGAATGTCTCGTATGTGGGCGATGGCAATAATGTGGCTGTTTCGCTGATGCACATTGTCGTCATGCTGGGCGGTAATTTTACGATTGCCAACCCTGAAGGCTATGATATGCCCGCTGTCGCCATTGAGACCGGCCAAAAATTGGCCGCCGCCAGTGGCGCGAAAATCAACCTGCTGCGCGACCCGCACGAAGCCGTTAAAGGCGCGCAGGTTATTTACACCGATACCTGGACCAGCATGGGGCAGGAAGAAGAAACCGCCAAGCGCGAAGCCGTCTTCCCGCCCTATCAGGTCAATGCCAAACTGGTCAGCGAAGCCGATAAGGATGTGATTGTGATGCACTGCCTGCCGGCCCACCGCAACCATGAACTAACCGACGATGTGGCCGACGGGCCGCACTCGGCCATCTTCCCGCAGGCGCATAACCGTCTTCATGCTCAAAAAGCCGTCCTGGCCCGTTTGCTTGGCGTTGCGTAGCGAGTGATGAGTATGAATAGCCAACAATTTGTTGAATTGGAAGAAAAACATGGCGCGCATAACTATCATCCGTTGGATGTGGTGATCGAACGCGGCGAAGGCGTCTGGGTCTATGACGTAGACGGCAAAAAGTATCTCGATTGTCTCTCGGCTTATTCAGCGGTCAATCAAGGGCATGTCAACCCACGCATCCTGAACGCCATGCTCGAACAGGCCAAAACCGTTACCTTGAGCTCGCGCGCTTTCCGCAGCGCCCAGTTGCCGCTCTTTTATCAGGACTTGTGTGAGTATAGCGGCTACGAGATGTGTATTTTGATGAACTCCGGCGCAGAAGGGGTCGAAACGGCGGTTAAACTGGCTCGTAAATGGGCTTATGTGGTCAAAGGCGTGCCGCGCCATCAGGCCGAAATCGTTGTAGCGGAAGGCAACTTCCACGGGCGCACCACCACCGTCATTTCATTTTCAACCGAGCCAAGTTATAAAGAGAACTTTGGGCCGTTTACGCCCGGCTTCCTTGCTGTTCCTTACGGCGATGCTGAAGCCTTTGAGAAAGTTATCACCCCTAACACGGCGGCCATTTTGCTGGAGCCGATTCAGGGCGAAGCGGGCGTGGTCATTCCGCCGGCGGGCTATCTGAAAAAAGTGGCTGAACTTTGCAAAAAATACAATATACTTTTCATTGTTGATGAAATTCAGACCGGTCTGTGCCGCACCGGGCGCAGATTCGCCCATCATTACGAAGAAGGCGTCCGCCCGGATATGCTCGTGATTGGCAAAGCCCTTTCGGGTGGGTTTTACCCGATTTCAGCGGTTTTGGCCGATACGCC
>DAOUML010000261.1:0-8929 GCA_034411635.1 Anaerolineales bacterium
ACTGATATGCGTAGGGCGACATTTATGTCGCCTGAAAGCAAATTCTCAAATGCCTTGCTCCCAACGCGACTTGAAAGTCGCGCTACGGTAGGCAGTTACCACAAAAGACTTTATCGGTAATAGACCAAAGTCTTTTCTTGGACGCGGATTGACGCGGAAAACGCGGATTTCAATGTTTTTCCGCGCAATCCGTGTTCGTTCGCGTCCAAATCTTTATTGCCGATAATGTCTAAAGTGTACAGAAAAACACCCGTAAAAGGTGACGGCCTACAAACCGACATTCATAGGGCGACATAAACGTCGCCTAAAAACAAAATCTCAACGGCCAAGCGCGAGTTGAAAGTCGCGCTACGGATTGGAATTATGGCCTCCTGGCGGTGGGGCTGGGGACGAAACCGGGTGGGGTTGGGGTGCGAGTGGCGTAGCGCGGTGGAATAGAGAAGGTAAAACGCACGCGGCCCGATTCTTGTTGCAGGCTTGATTCGGGATTGATGATGAGATAAAAGGTGCGCCCAGCCGCCAGAGCGAGCGGCGTTCGGTCGAGGTTAAGCAGGCGGATGGGTTGATCCACCTCATCGCGCTGCCAGATGGCCGGGGTGGCGCGTCCGTTGCGGAAGACGTAGGCCTGCCCTTCGGCCAGCAAAACAATATCGAAAACCTGATCTTCACGATCAAACTCAGTTTTGAAGTTGTGGTCGGCAACCAGAACGACCACATTTTCGGCGCTGATTTGTTCGCCGGTTAAAAGATCGAGGTGTGGTTCAAGGATTTCATCTTCAAGGCTGGCGGCGTCGATTGAATCGGCGAATCGTTCGTACAGGTTACGCTCAGGGTTATAGCGCCAGGAATGGTAACTGTAGATGGAGTAGCGCAGGCTGATTTCTTGTACTTCGAGCGGCCAGGCGGGAGGGCGCGGATCGAAATAGGTGACACGGGTATTCTGGCGGGTATTGGTGTGTCCGATTTTGCGGGTATAGTCGGTTAGCCCGGCGGTATCCACAAAAAAGTTGTTGTAATCGTTGATGCTTTTATCACGGCACAAGGGCGGGCAGTTTAGTCCGGTGGGAACAAACAATCGCTGCAACAGGTCACTTTCAAGCAAAAAACTTTCTACGCGCTCATCTGCGTTGGCAAAAACCAGATAGGCCTGGTACATGCGGGCAAAATGCTCGTCAATATAGCGGCCTGAGCGTACCGGGCCGGCTTTTTGAGCATCTTGCCCGTATAAGATCGCGGTGAAGCGCGTCAGACCATCTTCAATGTAGTATTCGTAGGCAACATCAGCGCGGCTCAGTCCGTATTGATACGCGCGCACCCGGCGCGGAAAATTGGTGATTTTGACGGCCATCGGTCTGCGTTCAAGCAGGTCGGGGTTTTCAGGAATTAAACCGGTGTAGGGGTTGTGGTTGGGGGGCAGGTTGAAGGGCAGGCTGGGCAGGATGAGCGTCGCCGGGGTGTTGCTGGGAATCGGCGTGGGCGTGGAGATGATTCTTCGCGTGGCGGTCGGGCTTGGGGTGGGACTGCGATCCGACCGGGGTTGGGTTGGGGCCGGGGCAACCAGGCTGGGGAGGCTGGTCTGGGCCTGGGCCGGGGAAATGTCCTGATTTTTCATCAAAAAAAGAAAAACAAAACCTGCCAGGCCGAGAAAAAACAAGCCCCAAATGGCAAGCAAGAGATTTTTGAGCCGATTTTTGGTCATGGGGCGATTATACACGCCCCGCCCTCAATGGGTGGTGATAAAATAACGGCTGGTTCTCATCATGCTTGTTTTTCTTACCCTTGGCCTGTATGGCCTGGCCTTGCTTGCAATTGGTATTTTGCGCCTGACACGGCGTTCTTTTGCGTATGCCTGGTTGGCGGCGGCACTGGGAACGTTGCTGGCCTGGGCAAGCGTTTTTGCCTGGCAGACAGACCTGAATGCGCTCGTTTTTGAAAATATCTGGCAGCCGGGCGGTCTTTTTCCGGTTTATCCGGTGCTGGTGGTGGATGAAATTGGCTGGGTGTACGCGCTTTCGCTTTCGGCGCTGGCGCTGGCGGTGATTCTGACTGCCCCGGCCCAATCGACCGGATTGAGCGCCAGCGCCTGGGTGGGGACGCTCGGCCTGACGGCGTTGGGCATTTTCTCTTTCGTTGCCGCCAACCCGTTGACTCTGGTGATGATTTGGACTGGTCTCGACTTACTGGAGTTGCTCAATACCCTGCGCCTGGCGCGCAAGCCCGATTTGAGCGAGCGCGCGGTTATTGCCTTTACCATGCGCTCGTTGGGGACAGGTTTTGCGCTCTGGGCCATTGTTACCAATGGAGCCGGATTACTTTCTTTTGATGCCATTTCTTCTCAATCGGCTTTGTTTTTATTTTTGGCGGCGGGGCTGCGCCTGGGCGTTTTGCCGCTGCACCTGACCTATCGCAGTGAGCCAGCCTTGCGGCGCGGCATGGGAACCGTGCTGCGCCTGGCGGTGGCTTCTTCAAGCCTGGTGGTGCTGGCGCGTATTCCCGTCGGGCTGCTTGGAACGCAGGCCGCGCTTGTTTTACAGGTTTTCTTGAGTCTGGCGCTTTTGTATGCTGCCTGGAAGTGGCTGCGCGCGCCGGGCGAGTTGAGCGGACGACCCTACTGGATGATTGGCCTGGGGGCTTTGTCTTTGCTGGCTGCCCTACGCGGCAACCCTGCGGGCAGTGTTGCCTGGGGCGCGTCGCTGGTATTGCATGGCGGATTGGTGTTCTTGTACGCTTCGCGCCAGCGCGGGCTAACGCTGGCAATCAGCGCAACGATGATTGCTTTTCTTTCTCTGCCTTTTACGCTGACGGCCAGCACCTGGCAAGGCCAGTCGGCTTTTGAATGGGTCTTTTGGCCCTTTGTGGTAGCCGGCCAGGTGATGCTGACGCTTGGCTTTGCGCGTCATCTCTGGCGAAACAGTGAAAGCGAATTGCAGGATATGCCACGCTGGGCCCAATCGGCGTATCCTTTGGGCTTGCTTGTGCTGGCGGCGACGATTTTGCTGCTTGGTTTATGGGGCTGGGCTGGGGCGTTGCAGGTTGGACTTTGGCCGGTTGGCCTGGCAGTTGGCTTAATTTCCACGCTCATCCTGGCCGCCTGGTGGCGAATTGACCGACTGAGCGCCCCGCTGCCTGAAAGTGAAGGCGGCAAGTCGTTTTCGGCTGCGCAGTCTTCCTTCTCCTATGAATCGCGCCTGGCGCGCGCGCTTGAATCACTGGCTTCTTTGCTCTGGAGTTTATACCGCGTTGCGCGCCGCCTGGTCGATTTTCTTTCGGGTTTGCTTGAAGGCGATGGTGGATTATTGTGTACCGTGCTGGTGCTGGTCTTATTACTTATTTTGTTTCAATCTGCCTGATGGATTAAACCGATGTTCTTAATCTACTCATCCTGGGCCGCAGTTGGCCTTATTATTCTCACCAGCCTGCTTTTGCTCCTGAGCCGCGATTGGCGCTGGAGTTTGGTAGCGTTATCGGTGCAATACCTGGCCGTTTTCATTCTTTTTCTTGGCAACTGGCCGCTAACCATGTCTGCCGCCAAATTGGTAACAGGCTGGATGGCCGCCGCCACCCTCGGCATGACCGTTGTCAACCAGGACGAATTTATCCCGGCCCAATCAAGCCGCGTTTTCAAATTTTTCATTGCGCTGGTGATCATTATCACCATCTGGCAGGCGGCTGTGCCAATCAATGCCTGGATTCCGACGGCAGGGTTTCCGCTTGTGCTGGCATCTTTGCTCTTAATTGGCCTGGGACTTTTGCAACTGGGCATGACAATTGAACCGTTTCGCGTGACCATTGGCCTGCTCACCCTGCTTTCTGGATTTGAACTGCTCTCTTCGCCGCTCGAAAATTCCGCGCTGGTGGCGGCCATGCTCGCCGCTGTCACCCTGGGGCTGGCGCTCACCGGCTCATACCTGCTTCAACGCTACTTTGACAGCCTGCGCGAGGCTGCAACATGATGAACGCCCCCTTCATCTGGATTGGCCTGCCCTTTGCCTTTGGCCTGATCCTTTTACTCATTCCGCGCGAGCGCCTGGTCGCCTGGATCGGCGGATTGCTCACGCTCGGCCTGGCATCGCTGGCCCTGCTCGCGCCTACGAATACCGCGCTGGATGTTTTCGGATTTTTCTCCCTGCGCATCGATTCAAGCCTGACCCTGCTCGGGCGCACCCTCAGCCTGCCCCCGGCGGCGCAAATCGTGCTGGTTCTCGTCTATATGCTCGGCGCTTTTTGGTTTTTTGGCACCCTGGCGGTTGGCAATGCCCGCCGCATTCTGCCCCTGGGGCTGATGATCCTTGCCACCCTGACCGCTTCGCTGGCAATTCGCCCCTTCCTCTACGCCGCCATCCTGATTCAAGTTGCCACATTACTGGCGGTTTTTATGCTGGCCGAGCCAGGCAAACCCGCCGGGCGCGGACTAATCCGCTTCTTGATTTATCAAAGCCTGGCCATGCCCTTTATCCTTTTCGCCGGTTTTTTACTGAGCGGCGCGGAATCAGGCCAACCAGGGCTGGGAGAAATCTCCCAGGCTGGCATTCTGCTCGGACTGGGGTTTGCCTTCCTGCTCTCCATCTTTCCCCTTTCAACCTGGCTGCCCATGCTGGCCGAAGAAACCAACCCCTATGTCGTCGGGTTCGTTTTTGCCGTATTGCCAACCTTTGCGCTGCTTTTGGGCCTCAATTTTATCGACTCTTACGCCTGGCTTCGAGATTCGGCCCAACTCTTTGACGCGCTGCGTTTTGTTGGCTTGATGACCGCCCTGAGCGGCGGTATATGGGCCGCTTTTCAGCGTCAGGCCGGGCGCGTTTTCGGCTTTGCCGCAGTTGTCGAACTGGGGCTTTCCCTCGCCGCCCTCAGCCTGCCCGACCGTGCCCTCAGCCTGCAAATCGTATTCTTCGCCATTTTGCCGCGCGCCCTGGCCTACGCAATTTGGGCCATGTCGCTAACCATTCTCAGCAACACCGCCAACAGTCTGCGCTATCAGGATTTACAAGGCCTGGCGCGTCAATATCCACTTGCCACGCTGGGTATTTTTTTCGCGCTGCTCTCACTCAGCGGCGTTCCACCCCTGGCAGGTTTCCCTGCCCGGCAAGCACTCTGGCAGGGATTGGCCGAAACCGGATTTTGGCCCGCCGCCCTCATGGGGCTGGCCAGTCTGGGCGTGTGGATGGTGAGCCTGCGCATTCTGGCCGTGCTGGTCATGGCCCCTGCCAACGCCGAATGGCAAATACGCGAAACGCCCGCGCAGCGCGCCATGATTGCAACTGGCTTGCTGGCCCTCTTCCTTTCCGGTTTTTTCCCACAATGGGTTGCGCCCCTGCTCACCAACCTGGCCGGATTATTCCCCCAAATTTTACGCTAACCCGCTGTGCGGGTATAATCCTGTCTATTCCCCTTAATCACCGGAGTACCTCGTATGGAAATAGAACTTGAAGACATCCTCAGCCGGCTCGAATGGCTCGAACGCGAACACCGCAAAGACCACGCCCTGATTGCCGACCTGCATCAGCAAATTGGCGGTTACGAAACCCAATTCGATTTAATCCAAAAACAAATTCACGAAGTCAGCGCCAGCCTGAGCGGATTCAACGCCATCAGCCCGCGCCTCGACCAGTTTGAAAAAGTCATCGCCCAATATCGCGCCGAAGTCAAAAAAAGTATTGAAGAAATAGAAAAAAGCCGCGAAACAAGAGATCGTGAAATAGAAACCCGCCGCCGAAGCGAAATAGAAAACATCAACAAAGCCCTCTTCGACCTGCGCAAAACCCTCGAAGTGCTCGACGAACTCAAAAAAGGAATCAAAACCCGCGAAAGCGAAACCACGCGCCTCGAACGATCCATCATCGAACTCGACAAACGCCTCAAAGAATTCCCCATCGCCGACGAAGAAATCCGCCGCTCGGTGCGCATCGTCGACGAAGCCCGCAAACAAGATTTCAAACGCATGGCCGACCTGCAAGGCGAAATGATCGCCGTGCGCAAACGCTCCGACGAAGCCCGCGAACGCGTCGACATCAACGCCGACTCAATTCGCATGTTGGATACCCGCATTAACGAAGTGCTATCCAGCGAAGCAGACCGCCGCCGCGCCCAACTCGAATTTATCGAAAAACAAAACCTCGCCCAGGTAGACCGCGAACGACAGTGGCGCGATTGGCAGGGCCGATTTGAAGCCTTTGTGCGCCAAACCAGCAGCCTCGATGCCCAACTCGCCCAACTCGAAGACACCCAGCGCGCTGTCAAACGCTCACAAGACGCCTTCGACGACATCAACGCCCGCCTCGAACGGCGCATCAAAGAAATCACCGAAGTCCAACGCCTGGCCGAAGACCGCTTCCGCCAGGAATGGGTCACTTTCAAATCAGACGACCAAAAACGCTGGACCAACTACACCCTCACCTACGACGAAACCCAAAAAGACCTGCGCGCCGACATCGACAAAGTCAACCAACGCGTCGCCGATGTAGACGACCTGATTCAATCCCTGCAAGACACCTTCCAGCAAGTCAACACCGTCAACGAAACCCAACTACAAGAAATCATGAACTGGACCAGTGAATGGCTCACCGGTTATGAGCGCGTCCTGGGCCGCTCGCGCCCCTCGCGCTAATTGTGCATTGCCCACTCTGGAGAATTAATGCGCGTCATCGGCACCGCCGGGCATGTTGACCACGGCAAATCAACCCTCATCGCCGCCCTGACCGGCACCCACCCCGACCGGCTCAAAGAAGAGCAGGAACGCGAAATGACCATCGACCTCGGCTTCGGCTGGCTCAACCTGCCGGGCGGCGAGGCAATCGGCATTGTCGACGTTCCCGGCCACCGTGATTTCATCGAAAACATGCTGGCCGGCATCGGCGGAATCGACGCCGCCCTGCTCATCATCGCCGCCGATGAAGGCGTCATGCCCCAAACCCGCGAACACCTCGCCATCCTCGACCTGCTCCAAATCCAGAGTGGCATCGTCGTTATCACCAAAACCGATTTGGTGGATGACGCGGAATGGCTCGACCTGCTCGAGGAGGATATCCGCCACGCCCTGACCGGCACCATCCTGCAAACCGCGCCGCGGATGCGCGTCTCAGCCCGAACCGGCCTCGGTCTTAAAGAACTTTTGGCTACGCTCGAAGCAACTCTCACCAACCGCCCCCCGCGCCTCGACCTCGGACGACCACGCTTACCGGTCGACAGGGTCTTCACCATGCCCGGCTTCGGCACCGTCCTGACGGGGACTCTCAGCGACGGCCACTTCTCCCTCGGCGACGAAATCGAACTGCTGCCCTCCGGCGTAAAAGGTCGCATTCGCGGCCTGCAAACCCACAAGAAAAAAGAAGAAACCGCCCTGCCTGGCTCGCGCACTGCCGTCAACGTCTCCGGCGTGGCCCTCGAAGACGCCCTGCGCGGCGAAGTGCTGGCAAAACCCGGCCAATACAAACCAAGCCGTCGAATCGACGCCCGCCTGCGTTTGCTCAAAGACATTTCCGCCCCGCTCAAAAACGCCACCGAAGTCAAAATCTTTCACGGCACGGCAGAAACCATTGCCCATTTGCGCTTGCTGGGCACGGAAGTTCTCGAACCCGGCGAAGAAGGCTGGATTCAACTCGAACTGCGCGACCCGCTGGTCGCCGTGCGCGGCGACAGGTTCATCATCCGCCGCCCTTCGCCCGCCGAAACGCTCGGCGGCGGACTGGTGGTTGACCCACAGCCCAAAGCCCGCCACCGCCGCATGGACGACTCTGTCCTGAAACGGCTCTCAGCCCTGCTCGAAGGCACCCCCGCCGATATTTTCATGCAAGCCGCCCTGGCAACTGGGCCGGCCCCGCTCAAAGAAATGACCGCCCGCGCCAGGCTCGAACTGGCCCCGGCCCAGGAAGCCATCGACGAGTTAATCGCCAACGGAGGCCTGCTCCCGCTCGAAGAAGGAAAATCCGCCCCAGACGCCGGTACACTCTTCGTCGCCTCCCCGCTCTGGGAGTCGTTCAAAGCCTCGGCGCTGGATTCGCTTTCAGGCTACCACCAAACCCATCCGCTGCGGCGCGGAATGCCGCGCGAGGAACTCAAGAGCAAACTGAAGTTTGCCCCGAAGGTCTTTAACGCCCTGGTCAAGAAACTGGCCCTCGAAGCGGAAGTGGTTGAGGCCGGGAGTTGGTTGGCGCGGCCCGGGCATGAGATTCGCTTTTCGGACGCTCAACAGGCCAAAGTCAGCGCGCTCCTGCGCCGCTTTGACGGGAGTCCCTACAGCCCGCCCTCGGTCAAGGAAACGGTCGCCGATGTGGGCGAGGACATCTACAATGCTCTGCTCGATTTGGGCGAGTTGCTTTCGGTCGGGCAGGATGTCGTTTTTCGCAAGCCGGTTTACGAGCAGATGGTAGCAAAAATCCGCGCCCTGCTGACTGAAAAAGGCCAGGCCACCGCCGCCGAAGTGCGCGACCTGTTCGGCACGACCCGCAAATACGCCCTGGCCCTGCTCGAACACCTCGATGCCGCTGGCGTGACCATGCGCGATGGCGATTATCGGCGATTGAGGAAGTAATAGCGTTTGTCATTTCGAGCGATAGCGAGAAATCTTTGCTCGCCGCGAAGAAGATTTCTCAGTCGCCAAAAAGCGGCTCCTTCGAAATGACAAATGCCGAGAACGAGAAACCTCATGCGAGAATACAACTTCTACGTCTACATTCTCACCAACTGGAATGACAAGGTCATGTACGTTGGCATGACCAACAATCTTGAGCGCAGGCTGTACGAGCATAAGAATAAGTTGGTGGATGGTTTTACCAAGCGATACAATGTAACCAAACTGGTTTACTACGAGCACGGCACGGATGTAAATGCTGCAATTGCGCGAGAGAAAGAAATCAAAAAATGGCGGCGCGAGAAAAAGAATAACTTGGTGATGAGCATGAATCCAGAGTGGAAGGATTTGAGTCTGGATTGG
>DAOUML010000262.1:0-5311 GCA_034411635.1 Anaerolineales bacterium
GGTAAATTGTCCGCGCCAGGTCAGACCAGGAATCGAGGGCGGTGAAGGTGGCGGGATGGGTTAACGAATCGGGCCAGTTGGCGGGTTCGTCGGGAGTCAGGGGGCGGAGGAGGGGCATAGTTAATGCAGAATGATGAATGATGAACGCGAAATTATGGGGCAGAGGCTGAAGGTTCTGCATTCTTCATTCTGCATTCTTCATTCTGCTGGATTTCTTCAATATAGGATAGGAGCGGGGAGACGGGGAAATTTTTGAGCAGGGTGGTCAGGAAGTTGGATTTATCTATCGTAAACGGAAACAGGAGCGGGTGAGCAGCGAGGTCGCGCGCCATTCGGGAACGGAAGCGGCTCGGGCGGACGAGTTCGTAAGGGTGCAGGATGATGACCGGGCTGAGGCCGGCGCGGATTTCCCGCTCGATGATTTTGAGAATCAGGTTGGGCATCAGGCCAATCATGAAACTGGAGCCGTAGGGGACTTCACCGGCAGCGAGCAGTTTGGGTGAAAAGTGGCGCGGGGCGCGAAGGGTGGAATTTTGGTTGAAGAGCGAAAGAGTGCTGACGGGCAGTTCGAGCAGGCCGCCTTTGTCGATCAGGTGGCCGGAAGGGGCGTAGATGGATGAACTGTAAGTGAACCCGGCGGCTTTGAGCAGGGGGTAGGCGGCTTCGCGAATGCCGATCATCGGGGCGCGATAGCCACGCACATTGTAGCGGGCGCGCCACTCGGCGGAGGCGGCCAGGTCTTTGGCTAGTTCGGCTTCGTCGACAAGGGGGCGGTGAATCTGGCAATGCAAGCCAAGTTCGTGCCCGGCGGCGACAATTTTCTGCGGGACTTCGGGATACCATGCGGCAATTTCGCCAACCAGATAGATGCTGGCCTTGGCGTCACCGAGCAGGTCGAGGATGGGGTCGAGGACGCGTTGGGTGAAGCCGCCATCGAGGGCGCGGCGCTGTTCAGGATCGGCCAGGGAGTCGTGACGGCGGGTGAGGGCGAACCAGGGTTCGTAGTCTATACTGAGGAGGACGCGAGGGGAGGGCATTTTTTGAATGAAGAATGAAGAATGGTGAATGGTGGATGGTGAATGGTGAATGGTGGATGGCGGTCGAGTAGCGCGTACACTTGCACCGCACTGCGTTCGGTGCAGTGCAGGTGTCGAGACCCGCAGCGATGCCTTGAGTTCATCGAAGGGTCAAAGGACAGTATTCAGCGCAAGAAGCACGAACCGAAGTATATCGCAAATGTTCACGAAATTTTTATAAAAAGTGGTCTTGACAAGTATGCCGGTCGGGTGCTAAACTACGCGACGATATGAACGCAACCCACCGTGCTTACTTTTTTTGGTTCTATTTTTACGGCTCCCCAAACGGACTGCCGTTAGCGGTGCTTAAGCGGGCATAGGTAGGAAAAAGACCCCAAAGCGCGAGGCGACACGGCCTCGCGCTTTTTTGTTAGTCAAAAACCTTCCAGCCCTGAGCGGAGGGCGTAGCCCGCAGTCGAAGGGCAAATCGTACGGAGTGCAACCAGTCGAAGGGCGAATCGCCAGGAAACCGTCCTTCTACTGCGTTCAGGACAGGTCCTTCGACTGCGCTCCTCGCTATCGCTCGTCACTCCGCTCACCTGTGCTTGCGCACGGCGCAGGCAGGACTTTCAGGAAATTTTAAAAGGAGATTTTCTCATGCCAATTCGTGGAATTCGCGGCGCAATCAGCATCGAAGAAGACCAGCCTGAGTTAATTTTAGAGGCGACAAGGGAATTGCTCGAAGCGATTTTACAGGCCAATCCCAGTCTTACGCCAGAAGAAATCGCCAGCATCACCTTTACACTGACGCCGGATTTGAACGCCGTCCACCCGGCGCTGGCAGCGCGGCAGATGGGCTGGGGGCAGGTCCCGCTCTTGTGCGGGCAAGAAATCGCCGTGCCGGGCAGCCTGCCCAAAGTGCTGCGAGTGCTGATTCACTGGAACACAGACCTGCCGCAAGGCGAAATTCGGCACATGTATTTGCGCAAAGCAATTGCCCTGCGGCCTGATTTGGCGGCAAGTTAATCGCCCGGGAGCCGCACATCGTTCCGATGTGCTTCGGGAAAGTGCGCAAAGAGTCTTTTTTCACTCGTTTACTTTTTCACTTATCACCTTGTCCATCAGCAATACAAAGGAGAAACGAACCTATGATGATCATCATGAAAACCGAAGCAACAGAAATTGAACTTGCCGGGGCGATTGCCCTGGTTGAAAACAAAGGCCTGCGCGCCCATATCGTGCGCGGGGCGGAGCGCAATGTCATCGGCGTGGTCGGCGACATCCGCCAGATCGACCCGGCGGCAGTCACGCTCATGCCCGGCGTCGACCACGTCACGCGCATTTCGCGTCCGTACAAACTGGCTTCACGCGAATTCCAGAAAGAGAACACGGTTTTCAACGTCAACGGCGTCAAAGTCGGCAGCGATGAAATCCTGGTCATCGCCGGGCCGTGTTCGGTCGAGAGCCGCGAGCAATTGCTCGAAACGGCACAGGCCGTCCGCGAAGCCGGGGCGCACGCCCTGCGCGGCGGCGCCTTCAAACCGCGCACCTCGCCCTACGCCTTCCAGGGCATGGGCGAAGCCGGGCTGGAGATTTTGGCCGAGGCGCGCGAACTGACCGGCATGCCCATCGTGACCGAAGTCATGGCCCCGGAACAGGTGGAACTGGTCGCCAAATATGCCGACGTGCTCCAGATCGGGGCACGCAACATGCAAAACTTTAACCTGTTGCACGCCGTCGGCAAAACCCAGCGCGCCGTTTTGCTCAAACGCGGCATGGCCGCCACCGTCGAAGACCTGCTGATGGCCGCCGAATACGTCATCTCGAACGGCAACCGGCGCATCATGCTCTGTGAGCGCGGGATTCGAACCTTCGAGACCTCCACCCGCAACACGACCGACATCAACGCCGTGCCGGTGCTCAAATCCCAGACCCACCTGCCGGTCTTTCTCGACCCGAGCCATTCCACCGGCAAATGGGAATATGTCCTACCGATTGCGCGTGCCGCTATTGCGGGCGGCGCCGACGGGTTGATCGTCGAAGTCCACCCACAGCCCGAATTGGCAACTTCTGACGGGGCGCAATCGCTCAAACCGGAGAAATTCGCCGAGATGGTGCGGCAAGTCCGCGCGATTGCCGAAGCGATGGGTCGCAGCGTTCCCCAGCACGAGGTGGCGCTATGATGGTCATTATGCGTGCCAATGCCAGCGAAGCGGAAGTCGCCAACGTCGTCGCTTATGTCGAGAAGAACGGACTGAACGCCCACCTTTCCAAAGGGGCCGAACGCACCGTCATCGGCGTGGTCGGTGATATCCGCCGCGTGTCCAAAGAAACCTTCGAGCTGATGGACGGTGTCGATAGCGTCATGCGCATCTCGCGTCCGTACAAAATCACCTCGCGCGAATTCCAACCGGAAAAGACGACATTCAACGTCAACGGCGTCAAAGTCGGCAGTGACGAAATCCTGATTATCGCCGGCCCATGTTCGGTGGAAGGCCGCCAGGAATTGCTCGAAATCGCCCAGGCCGTCAAAGAAGCCGGCGGTCACGCCCTGCGCGGCGGCGCTTTCAAGCCACGCACCTCCCCGTACGCCTTCCAGGGCATGGGCGAAGCCGGTCTGGAAATTTTGGCCGAAGCCCGCGAATTGACCGGCCTGCCGGTCGTAACCGAAGTCATGGCCCCGGAGCAGGTCCCGCTGGTCGCCAAATATGCCGATGTCTTGCAAATTGGGGCGCGCAATATGCAGAACTACAACCTGCTGCACGCTGTGGGCAAAACCGACAAGGTCATTCTGCTCAAGCGCGGCATGTCGGCCACCGCCGAAGAACTGCTGATGGCCGCCGAATACATTCTCTCGGATGGCAACCGGCGCGTCATGCTCTGTGAACGCGGGATTCGGACGTTCGAAACCGCCACCCGCAACACGACCGACATCAACGCCGTGCCCGTCCTGCAAGCCCAGACCCACCTGCCGGTCGTCGTCGACCCGAGCCATTCCACCGGTAAATGGGAATATGTCCTGCCGATAGCCCGCGCCGCCATCGCCGCCGGGGCCGACGGCCTGATTGTCGAAGTCCACCAACGCCCCGAAGAAGCCGCCTCCGATGGCGCGCAGTCGCTCAAACCCGAGAAATTTGCCCAGATGATTAAGCAAGTGCGGGCTGTGGCCGAGGCGGTTGAACGAAAAGTCAAATAATCTCACGCAAAGCCGCACATCGTCCCGATGTCCTTCGGGAAAGAACGCCAAGTTTCTTTGATTTTTCTTTGCGGACTTTGCGTCTTTGCGTGAAAAAAAGCCCATGCACATCCACCCCATCACCCACCCCCTCAACGCCAGCGTACGCGTCCCCGGCTCGAAATCGCTGACCAACCGCGCCCTGCTAATTGCCGCCCTCGCGGACGGCGAAACGCGTATCGAGAACGCCCTGTTCAGCGACGACTCGCGCTACTTCGCCGCCGCCCTGCAAACCCTGGGCTTCGACCTGCGCCTCGACGAAAACGCCAAAACCATGACCGTCACCGGCCTGGGCGGGCGCATCCCAGCCGAGCACGCCGAGCTATTCATCGGCAACGCCGGCACCGCCGCCCGCTTCCTGAGCGCCTTCCTGACCCTCGGCCACGGCCAATATACCCTCGACGGCGAACCGCGCATGCGCGAACGCCCCATCGGCGACCTGGTCGAAACGCTGGAGGCATTGGGAGCAAAGATAATGCCGATATTAGATAATTCAAGAGTAGACAATTCGATATTCGATAACTCGAACATCGAATCTCCGAATAACGAATATCGAATAGCGAATATCGCCCCCTCAAATCTCAAATCTCAAATCAAAAATCTAAAATCCCTCTGCCCCCCCATCACCATCCATGCCAGCGGATTACCGGGAGGCCGCGCCAGCATCGCCGGGGATATTTCCAGCCAGTTCCTTTCGGCGCTGCTGATGGTCGCGCCGTATGCTCAGAACCCGGTCGAACTGAGTCTGTCGACCGAACTTAATTCCAAACCGTATGTTGAAATGACGATGAAGATGATGGAAGAGTTCGGCGTAACGATTGAATCGTCTGGCTACGCGCAATTTTCGATTCGACCCGGGCACTACCGGGCGCAGGAACGCTACATCATCGAATCGGACGCCTCCGCCGCATCCTATTTCTTCGCCGCGCCGCTCATCTGCGGCGGGACGGTGCGCGTCGAGAACATCAGCCGCCAATCGAAACAGGGCGACATCGCATTTCTGGATGTGCTCCGCCAAATGGGCGCGATCATCGAAGAAACTGACCACAGCATCCTGGTC
>DAOUML010000263.1:0-12297 GCA_034411635.1 Anaerolineales bacterium
AACTGAAACTGGCCGTCAAAATCGTCGCCGCCGAATACTCCTTCGACGGCTCGCGCCTGACCCTGATGTTCGCCACCGAAAACGACGAAAAAGATGAAAAGGTCGACCTGAAATCCCTGCGCAAAGATATGCAAAAGACCTTCGGCGAAACTCAGGTCGAAATGCGCCAGATTGGCCCGCGAGACGTGGCAAAAATGCTGGGCGGCATGGGCGCCTGCGGCCTTGAATCGCGTTGCTGCTCCAAATTTCTAACCGAGTTCAGCCCCATTTCAATCAAAATGGCAAAAGAGCAGGGCATTTCGCTCACGCCTTCCGAAATTACCGGCATGTGCGGGCGTTTGCGCTGCTGCCTGATTTATGAATACGAGCAATATGTAGCCGCCCGCAAAGAACTGCCCAAACGCAATAAACGCGTTATCAGCCCCGAAGGCGAGGGCAAAGTCATCGACGTTTACCCGTTGCGCAACGCCGTTCTGGTTGAACTGCCCGCCAAAAACCCGCAAGACCGCTCGCTCTGGAAAGAATTCCACCGTGACCTGCTCGAACCCTGGGACGAGTTGGAAGCCCTGCGGCGCAAATCTGCCTCGCCGTGTGACCGTCACGAAGGCGGCGGCTGCGATTGCGGCAAGGCCTCAGCAACCGCGCCCACCGATGCCATCCCTGAAAGTTCCGCGCCTGCCCCAAAAACAGACCTGCGCCCAACACCCCAGCCCGAAAACCAGGCAACCGACAAACCGCCCCATCGAAAACCTGGAAAACCCGAAAACCGGCGCGCCAACAAGCCAGGCAATCGGCGAACCGAACAACCCAAAAACCGAACAACCGCAAAACCGGACAACCGAAAAACCGAACAACAGAACAACCGAGCAACTGGAAAACCGGACAACCAGAAAACCGAACAACCAAACAAGCGAACAAGCGGCCAATCCAACAACCCGAAAACCGGCAAACCCGAAAACCGCCCCAACCGGCGCAAACCTTTCCGCAAGCCCGGCAAAAAAGGCCCGTCTAAAGAACAACAATGAACGCACCTGAACCTGCGCCCGATCTCGCCTGGCCCGAACAACAGAAAATCCTGGTCATCCTGGCCCATCCAGATGACCCGGAATTTTTTTGCGGCGCAACGCTTGCCCGCTGGGCCAAAGCGGGACATGAAATCATCTACTGCATCTTGACTTGCGGCGACAAAGGCACCAACGACCGCGAACTTAGCCCAAAAAAACTATGCGAAATGCGCCACGCCGAACAGCAGGCCGCTGGCGCGCGTTTCGGCGTAACCCGCATCCACTGGTTTAATCTCCCCGATGGCTACCTCGTCCCCAGCATCCCGCTGCGCCGCGATGTCGTGCGCATCATCCGCCAGGAAAAGCCAGATGTCGTCGTCACCTGCGACCCACAAAACCTGTTCCCCTCCCATAGTTACGGCCTCAACCATCCAGACCATCGCGCCGCCGGTCAAATTGTGCTCGATGCGCTCTTCCCCGCTGCTGGCAATCACAACTACTTTCCCGAACTGCTCAGCGAGGAAGGACTCGAACCGCATACCCCGCGCGAGGCCTGGGTTTCGCTTACCAGCCAACCCAACCTAAACCTGGACGTAACCGAACACTGGGACGCCAAAATTGCCGCCATCAAGGAACACAAAACCCAAATTGGCGACCCTGCCAAACTCGAAGAACGCCTCCGCGCCCGCCACACCGAAGACAGCACGCTCGAAAATCCGAGATACGAAGAGCGGTACAGGCGGTTGATGTTTCGGTAGGCCATGCCCCCTCCCACCCGCATCATCTCCCTCGTCCCGTCCATGACCGAAAGCCTGTTCGACCTCGGCTTTGGGCAATTCGTCGTTGGCGTTACCGATTACTGCGTTCACCCTGCTGGCAAAGTTTCCGCGCTACCCAAAGTGGGCGGGACGAAGAACGCCCGCGTTGAAGACATCCTCGCCCTGCGCCCCGAACTGGTGATTGCCAGCCAGGAAGAGAATACCCCAGCCATTGTCCACGCCCTCGAAGCCGCCGCGATTCCAGTCTGGCTGACCTTCCCGAAAACCGTAGAGGATACCCTGGCCGATCTGCGCCACCTGGCCGACCTCTTCCAAAGCGGCAATGCCTACCTTGCCGTAGACATGCTCGAAAAATCGGTCGAGTTTGCCCGCGCCGTAGCGGTGGATGGCGAACACCCGCGCATCTTCTGCCCCATCTGGCGCGCTGAGCAGGACGGCCAACCCTGGTACATGACCTGCAACGCCGAAACCTACCTCAGCGACATACTGAAGATTTTCGGCGGCGAGAATGTTTTTGCCAACCGCCCGCGCCGCTACCCGCTCGATGCCGACCTGAAGAACGAGACCGGCCAAGCCCCAGAAGGACGCGACACCCGCTATCCGCGCGTCAGCCTCGCTGAAATCCGCGCCGCGCAGCCAGAACTCATCCTGCTGCCGGATGAACCGTTTGCCTTTGGCAAAAACCACCTCGACGAAATCAAAACCCTGCTAGCCGAAACACCTGCCGTTATCGATGAAAGAATCCACCTGTTGGACGGCTCCCTGCTCACCTGGCCCGGCACGCGGCTGGGCAAGGCTTTGCAGCAGTTGCCGGAATACTTCATCAAGACCTGACAGATTTTAGAAACCTGTCAGGTCTTATATAAACCGAAAAATCCCCCAAACCAGGAGAAACCCCATGACCGACCTTTTCACCCAGGCGCAAGCCCTTTTTCCCTACACGCAGGCCATGCGGCGCGACTTTCACGCCCACCCCGAACTCGGCTTTCAGGAAGTGCGCACCTCCGGCATTATTGCCCGCGAACTGCGCGAACTTGGGCTGGAAGTTGCCACCGGAATCGCCAAAACTGGCGTAATCGCCCACATTGAGGGCGCGCAACCCGGCCCGGTGGTCATGCTGCGCTTCGATATTGACGCCCTGCCCATCCACGAAGAGACCGGCGCGGAATACGCATCCCAAACCCCCGGCCTGATGCACGCCTGCGGGCACGACGGTCACACCGCCATCGGGCTAACGGTTGCCAAATTGCTCAACGCCCAGCGTGAAAACTTCGCCGGAACCTTCAAACTGGTCTTCCAACCTGCCGAAGAAGGCATGGGCGGGGCAGAGTTAATGGTAAAAGAAGGCGCGATGGAAGGCCCTGCCCCGGCGCGAACCCTCGGCCTGCATATCTGGAACAGCAAACCGGTCGGCTGGATTGGCATCGCCGCCGGGCCGGTCATGGCTGGCGCATCGACTTTCAAAATTACCGTCACCGGCAAAGGCGGGCACGGGGCCATTCCGCACCTGAGCATCGACCCGGTACTGGCCTCAGCCCAAATTATCACCGCCTTGCAAGGCATCGTCTCGCGCAATGTCGATGCGCAAAAAGCAGCCGTGGTAACGGTAGCCAGCATTCACGGGGGCGAGGCCTTTAACGTCATCCCGCCCCAGGTTGAGATGCTCGGCACCATCCGCTTCTTTGAGCCGGAAGTTGGCGCGCTCGTCCACCGCCGATTTAAGGAAGTGGTTGCGGGCGTTGCCAGCGCGATGCAATGCCAGGCCGAAATCGAATTGAGCGATCTTACCCCGCCGGTCATCAACGACCCGAAGACCACCGCTCGCGTCTTGCGCGCCGCCGAAATGGTTTTCCCTGCCGAAACCCCGGATACCAGCCCGTATGTGACCATGGGTTCTGAAGATTTCTCTTTCTTTCAGCAAAAAGCCCCCGGCACGTATTTCTTCATCGGCTCAAACAATGAAGCGCGCGGCCTGCACTACGGGCACCACCACCCCAAATTTGACTTTGACGAAGAAGCCCTCGCGCGCGGCTCGGCCCTGATGGCCGCCGCAGCACTGGAAGTCATCAAAGAAGCATGATGAATAAAAAATCACCCCAAGCGGGTGATTTTTTATCTTGACCCTCATTATCGAAAATGATATATTCATAATAATAATCGGATTAATCCAATTTATTCCAAAATTCCGCAGGCCGCTCCATGCTTCGTGAACGCAACCCGCAAGGCAACAATTCTGAATTTATGCGTTACCTGGCCGCCCACCCCGAAGCGGAGAACGGCCTGCCGCCTTTAACGGAACTCAGCAACGAGTTGGGGATTTCGGTCGCCACTTTAAGGGAGCAACTCGAAGTGGCCCGCGCCCTCGGTTTGGTGGATGTGCGGCCTCGCATCGGCATCCGCCGCCTGGCCTATTCCTTTCTGCCAACCGTTCGGCATAGCCTGGGCTATGCCATGAATCTGGATTCTGCCAATTTTCTGGCCTTTTCAGACCTGCGCCGTCACCTTGAGGCCGCCTACTGGCATGAAGCCGTGGCCCAACTAACCGCTGAAGACCTCGCCATTTTGCAGGATCTATTACAGCGCGCCGAAAATAAGTTAAACGGAACCCCGATTCAAATCCCCCACGAAGAGCATAAAAAACTTCATCTCACCATCTTTCGGCATATTGACAATTTATACGTTGGCGGAATTTTGGAGGCTTACTGGGAGGCTTATGAAGCCATTGGCCTGAATGTATATAACGACATTAACTATCTGAAAGAAGTATGGCAATACCATCGCCAGATGGTTGAGGCGATTGTGAATAGAAAGTTTGACGAGGGGCACAAAGCGCTGGTCAAACACACCGACCTGATTTACCACCTGTACCACCGCCCCGTACCCAAATAGCATTCCCTAATCGAGGAGTATATGACCCAAAACCGTGTTGTTAACGACTTTTCAATTACGGTTGGCACAGCCAACGGCTCAGGCAGTTCAACCGCCAACACCACCCTGCTGCGCGCCCTGTTCAAAATGGGCATTCCGGTCTCCGGCAAAAACCTGTTTCCATCCAACATTCAGGGCCTGCCCACCTGGTACACCATCCGCGTTAGTGGGGATGGGTTCATTGCCCGGCGCGAGGAACAGGAAATTGTGGTGGCAATGAACCCCGGCTCGTTCGTGCAAGACCTCGCGGCTGTTACGCCCGGCGGGGCTTTTTTCTATGCCGACGACATCAAACTGCCCATCAACCGCGAAGACATCAGCATCTACCCCATGCCGGTTAAACAACTGGTGCGCGCCGATGCCGAAATTCCGTCCAACCTGCGCGATCTGGTCGCCAACATGGTCTATGTCGGCGTGTTGGCGCAGATGATTGGAATCGAGATCGAAAAACTAGAAATGGCGCTCAAGTTCCATTTCAAAAACAAAGAAAAACCTGTCGCGCTGAATATGCGCATGATTCAGGCCGGGGCCGAATGGGCCGCGAAAAACCTGACCAAAACCGACCCCTTCCACCTCCAGCCGCTCAACAAAACCGACGGATTAATCATGACCGACGGCAACACCGCCGCCGCCCTCGGCGCAATTTATGGCGGCGTGCAATTTGCGGGCTGGTACCCCATTACCCCGGCATCCAGCCTGGCCGAAGCCTTAAACGAATACCTGCCCCAACTACGCAAAACAGAAGACGGCAAAAACACTTTTGCAGTCGTTCAGGCCGAAGATGAACTGGCCGCGATTGGCATGTGCGTTGGCGCGGGCTGGAGCGGCCTGCGCGCCCTCACCTCCACCTCCGGCCCTGGCATGAGCCTGATGACCGAATACGCCGGCCTGGCCTACTTTGCCGAAGTGCCGGTTGTCATCTGGGACATTCAGCGCATGGGCCCCAGCACCGGCCTGCCCACCCGCACCTCGCAAGGCGACCTGTCCTATGTCGCCAATATGGGCCATGGCGATATCGAATCGCTCATTCTGTTGCCCGGCTCAATTAACGAATGTTTCGAGTTCGGCTGGCGTTCCTTCGACATCGCCGAGCGCATCCAGTCCCCGGTCTATGTTTTGAGTGACCTCGATTTCGGCATGAACCAGTGGATGACCGAACCATTCCAATACCCCGATACCCCCATGGATCGCGGCAAAGTACTCTGGGAAGAAGACCTGGAAAAAATCGGCGCCAACTGGGGCCGTTACAAAGACGTGGATGGCGACGGCATCCCCTACCGCACCTTCCCCGGCAACCAGCACCCACTGAGCGCCTACTTCACACGCGGAACCGGACACACCCCCGAAGCGCGCTACTCTGAAGAGCCAGATGTCTGGGTTGCCAACATGGCCCGCCTGAAGAAAAAATACCAAACCGCCAAAGAATACCTGCCAAAAGCGGTTATCGACCAGGTAGATGGCGCGAATTTCGGACTGATCGCCTACGGTTCCACCGACCCGGCCATTGGCGAGGCGCGCTTCAAACTGGAGCAAAACCACAACCTGAAAAGCGACTACCTGCGCCTGCGCGCCATTCCCTTCACCGACGAAGTAAAACAATTCATCGAAGAACACGAGCGCATCTACGTCATCGACCAGACCCGCGACGGGCAACTGAAAAAACTACTAACCGCCGAATACCCCGAACTCGCCACCCGGCTGGTCGCCATTGCCTACAATGACGGCCTGCCCCCCACCGCGCGCTGGATTCGCGCCGCAATTCTGGAACAGGAGGAAAAATAAGATGGCTGAAACACTCCCCATGGCTGGACAGGGCGCGGCCCAGGCCAACAAAGCCGGATTAAGCAAAAACGACTATCGCGGCAACCCAACCACCCTATGCCAGGGTTGCGGACACAACTCAATCTCAAACCAGATTATCGCCGCCTGTTATGAAGCCAATGTCGTGCCAGAGCGCGTGGTCAAATTTTCAGGCATTGGCTGTTCAAGCAAAAGCCCCACCTACTTCCTGAACCGCTCCTTCGGCTTCAACAGTTTGCACGGACGCATGCCCTCGCTGGCAACCGGCGCGCTCTTCGGCGATCACCGGCTCAAGGGCCTCGGCATCTCTGGCGATGGCGATAGCGCCAGCATCGGCATGGGCCAGTTCAAACACGCCATGCGCCGCAACGTCAATATGGTCTATATCATTGAAAACAACGGCGTTTATGGTCTCACCAAAGGCCAATTCTCCGCCACCGCTGATAAGGGTCTCGAACTCAAAAAGCAAGGCGTCAACATGTACCTGCCTGTCGATATCTGCATGGAGGCCCTGGCCTCGCGCGCCACCTTCGTAGCGCGTCTGTTCGCCGGCAACGCCAAACAAACCAAAGAAGTGCTCAAAGCCGCCCTATCGCACAACGGCATCGCCGTGCTCGATATCATCAGCCCGTGCGTCACCTTCAACAATCAGGAAAGCAGTTACTACTCCTACAGTTTCGGCAAGGAAAAAGAAGGCCCACTGCACGATATTTCCTTCCACCAGGCATCCGAAGGGCCACAAAGCACCATCACCTACGTACCGCCCAAGCCCGAAATCAAACTCGAAGCCGATATGATTGACGGCGAAATCCGCGAAGTGGCCCTGCACGACGGCTCCACCATCATCCTGAAAGCCCTCGAAAGAGACTACGACCCGACCAGCCGCATCGACGCCATGCGCATCCTCGAAGAAGCCGCCGCCAACAACTGGCTTGTCACCGGCCTGCTCTACGTCGCCCCGGCCAGCCCCTCGCTAACCGACGTGCATACCCTCGTCGAAACCCCGCTCAACCGCCTGACCGAAAAAGACCTGCGCCCCGCGCGCGAAACCATCAAAACAATCAACGACCTGATGTTTTAGGCCCATCTAAAATACTGCCTATAAAAAATCGAAAATTTGATGTTGATGCGCGTGAAGCGCGCATCAACATCAAATTTTCGGCCCTCCGCCAGGGGTATAATCGCATCATGCCCGAAATCACCCCCTCCCTCACCATCCCCGATGAAGAAATCAAAATCGAATTTGTCCGCGCCAGCGGGCCGGGCGGGCAAAACGTTAATAAAGTCGCCACGGCGGCCCAACTGCGCTTCGACGCAGCCAATTCTCCATCCCTGCCCGAAGATGTCAAAGAACGCCTGCTCAAACTGGCCGGCAGCCGCGCCACCAGCGAAGGTGTTATCATCCTCGAAGCCCGCCAATATCGCACCCAGGAACAAAACCGCGCCGATGCCCTTCTGCGCCTGGCTGAACTCATTCGACAAGCCCTCAAAAAACCGAAAATCCGCCGCCCCACCCGCGCCGGCACCGCCGCCCGCGCCGCCCGTGTCGCCTCCAAACGCCAGCGCGGACAACTCAAAAAAATCCGCCAATACAACCCGGAAGAGTGGGAATAACCAGAATGCCCACAGATGCCAAAACCAACCTCCCGGCCCTGCTGGCCGGTTTAACCGCAGCCGCCATCTGGGGCGGCATGTACGTCGTCAGCAAAGTTGTGCTGGAGGTCATCCCACCCTTTGCCCTGCTCACCAGCCGCCTGCTGCTCGGGTTTCTCGCGCTATGGCTGGTGATTCGATTATCGAACCTGCCAGGTCGTGGATTTAGCCTCAACAAAGCCCAATTCACCACCGCCTTTCAGGTTGGGCTGGTTGGATACGGCATCTCGCTCGGATTCCAATTCGTAGGGACAAAACTCTCCACCGCCGCAAACGGCGCATTGGTGACATCGGCTACGCCCGCCCTCGTGCTACCCTTCGCCTGGATTCTGCTCAAAGAACCGATCACCCCCCGACGCCTGCTCGCCATCCTCATCGCCAGCCTCGGCGTTTTGGCCGTCATCGACCCACGCAGCGCCGACCTTTCATCCGACCTGTTTCTGGGCAATCTTTCCCTGTTGGGCGCGGCCCTCACCTGGGCGCTCTACTCGGTACTGGTGCGCAAAGTCAGCGATAACGGCCTCGATTTGGTGCAAGCCACCGCCATCTTCCTGCTGGGCGGCCTGCCCATCACCGTCCCGCTCGGCATTTGGGAAATCGCCACCCAAGGCATCGGACAAATCACGCACGCCATCCTGGGCGGCATTCTCTTCCTGGGCATCATCTCCACTGCCATTGCCATGTTCCTGTGGAATTACGCCTTCTCCCGCCTGCCCGCCTCGGTTGCCTCGCTCACCTTTTTCGCCCAGCCCCTTGCCGGAACCCTGCTCGGTTGGCATTTTCTCGGCGAGCAAATCAGCCTGCTCTTTCTGCTCGGCGGCGCGTTAATTGGAATCGGAATCTTAATTTCGGTTTCAAAATAACAATACCCATGACCCAAAGCGGGCAGTCTTGTTGTAAAATTGTTACCGTTATCGATACCATACCCCCGGAGCCAACATGACCGTCCCCTACTGGGTACAAGACGCCGTCTTCTACCAAATTTTTCCCGACCGCTTCGCCAACGGCGACCCAAGCAACGACCCCATCAACATCCAACCCTGGGGCGCGCCGCCCACCATCCACCACTTCCAGGGCGGCGATTTGCGCGGCATCATCCAGAAATTCGACTACCTGCTCGATTTGGGCATCACTGCCATCTATCTTAACCCCATCTTTCAGGCCACCTCCTCCCATCGCTACAACACCAGCGACTACTTCAAAATCGACGACAAACTCGGCACCATGCTCGATTTTCACGCCCTGCTCGACCTGGCCCACCGCAACAACGTGCGCATCATCATCGACGGCGTCTTTAACCACGTTGGGCGCGGATTTTTCGCCTTCAATGACTTGCTCGAAAATGGAGAGTACTCGGCCTACCGCGATTGGTTCCACGTCCGCCACCTGCCCATCGACGCCTACGGCCCTGGCGAAGCCTACAACTACGCCGGCTGGTGGAACTACAAATCCCTGCCCAAACTCAACACCCACAACCCACAGGTGCGGGCCTACATCATGCGCGTCGCCCGCTACTGGATCGAACGCGGCGTAGACGGCTGGCGGCTCGATGTTCCCAACGAAATCAACGATGATAATTTCTGGGCCGAATTCCGCCACACGGTCAAATCCGTCAACCGCGATGCCTACCTCGTCGGCGAAGTCTGGACCGCCGATCCACACTGGGTCGACGACAAACACTTTGACGGGCTGATGAATTACCCGGTCAAAGACGCCCTGATTGCCTGCATGAACCACCACGAAGGCGTCGAGCAATTCGCCGAGCGGGTCGAGAGTCTATTCAAAATCTACCGCCGCGACAATCTGTATGCCATGTACGTCCCGCTCGATTCGCACGACACCGCCCGCGCTCTGACCCTGGTCGGCGGGCGGCTCGACAAACTCAAACTGGCCTTCGCCTACATCTTTGCCTACCCCGGCGCGCCCGCCATCTACTACGGCGACGAAATCGGTCTCGAGGGCGGCAACGACCCCGATAGCCGCCGCGCCTTCCTGTGGGACTCCAGCCACTGGAAAGCCGATCTGCGCGACTACATCCGCGCCCTGGTCGGCCTGCGCAAACAGCGCCCCAGCCTGCGCCGTGGCGATTACGCCCGTCTGGGGCTGGATGCCGCCAAACGCTGGTACGCCTTCAGCCGCGTGCTGGGCGAAGAAAAAACCGTCGTCGTCCTCAACCTGTCAGACTCCAGCAGCGATATTCGCGTCCCCGTCCAAACCGTTTGGGCCGATGGGCGCAGCGTGCGCAGCCTGATCGACAATCGCCCCTTCACCGTCGTCGGCGGACACATCCAAATCACCCTGCCCCCCTGGGGCTGCGCTTATCTCGGTTAGAAAAAGGACGCGGGCCAGTAACCCGCGTCCTTTTTTTGTGTTAGTAACTACCTACGAACTGATATTCGTAGGGCGACACATCGTCCCCGAATGGGGGTTTATGTCACCTGAAAGCAAATTCTCAAAAGCCTTACTCCAAACGCGACTTGAAAGTCGCGCTACGGTAGGCAGTTACTTGTGTTAAATTAAAAAAAAAGACAGAGACGCCCCATGAGCCTGCTCCTGAAAAATTTACTGAACCCGGATTCCAAAATTCGCAAAGCGGCCCTCGCCGAGGCCAGTCAACAGCCCGCCAGCCCTGAAATTCTGGCGCAAGTGGAACGCCTGGCCGCCAACGACCCCGAACCCGAAATTCGCGCCGCCGCGCTCGAAGCCCTCGACGCCCCCAACCTGCGCGCCCTGCGCGCCCAACGCCTGCTGCGGCTTAAAGCAGAAGAACAACGCTTCATCCTGCAAGAACTGGACGATTGGCAAACACGCGGCCTGATTGGGGATGACCAGGCCCGCGCCTTGCGCTCACGCTACCGGGTTGTCTTCAAACCCGCGCAGGTCAAACCCGCGCCTGTCCTGAGCGCAGCCGAAGGGCCTGTCCTGAGCGCAGCCGAAGGGCCTGTCCTGACGCAGACCACGCCTGAGCCTGAATCCCCAAAAACAACCGAATCCGCGCCCCCGCACCAGGCCTCCAGCCCGGCCCCGCAACCTGCTGTTGCGCCGCCTCAACCTCCCCGGCCTGTCCAACCGCGACCCAGCCTGGCCCAACTACTCTTGAGCGAAACCGCCATCAAGACCTTCCTCTATCTGGGGGCCTTCTTTGTCATTGCCTCGGCGGTCATCCTGGCGGCCCTGGTGGAAGTCCTGCGCCTGCCGATTCTCTCGCTGGCCGTGCTGGCCTTCGGTGGGACAGCAATTGCCCTCAAAAAACGCCTGCCCCAGCCCAGTTTCACCCTGTTCATCGTCTTTTCCTTCCTGCTGCCCATTAACGCCGGAGTCTTTTCTGATTTGGTCAACCTGGCAGGCCAGGCTCTGGCCGCCTACTGGACTTTCGTCCTGCTGGTCTGCGCCGTCATTTGGGTCTTTGCGACCTGGTTTTACCAATCGCGCTTTTTCACCCTGGCCGCGCTGGGTAGCCTTGTCTACAGCAGCGGATTTGTTCCCGGAATCTTCAGCCCCGAGCCAATCCTTGAATCCCGCATGGCAAGCGTGCAGTTTGGCAACCTGCTGGCCCTGGGCGGCCTTTTCATGCTGACACGCAAAAAAGACGCTCGCTTTGCTCAGCCTGCCTTCCTGTTTAGCCAGTTTTTGAACATCTTGCTGGCCTCCAGCCTGGCAATTACCGCCCTATTTAACCTGTTCGCCAACCAAGCAGGCCCGTTATGGGCCTTCATTGCGGCAGCCTGGCTTTTCATGGCTGTGTATTATGCCGCCAGCCACCTGCTCAAACCTTTTGCCTTGTTTCCCTGGTTTGCCACCCTGGCCCTCAGCCCGGCGCTTTTCTTCCTGCAACTCAGTCTTGAATTTACCCGCCAAACCTGGGCCTTAGGCCTGGGCTGGACGTTCTGGGCCTTCACCCTGACCGTCCTGAGCGAAATGACCTACCGCCTCAACCACCTGAATTGGCTGAAAAACAAAACCAGCGGCTACCCCCTGCCGCTGTCCCTGGCCGGGATTGCGCTCTTCCTGTTTGGCGGCTTATGGGGCGCGTTTGAATCCGTCTCCTGGGCCTTTGCGCTCTTTCTCGCCGCCACCATCCTGCTTGGGCTGGCGCACCTGCTGCGTCCGCGCGGATGGGTTTGGTTGGCGAC
>DAOUML010000264.1:0-6178 GCA_034411635.1 Anaerolineales bacterium
GCCGCCACGTCAGACCGCCTGGAATCCGGGCAGACGATTGGCTGCTTCCAGATTGAAAGTCCGGGAATGCGCGCCACCCTGCGCGAAATCCACGCCCGCACTGCCGATGACATCATGGCTGCTCTGGCGCTCTACCGCCCCGGCCCGCTGTCCGGCGGATTGAAGGACGCTTTTGTGCGCCGCTATCAGGGCAAGGAAGCGGTGGCGCATCTCCATCCAGCACTCGCGCCCGTGCTGGATGAGACTTTTGGCGTCATCCTGTACCAGGAACAGGTCCTGCGGATTGCTCACGAACTGGCCGGTTTCACGCTGGCTGAGGCCGACTTGTTGCGCCGGGCGATGAGCCACTTCGACCCTGGCAAACGCATGCAGGAACTCCAGCGCAAGTTCGTGGAAGAAGCCCAGGTCAGGAGCGGTGTGCCGCTTGAAACCGGAGAGCGCGTCTGGGAGATGATGGCGGCCTTTGCAGGCTATGGCTTCCCGAAAGCCCATGCCGCCTCGTATGCTCAGGTGGCCTGGCGTTCGGCCTGGTGCAAGACCTACTTCCCAGCGGAGTTCATGGCGGCGGTGCTGGCAAATTGGGGCGGCTACTACAGTCAGCGCGTCTACCTGAGCGAAGCCCGGCGCATGGGGCTTGCTGTTTGTCCGCCGCAGGTTAATCATTCTGGACATAATTTTACAGTTGGCGACATCAATGGGGTAACAACACTCATCATGGGGCTTGAGCAGGTCAAGGGGCTGACCCGCCGCACGATTGAGCGTATCCAGCGCTGCCGACCCTACACATCCCTGGACGACTTCCTGACCCGCGCTGACCCGCGCCCGCAGGAGGCCGAGAGCCTGGCAAAAATTGGCGCGCTGGAAGGGCTGGGGAAAATCCCGGCCATTCTGAATCGGATTCAATCTGGGTGGAAAGCCGGACAGATGAGTTTGTTTGCTCTGGATGAGTCCAATGGGGAAGACTGGTCAATTGAGCAAAAAGTGGACGCCCAGCAGGACTTGCTCGGTGCCAGCCTGGAAGCCCATCCACTCGACTTGGTCGCCGACCAGATTGCCGCCTTGGGTGCGATCTCCACCCTGGAAGCCGCCGAGCGAATCGGACAGCGTGTCACCGTTGCCGGCGTGCGCCAGACTTCCCATCGCAGCCGAACGGCCAAAGGCGAGTCGATGCTCTTCCTTACCCTGGAAGACCTGTCCGGGATGCTGGAGGTCATCCTATTCCCGCAGGTCTACCGCCAGGCCAGGGAGATTGTCTCTTCCGGCAGGCCGTTCCTGGTTACGGGTATGGTGGAGTTGGATGGCGGACGGGGGGAAGCGTTCCTGAAGGCCGAAAAAGTCACTGCGCTTCAGTAACCATCAGAGCACAAAACCGCGAGCCAATATGCGCTCGCGGTTTCAATATGTATCAACAAATTACCATGCCTGATTTTTACACTTTTTGCCTGACAGAACGTTTATGTGATTTGACCACATCCCAAACAATATCAGGATGTTTCGCGGCAATCTGGAGCAGCACCCGGGCCGGGCCCTGGGGCGCCCGGCGACCTTGTTCCCAGTTTTGCAAAGTATCGACACTGACACCCAGCATCGTGGCAAAGTCAAATTGTGTCATGTTGTAACTGCCGCGAATTTTTTGCACATCAGGTTTCTCAACATTAAAAGTCCGCGAGGCACTCTTCTTACCGCGCAAAATTTCACCGCCTTCACGGACGCTTTCAAGCAGTTCATTAAAGAGTTCTTCGTTCATGGGTACTCTCTTTCTACAATCTTTTTTAGCGCTTTTAGTTGGTCGGGAGTCAGATTATCTTGCTCATTCTTTGGGTAAATGTACAACATCTACAATTTTTCCTGTGAAGTAAACCAGTAATAAATAATGCGAGCGCCGCCACGTTTACCACGACCACTGGCAGCCCATCTTAATTTTCGCAAACCCGCTGCCAGGAATGACAGGCCCGGCAGCAGGCCGAATGACAAGCATGGATTGAATCTCACGATAATCATCATCGGAAAGTAATTCAACGACGCGACGGGTGAAGATGGAAGTTTCGATGATTTGCATTGTATTCTGCTTGTACGCCAATGGCGTATATTTGTCAAGATTATAAATGTTGATAATACGCTGATCCAACTGATTATCAGTTCGGTATCAATCCATACCAGCCATCTTGGCCGCTTTATCCGTCTCGGTCGAGGCCGTATAGCGCATGGTCGTCTTCAGGTCGTTATGGCCGAGTAAGTCGGCCAGGGTGCGGGCTTGTTTCGTTCAGGTTATTGATTGTATTTGACAAGGTTGGGGGAGGTGAAGAACAATCCTTCCACTTTATTCCCGTCAATGGCAAACGTAATCGTGACGGTAACGGTTTCCAGTTCATACTGGCAGGGAATCCGATATACGGCATAACCCTGGCGGTTGGATAATCTCAATTCACCGAGTGAAACAAAGTTTCCGCTGGTTTCTTGCAGCATATTGCGCAGGTCAGTGAAACTTTCCGGGGTAAATGCGTTAACCATTGGCTCACTAAAATCCTGGATGAAATTGTCATAGTCATCCTCGTCCAGAGAACGGAGGACTTTTTCGGTTAGTGAGACAAGTTGCTCGTCTGTCAGCCCGGCAGGTTGGGGCGTACCGCATCCACTCAGGGTAACAAAGCCCACAAAAGCCAGCAGCAAGGAAAATATGATTTTTGAAATTCGAATCATGTTTTACTCCCATCAATGGAAAGGCTGAGATTATTTCCCAGCCTTTTTCTATATGCGCTTACAACTTCGCCACCAGGCTGCTGCGCTTGAAGCGGCTGACGCTGACATAAATCAGCACCGCGTCCACCAGCCAGACCAGGGTTCCGATGACAAAAACCGTGCCAACGCCCAGCACCAGCAGGCCGCTGATTTGTCCGAAAATCAGGGCCAGCACAAAAATGACCAGCGACGCGCTCATCTGATAGGCTTCCATGAAAGTGCGCACCCGGCTTGAAATCAGCACAGTCACCGAAATGCCCAGCACCGCCAGGGCGGGCGCCAGCCAGAGCATCATTGGCCACCAGGGCGCCAGCGGAAACCAGATTTCACCAAACAGCGGATAACTGGCTACATTGACCACAATCGCATACACCAGGCCGGTCAGCCAGGCCAGCGCCATCGCGGGCAAAACCGCCGCCAACACCTTGCCGAGAAACAGCTCCAGATCACTGGCCGGGGCGTACAACAGGGCTTCGAGCGTCTTGCGTTCGCGCTCACCCACAAAAGCCTCCGAGCCGATAACCGTCGAAAACATCAGCGGCAAAATCAGCAGCATCGGCGCAAGCATGAACCCCGTCATATAGATGACAAAAGTCTGTTCCGGCGATTTTCCATCAAACACAACCTGCATGACGGGCGGCAGATTCGAGAGCAACCCATCAACCTCCTCCATGTCGGCTCCACTAATCGAAGCAAACTGCGGCAGCAAAATGAAAACCAACGGCATCACCACGGCGAAGATGACCGGCACGATGATGGCCGGCAACCAGGCAGCCCGGTTCTGGCGTACTTCCTTCAAATCCTTGCGGGCAATCGCCCAAATACTTCTCCAATTCATGCTTCACCTGCCTGTAATGCAAAATAAATATCTTCCAGATTGTAATCACGCGGGTTTACTTTGAGAATCGGGACATTTTCCCGCACCAGGACCGCTACCACTTCTGGAATTACTTCCTGCGCCTCGACCTGGATGGCCAGCGAATCATTCTCCGCCGCAGCCTGAATCACGCCCCGAAGGGCCGACACCACGCCCAGGGCCGATTCTGCCACCTCGCCAAACAGGACAATATCGACCCAGGTCACCGGCCACAGGTTGCGGGCCAGTTCATCGAGCGAGCCAATCGCCAGGATGCGTCCCTTGTTCAGAATGGCGACCCGGTCGCACAGACGCTGGGCGTCGAGCAGGTTGTGGGTTGCCAGCACCACCGTCTGTTTGCTGCTGCGGCTCAGGCCTGCAATCAGGTCATTGACCTGTTGGGCCGCTTCCGGGTCGAGGCCGCTGGTCGGCTCGTCGAGGAAGAGCAGCGGGGGTTTGTGAATCAGAGCGCGGGCCAGAGCCAGTCGCTGCTTCATCCCCTTGCTGAAGGTCTCGACCTTGTCTTCGGCGCGTTGGGCCAGGTCGAAGAAGGTCAGCATCTCATCCACCCGCCGGGGCAATTCGGCTGCGGGGATTTCGGTCAGTGTGCCGAAGAATTCGAGATTTTCGCGCGCCGAGAGCCGCTCATAGTGTGAGGGGGTTTCGGTCAACACGCCGGTCTGCTTGCGGACGAGTTCGCCCTGAGTGGCGGGGTCTAGGTCGAAGACGCGCATCGTCCCGCCCGAAGGCGGCAGGATACCGTTGAGCAGGCGCACCGTGGTTGTCTTGCCCGCGCCATTGGGGCCGAGCAACCCGAAGACTTCGCCCGGCTCGACGTGAAACGTCATCCCATCCACGGCGCGATTCTCGCCAAAGGTGCGCTGAAGTTCAATGACATCGATGATTTTTTTCTTCATGCCAAGTTTTTCCTTTCCTTTTTACAGTATATCGCAAGACCCTTTGGGTTTTGATGCCGACCTGTTAGCGGGTTTTTTCCTGCCGAGTGGGTCAGGCTGCTCACTTTTTTGCTCTTAATAATTGGTATGGCTACCTACAGGTATAATTATCCTGATGAGTACTACGAATTTACTTGCCACCAAGTTTTACGTTCCGGCCTGGCGCGTGGAGATGGTTGCGCGTCCGCGCTTGCTGGAACAACTCCAGCGTGGCTTGGCCGAAAACCGCAAACTGACGCTCATCTCAGCCCCGGCAGGCTACGGCAAGAGTATTCTGGTAGCCGAGTGGATTGCCAGCCTGCAATCTTCACTCGAAACTTCGCAATCAAAAATCTCCTGGCTCTCTCTCGACGAATCAGACAACCAGCCCAACCGTTTTTTCACCTATTTTGTCGCCGCACTGCGCCGGGGGGATGAAGCGTTTTGTGCCGATTTATTGGCTACCTTGCAATCTGGACAGGTTCCGTCACCAGATGTGTTGGTGACGACCCTGGTCAATGAAATGCTGGCCTGGAAAATGCCGCATTTTCTCGTTCTGGATGATTTTCACCATATTCAAGATACCGCCATCCTGGATGCGCTGACCGCTCTGCTAACCCACCAGCCGCCCGATTGTCATCTCGTACTGGTGACGCGCGAAGACCCACCCCTGCCGCTGGCGCGTTTGCGGGCGCGCGGGCAGTTGACCGAAATCCGCGCCGCTGATTTGCGCTTTTCAGAGCCCGAAGCGGCCCGCTTGTTGCAGGATGGGCTGCATCTGGAACTTTCAGCGGGGGATGTGGCCCGTTTAACGGAACGCACCGAAGGCTGGGCCGCCGGTCTGCAATTGGCCGGGGTCTCGCTTCAGGGGCGAGAAAACCCTGGGGCGTTTGTCCAGACCTTGAGTGGAAGTCATCGTTTTATTCTGGATTACCTTACCGAAGAAGCCATCAAGACCCAGCCGCCCGATGTGCAGGATTTTCTGCTGAAGACTTCGATTTTGCCGCGCCTGAGCGGGGATTTGTGCGAGGCCATTACCGGGCGCGCGAATAGCGCCAGCCTGCTGGAAGACCTGCTAACCGCCAACCTGTTCATCATCCCGCTCGACGACGAGGGGCGCTGGTATCGCTATCATCATTTGTTCGCGGAACTGCTCCAGCACAAATTTCGCCGTGAATGCGCCGACTGCCTGTCAGAGCTACATCAACGCGCCAGCCTGTGGCACGAATCCCAGGGCGACCCCGGAATGGCAACTGAGCATGCGTTGCAATCCGCTGATTTTGAGCGCGCGGCCATGTTGATGGCGCGTCATCACTGGGATTTGATAAATCAGGGTTATGGGCGCGCGATGGAAACCTGGCTGCAATCCATTCCGGCGGTGTTGCACGCCAATTGTCCGCAGATTTACCTGAGCATTGTCTGGGGGCAAATGTTGCGCGGTGATTTTGCGCAAATGGGGCCTTACCTGAAGATGGCGGAAGCCGGGCTGGCAAATCTGCAGCCGGATACACCCGAGATGTGTGTCGCTCAGGCAGAAATGTATGTTTTACAATCTACGCTTGCCCAGGTGAGTGGAAAACTGCCCGAATCGCTTGAATTTGCAGAGAAAGCCCGCTTGCTTGTGCCTGCTGATGATTTACGCCTTTCC